>NZ_JABFMQ010000020.1:0-81713 GCF_013359625.1 Herbaspirillum sp. C9C3
CGATGGTGCCGACGTTCACGTGCGGCTTGGTCCGTTCAAACTTGCCTTTTGCCATCTTAGACTCCTAAATTTGATGAGAATGTCCAGGCAACACGCCCGACTGATTACTGACTTGTCAGCGATACGACGAGAAACTGGTGCCCTTGACGTGGATTGAACACGTGGCCTCTCCCTTACCAAGGGAGTGCTCTACCACTGAGCTACAAGGGCATTTTTCCGACTGCACAACAACCAAACATGCAGCCGGACCAAAACTTGGAGCGGGTGAAGGGAATCGAACCCTCGTCTTAAGCTTGGAAGGCTTCAGCTCTACCATTGAGCTACACCCGCGAGGAAACAACGTTCACTTCACAACCGCCGCGTCTTTCGATCGCGTATGTACTGCAGACTGCTTTGACTCCCGGCCTAATGGTGGAGAGGGCTGGATTCGAACCAGCGTACTCGTAAGAGGGCAGATTTACAGTCTGCTGCCATTAACCACTCGGCCACCTCTCCGTGCAGGGAACTCAAAACTATAGAGGAACATCGCTGGACTGTCAAATAAATTTTCGCTTCAACGCTAAATATTTTATCGACTGCCGGATATTGCTCAGAGGAACGACCCGCGACGTTTTTTCGAATCTTCAGGCTTTTTGTGTCTGCGACTCAACCGGCTTTTCATTCCAGGGCGCAATTCTAGGCAACATCAGCATTCCAGGCAAGGCCAGAACGAAACAAATTAGAAAAAAATTTAACCAGCCGGTGTCGGCGACGATATAACCGACCGAAGAATTCACAAAAGTACGCGGCACGGCCATCAAACTGGTGAACAAGGCGAACTGCGTCGCCGTATAACGTGGATCGGTCTCACGCATGATGTAGGCCACGAAGGCCGTGGTACCCAGCCCCACGCCAAAGGCTTCCATCCCGATCACCACCGCCAGCACCGGCAGGCTGGCACCGACGTGGGCCAGCCAGGCAAAGCCCAGGATAGGAATGGCCTGCAGCACCCCGAACACCCACAAACCCCGGTTGATGCCCAGCCGCACCATCCAGATGCCGCCGATGATGCCACCAGCCACGCTGGCCCAAAGGCTGGTGGTCTTGGAGACCACGCCGATCTCGGTCATTGAAAAGCCCAGGTCGATATAGAACTTGGTGGCCAGGGCGGTGGCCATGCTGTCGCCCAGCTTGTAGAGGAAGATGAAGCCCAGCACCCACAGCGCATTGCCCCAGCCGCCACGGGCGATGAATTCACGGAACGGCAGCACCACGGCTTCATAAAGATTCTTGGGCGGGGTGCCATAGACCTTGGGTTCCTTGACTACCAGCGAGCACAGCAGCCCCGGCAGCATGAAGGCCGCCGTGATCCAGAACACCGTCGGCCAGGGCAGTTGATCGGCCAGCACCAGCGACAGCGCGCCCGGCACCATGCCGGAGAGCTTGTAGGCATTGACGTGGATGGCACTGCCCAGGCCCAGTTCGGCTTCGGGCAGGATCTCGCGCCGGTAGGCATCGATGGCGATGTCCTGGCTGGCCGAGAGGAAGGCCACCACCGAGGCCATGATGGCAATCGTGCTGACGTCGGAGAGCGGGTCGAGCATGCCCATGCCGCCAATGGCCAGGAACAGCAGCAGCTGCGTGGACACCATCCAGCCACGCCGTCGGCCCATGCGCCCGAAGTGGAAGCGGTCCATCAGCGGCGACCAGACGAATTTCCAGGTATAGGGGAACATCACCAGCGCGAACAGTCCGAGGGTCTTGACGTTCAGCCCGGACTTGGCCAGCCAGGCCTGCAACAGGCTCAGCAGGATGAACAGCGGCAGGCCGGAGGTGAACCCAAGGAAGACGCAGATCAGCATGCGCCGGTTCAGGTATTGATGCCAGGAAGCGGCGGGTGCGGTCATAAGGTGGGGCGGCTCGGCTCGAAAAACGCGGAAGATGAAACAAAAAAACGCCGGTGGCCAGCGGTGGGCGCTGCCGGGCCGGCGTCTGCGGGACATGGTGAAGCTTTCTGCAAATTTCCGGCTAGCGCTTGCGCAGCCTGAACACCGCCAGGCTGCCGCGCCAGTTGGGGAAGTAGCGCACCGGTTTGCCGTCCTTCAGGGCGACGCATTCCAGCACTTCCAGCCCCAGCTCGTTGGCCAGCGCCTCGAAGTCGCGGATCGTGGCGCAGCGCAGGTTCGGCGTATCATACCACTGGTACGGCAGGCTCCTGGACACCGGCATGCGCCCGCGCAGGAGCGCCACGCGGTGCGGCCAGTAGGCAAAGTTGGGGAAGGACACCGTCACCTCGCGCCCGACCCGGGCGATTTCGCGCAGGGTCCCCTCCACATCCTTGACCATCTGCAGCGCAGACAGGCACAGCACGGTATCGAAGGCATTGTCCTCGAACATGGCCAGACCGCCGTTCAAGTCCTGCTGGATCACCGAGACATTGCGTGCCACGCACTTGGGAATCTGCGCATCGTCGATCTCCACCCCGTAGCCGGTACAGCCCTTGTCGCTCTGCAAATAATCCAGCATCACGCCATCGCCGCACCCCAGGTCCAGCACCTGCGACTTCTCGCGCACCCAGTGGGCAATGAAGGCCAGGTCGGGGCGCAGTGCGCTCAATTGTTCGAAAGTCATGCGCGGCCCTCCTGCTGCAGTTCAGTCCAGATACTTCCGTAGTATTCGCGCACCACCTTCATATAGCGCGCATCGTCCAGCAGGAAAGCGTCATGCCCGTGCGGGGCGTCGATTTCGGCATAGCTCACGCGGCGCTTGTTGGCCACCAGCGCCTGCACCATCTCGCGGCTGCGTTCGGGCGAGAAGCGCCAGTCCGTGGTGAAGGACACCAGCAGGAACTTGGCCCGGGTACGGGCGAACGCCTTGGCCAGATCGCCGCCGAATTCCTGGGCCGGGTCGAAATAGTCCAGCGCCTTGGTGATGAGCAGATAGGTGTTGGCGTCGAAATAGGTCGAGAACTTGTCGCCCTGGTAACGCAGGTAGGACTCGATCTCGAAATCCACGCCATAGCCGAACTGATACTGCCCCGAGCGCAGGTCGCGGCCGAATTTCTCGGCCATGTCGTCATCCGACAGATAGGTGATATGCCCCACCATGCGCGCCACCCGCAAGCCATTCTTGGGCACCACGCCATGCGCATAGAAATCGCCACCGTGATACTGCGGATCGGTCAGGATGGCCTGCCGCGCCACATCGTTGAAGGCGATGTTCTGGGCCGACAGTTTGGGCGTGGAGGCGATCACCAGACAGTGACGCAGGCGATCCGGATACATCATGCTCCAGGCCAGCGCCTGCATGCCGCCCAGCGAGCCACCCATGACGGCGGCGAAGCAGGCGATGCCGAGCCGGTCGGCCAGGCGCGCCTGGGCGTTGACCCAGTCTTCCACCGTCACCACCGGGAAATCGGCGCCATAGGGCTTGCCGGTGGCCGGGTTGGGGTGCATCGGGCCGGTCGAGCCGAAACAGGAACCCAGGTTGTTGACACCGATGACGAAGAAGCGGTCCGTATCCAGGGACTTGCCGGGACCGACCATGTTGTCCCACCAGCCGACGTTGTCAGGATCGTCGGCATAGACGCCGGCCACGTGATGGGAGGCATTGAGCGCGTGGCAGACCAGCACGGCATTGGATTTGTCGGCATTGAGGGTGCCGTAGGTTTCATAGGTCAGCGAGTAGTCCGCCAGCGAGGCGCCGCTCTGCAGCGGCAGCGGCTCGGCGAAGTGCATGACCTGGGGCGATACGATTGCCATCGACATGATTGTTCTGCGTAAGTGACTCGGCGCCAGGGGGCTCGGTGCGAGCGATGCTGGCGGTCGCTTCGCCGGGCGGGGTGGCCAGTCTCGTGCGCGGGCAACAAAAAAGCCCGGAAGCATTGCTTGCGGGCTCACTCATCGATGGGGCTACGCTACGTCTTGGGAGGAACAGCCGATCCAAGCTCGCTTTAGCCGCATTTAGATGGGATCAGTATCCCGGCGCCCGCAAGCTGAAGTTGGTCAAACCGTTCAAATCGGCGCAGTGGTGTAAGAATACCCAAGTCGGGCAGACCCGTCAAACGGCCCTGCCCGGCATGCGTCATGCTGCTTAACGACGGCGCGTGGCGACTCTGGCCTCGGCCATGGCGGGTTCGGCCTGCAGCGCCTGCAACTGCGCCATGGCCGCCGCGATGGCGGCCGGTTCGCTGGCGCGCAGCACCTTCTTGACCTGCGGCTCCAGCAGGCGCAGGTCGCTGTTCAAGATCTCGTTCTTCACCGACAGGATCTGCGAAGGGTGCATGGAGAATTCCAGCAGCCCCATGCCCAGCAACAGGCGCGTCCATTTGAGGTCACCGGCCATTTCGCCGCACACCGAGACCGGAATGCCGGCCTTGCGCCCCTGGGTGATGACGGTGGAGAGCAGGAACAGCACCGCCGGATGCAGCGGGTCGTAGAGATGCGCCACCTCGTGGTCTACGCGGTCGATGGCCAGGGTGTACTGGATCAGGTCATTGGTGCCGATGGAGAGAAAGTCCAGCCGCTTGATGAACAAGGGCAGCGCCAGCGCCGCCGCCGGGATCTCGATCATGGCACCGACCGGGATCTCTTCATCGAACTTCTGCTTGCGCTCGCGCAGTTGCTGCTTGGCCTGTTCGATCATGGCCAGCGTCTGGTCGATCTCGAAGGCATGCGCCATCATCGGCACCAGCAGCTTGATGGGACCATAAGCCGAGGCACGCAGGATGGCGCGCAACTGCGTCAGAAACATCTGCGGCTCGGACAGGCAATAGCGGATCGCACGCAAGCCCAGCGCCGGGTTCAGGGCCGTTTCCTCGTCCTCGTCCAGCGGCTTGTCGGCGCCCACATCCAGGGTACGGATGGTGACCACCCTGCCCTTCATGGCGATGACGGCCTGCTTGTAGGACTCGAACTGTTCATCCTCGCTGGGGAATTTTTCCAGATGACCGGCGCGCCCCATGAACAGGAATTCCGAACGGAACAGACCGATCCCCATGGCGCCGGCCTCGAAGGCATTGGCGGCATCGTTGGGCAACTCGATGTTGGCCAGCAACGTGATGGGTTCGCCATCCTGAGTGATGGCCGGGGTTTTCTTGAGACGTGAAAGTTTCTTCCGCTCGCGCAGCAGGCGTTCCTGGCGCGCGCGATACTGCGCCAGCACCAGCGGGGAAGGATCGACGATGACCACGCCGGCATCGCCATCGATGATGAGCACATCGTCGTGCTTGACCAGCACCGAAGCATTGTGCATGCCCACGGCCGCCGGAATGGCCAGGCTGCGGGCCACGATGGCGGTATGCGAATTGGGACCGCCCAGATCGGTGACGAAGCCGGCGAAGGCACTCTCGCGGAACTGCAGCATGTCGGCCGGCGAGATGTCGTGGGCCACCACGATGATGTTGGCGGCGGCTTCGCCGGTAGGTGGCAGTTGGCCGGCGCTGCCGGTGAGGACCTTGAGGATGCGCTCGCCGACCTGCTGGATGTCGGCCTTGCGCTCGCGCAGGTAGGGATCCTCGATCTCGTCGAACTGCGCCGACAATTCCTCGATCTGCGTCACCAGCGCCCATTCGGCGTTGTAGTAGCGATGGCGGATGATGTCCTGCGGCACCTCGGCCAGCATCGGGTCCGACAGAATCAATGAATGCACATCGATGAAGGCGCCCAGTTCGGGCGGCGCATCCTTGGGCAATTCGGAACGGATGATATGAAGTTCCTGGTGCACCGCCTTGACCGCGCTCTTCAGGCGCCCGATCTCGGCCTCGACCTGATCGGGTGCGATCAGGTAATGTTTGACGTCCAGTGCGGCCGGCGCCATCAAGTGCGCGCGTCCGATGGCGATGCCTTGCGACACCGCGATTCCATGTAAGCTGAATGAAGCCATCGCGTATCTCCTGCCTGTTTTCTTATAGTCCGCCGTGTTGCCAGCGCGCGGTAGCTCAAGCAAGTTACCGAACAAATAATGATTTGGCAATCACGACCGGGCGGGCTGCGCCAAAGACTATAGGACAAGCAGCGTATATGAACATTGTTTCAACCCGCACAGGAAATGCACGGGCCTTGACATGTCGCAAGAAGCATTCCAGCCATGCCACGATGTTGCGGCGCAATACCGCAAGTGCAGTGAAGGGGATTACTGGCCTTCGCCGAACTTGTCGGCAATCAGCGCTTCCAGTGCGGTGAAGCATTCCTGCTCGTCGGCGCCCTCGGTTTCCAGGGTGACGATGCTGCCCTTGCCGGCGGCCAGCATCATCACGCCCATGATGGACTTGGCATTGACGCGGCGCTTGTTGAAGGTCAGCCAGACTTCGCTCTTGAACTTGCCGGCCAGCTGGGTGAGCTTGGCCGAGGCGCGCGCGTGCAGGCCCAGCTTGTTGACGATTTCGAGTTCTTTTTGAATCATGTTCTGCTTTCGTTTTTATCGTGTTGGCGCGGTTCGATGCGGCCAGGCGCAAGGTTCACGCCGACGCCGCCACCCGGATGCGGTTGTCGATGCGCACCGCACCATTCTGGCCGCCTGCCAGCGCCATTTCAACCACCACATCCAGCGTGTCGTTACGGTAGGTCAGCGCCCGCAGCAACATGGGCAGGCTGATGCCGGCGATCACCTGCACGTTGCCCAATCCGCACAGGAAGCCCGTACAGTTGGAGGGCGTGCCGCCCATGACATCGGTGATGACCAGTACGCCGCTGCCATCGTCGAGGCGACCGACGGCCTCGATGGCCAGTTTTTGCACCTCCGCCGGGTTCTGGTCGGCGATCACGTCGATCGCCTCCATCCGTTCGGGACGGCCGCGGAAGACGTGCGTGGCGGCGGCCAGGAAAGCTTGCCCCAGCGGGGCGTGCGTCAAGAGAAGAATACCAACCATGGAATTGTTGCCATCTGATGCGACGCGCTTTTCCCCGAGCAGCCCGTCATGCTCTGTCGATCCCATTATCGGACCGACCCTGTTGCCTCTGCTGCCCCTGCGGCTGCCTCCAGTGCATCCACGAACATCGCCGCCACATCAAACCCGGTCTGCTCGGTGATTTCCTGGAAGCAGGTCGGGCTGGTCACGTTGATTTCGGTGAGATAGTCGCCGATCGCATCCAATCCTACCAGCAACAGGCCACGTTGATACAAGATCGGACCGAGCGCCTCGCCGATCTCGATGTCGCGTGCCGATGCCGGCTGCGCTTTGCCCAAACCGCCCGCGGCCAGGTTGCCGCGCACCTCGTTGCCCTGCGGAATGCGTGCCAGCACATTGGGCACCACCTTGCCGCCGATGAGGAGAATGCGCTTGTCGCCTGCGCTGATCTGGGGAATGAAACGCTGTGCCATGATCGTGCGTTGACCGTTGTCGGTCAGGGTTTCGATGATGGAGCCCAGGTTCATGCCATCGGCCTTGACGCGGAAGATGCCCATGCCGCCCATGCCATCGAGGGGTTTCAGGATCACGTCCTGGTGCTCGTCGTGGAAGGCGCGCAGACGCCTGGCGTCGCGCGTGACCAGGGTCGGCGCGGTGTACTGCGGGAACTGGGCAATGGCCAGCTTCTCGTTGTGGCTGCGGATCGCTGCCGGTTTGTTGAATACGCGCGCGCCCTGCTTCTCGGCCAGTTCCAGCAGGTAGGTGGTGTAGATGTACTCCATGTCGAAGGGCGGATCCTTGCGCACGATCACCGCATCGAATTCGGAGAGGAAGGACGACGCCGGCTTGTCGGCGCGATACCAGTCATCGGCATCACCGGTCAGGGTGATCTTGCAGGCATTGGCCGTCACCAGGCCGCTTTCCAGCACCAGGTCGCCCTGTTCAAAGGCGTAGATACTGTGGCCGCGACGCGCGGCCTCGCGCATCATGGCGAAGGTGGAATCCTTGTACGTCTTGAACGACTCCAGAGGATCGGCGAGGAAAGCGATTTTCATGAGGCTAGGGTCCTGTTGTGCCTGGCAAGGGCGCGATATTAATAAACTTCCGGGTTGGGGTCGGTCTTTTCCATCTCCACCGAGGCGGCCAGCAAGGCCAGCCGCGCCACCACCCCATACATGTAGAAACGGTTGGGGGCAGCCGTGCCCGGCTTGGCGTGCATGTCCGGCAAGGCATGCTGCTGGGCGAAGGCCAGCGGCACGAAATGCGCGCCGGGCGCATTGAGGTTTTCATTGACGCCGCGCTCGGCATGCACGCGATAGAATCCGCCTACCACGTAGCGGTCGATCATGTAGACCACCGGCTCGGCCACGGCCTGGTTGATGCGCTCAAAGGAGTGCACGCCTTCCTGCACGATCACTTCCGAGACTTCCAGCCCTTCCTTGCCGGCCAGCATGCCGGTGCGCTGCTTGCGGTTCAGATCCTTGATCTCGCTGGCATCCTTGACCGCCATGATGCCCATGCCGTAGGTGCCGGCATTGGCCTTGATGAAGACGAAAGGCTGCTCCTTGATGCCGTATTCCTTGTACTTCTTGCGGATCTTCGACAGCAGCGAGGAGACGCTGTCGGCCAGCGCGTCGGTGCCGGTGTTCTCCTGGAAATCGATGTCGCCGACCTTGGCGAAGAGCGGATTGAGCATCCACGGGTCGACCTCGACCATTTTGGAAAATTTCTTCACCACTTCATCGTAGGCGGCAAAGTGATTGCTCTTGCGGCGCAGCGCCCAGCCCGCATGCAGCGGCGGCAGGACGCTTTGTTCATGTAGCCCTTCCAGCACCGAGGGAATGCCGCTGGAGAGGTCGTTGTTGAGCAGCACGGTGCAGGGATCGAAGTTCTTCAGGCCCAGGCGGCGGCCATTGGCCGAGCGCTCCAGCGGTTCCAGCGTGATATGGGTGCCGTCGGGCAGCTCGATCTGCTGCGGCTTGGCTGCGCCCGGCGCCAGGCTGCCCAGGCGTACGTTCAGGCCGGTCTGGCGGAAGATCTGCATCAGACGGCCGATGTTCTGCAGGTAGAAGGTGTTGCCGGGCTGGGTTTCCGGGATCAGCAGCAGATTGCGCGCATCCGGACAGTATTTCTCGATGGCCGCCATGGCCGCCTGCACCGCCAGCGGCAGCATCTCCGGGGAGAGGTTGTTGAAGCCGCCCGGGAACAGGTTGGTGTCGACCGGGGCCAGCTTGAAACCGGCGTTGCGCAGGTCGACCGAGCAATAGAAGGGCGGCGTGTGCTCCTGCCACTCCATGCGGAACCAGCGTTCGATGGCCGGCGTGGCGCCCAGGATTTTCTTCTCCAGCTCCAGCAGGGGACCATTGAGAGCGGTGACAAGATGCGGGACCATAAAAGACCTTAACGAGATGTAAATGCCGGCAGCGAGTGTCGATTTTAGCGGATTCCTGAAACCGTGTTGCAACGCGGTAGAAACCGCCGTTGTCATTTCAGCAAAGCCCGGCCCGGCCACGGTCGCTGCAAAGGCGTGGACGGGAGTGTTCACATGGCGATGAAGACGGCATTTTAAAGAGTCCGACTCAATTACTCGGGAATTATCCGCCTGCGACGCGGCATTGCATCGGGAAAGCTTTTTTCATGAAGAAAAATGACGAAAAAGCGACAACCCGGCAGACAACTTGGCGATATGACAAGTATGCGCTTTTCTTCATGTTGTGAAGCGTACGAACGCGTACGAACGCCTACAAATGCCTACAAATGAAAACAGGCGCCCGAAGGCGCCTGATAAAGAGGCCGTTTCCAGCCCCGAAGGAATACTGCAGACTCAGTAGAGCGATGCTTAGTGGTAAGCCGATTCGCCGTGGCTGGAGATATCCAGGCCTTCGCGTTCTTCTTCCTCGGTCACACGCAGGCCGATGACGACGTCAACGATCTTGTAGGCGATGAAGGAGACCACACCCGACAGGATCACGGTGGTCAGCACGCCCTGGAACTGGATCCAGACCTGGCCGCCGATGGAGTAATCCGGTGCCACGGCGTTGGCCACGTAGTCATAGATGCCGGTGCCGCCCAGGCTGGGGGCTGCGAACACGCCGGTCAGGATGGCACCCAGGATGCCGCCCACGCCGTGCACGCCGAAGACATCCAGCGCGTCGTCCGAACCCAGGATCTTCTTCAGACCGCTCACGCCCCACAGGCACAGCAGACCAGCGATCAGGCCCATGACCACGGCGCCGATGACGCCCACGAAGCCAGCGGCCGGGGTGATCGCCACCAGGCCAGCGACGGCACCGGAAGCGGCACCCAGCATGGAAGGCTTGCCCTTGCCGATCCATTCGCCGAAGCTCCAGGACAGCACGGCAGCAGCAGTAGCCAGGATGGTGTTGACGAAGGCCAGGGCAGCAGTGCCGTTGGCTTCCAGACCGGAACCGGCGTTGAAGCCGAACCAGCCGAACCACAGCAACGAGGCACCGACCATGGTCAGGGTCAGGCTATGGGGCTTGAAGGCTTCCTTGCCGAAACCGATACGCTTGCCGATCACGTAGGAACCGACCAGGCCGGCAATGGCGGCGTTGATGTGCACCACGGTGCCACCAGCGTAATCCAGCGCGCCCTTCTGGAACAGCCAGCCCGAGATGGCGGTCGCCTTTTCAGCGGCAGCAGCGTCGGTGAAGGCGTCCGGACCCGGCCAGAACCAGACCATGTGGGCCATCGGCAGGTAGGAGAAGGTGAACCACAGGATCGAGAACAGGATCACCGCCGAGAACTTCACGCGTTCGGCGAAGGAACCGATGATCAGCGCCACGGTGATGGCGGCAAACGCACCCTGGAAGGCCACGAAGACCAGTTCCGGAATGACCACGCCCTTGCTGAAGGTGCCGGTGTTGGAGTCACCCGTCAAGCCGTGCAGGAACAGTCGGTCGAATCCGCCGAAGAAGGCATTGCCCTCGGTGAACGCGATGCTGTAGCCGTAGACGAACCACAGGATGTAGATCAGCGAGAAGATCATGAAGCACTGCATCAGCACCGACAGCATGTTCTTGCTGCGGACCAGGCCGCCGTAGAACAGACCCAGGCCAGGCAGGGTCATGAGGATGACGAAGGCGGTACAGACCAGCATCCAGGCGGTATCGCCCTTGTTGGGCACCGGTGCCGGCGCGGCAGCAGCAGCGGCCGGTGCGGCGGGAGCCGCCGCCGGGGCAGCGGCGTCAGCCTTGGGCGCAGCCGGAGCGGCAGCGGCCGGGGCAGCGGCGGTGGCCGCTGCGGCTTCAGGCTTGGGCGCGTCCTGCGCCTGGGCCGGAGCGGTAAAGCCTACCGCCAACAACAGCGCGCCAATGGCGAGCGCGCCGGAAAACATTTTCTTCATGCTCATTAGAATTCCCCTTTTTTACAGAGCGTCTTTACCGGTCTCGCCGGTGCGGATACGGATCACATCCAGCAGGTCCTGGACGAAGATCTTGCCGTCGCCGATCTTGCCGGTGCGGGCAGCAGTCTCGATGGCTTCCAGGGCGCGTTCGACGATGGCGTCGTCGACGGCCGCCTCGATCTTGGTCTTGGGCAGGAAATCGACCACATACTCGGCACCGCGATACAGCTCGGTATGGCCTTTCTGACGACCGAAGCCCTTGACTTCAGTCACGGTGATGCCTTGCACACCGATCGCGGAGAGGGCTTCACGCACCTCGTCCAGCTTGAACGGTTTGATGATCGCTGTGATCAGTTTCATACGAACCTCTTGTTAGAAAGTTTTGCTGATGGAGAAGACGAAGCCGTTCTTGCCGACGTTCTTGGTGCCATCCGATGCCGGGGTGGTCGTCACGCCGTCCTTCAGGTCGGTACCGACATAGGCCAGGCCCAGGGTGATGCCGGCAGCGTCGTCGAAGGTCTTGGACAGGCCGACCTTCCAGTCGGTATAGCTGAACTGGCCGGGGTTGCCACGCACGTTCTGGTGACCGAGGTGCAGACCGAGCATGACGCCATAGTAGGTCTCGATGTTGGCACCCAGATCGAAGTACTGGCTGTACTTGCTGTTGACGGCGCCGAACAGGTTGGTCAGCGATTGCGAATACTTGAAGTAGGCCGGACCGTAACCGACCTGACCGTACAGTTCGAAGGTATTGGCGTTCTTGGCGCCGCTGTTGGCCAGGGTGTTGCCCGGGTAGTAGTAGTACAGGCCGCCGACGTCATAGGTGAAACCGCCGCCGATGTCACCGCGCTTGCCGCCGTAGATGTCCCACTCGACGTTACCCTTGGTATCGGTACCGGTGAGGGTGCCGGCGTCCTTGATCCACTTGATGTTGCTCAGCCAGGTGCCGGCGTACAGACCGGTCGGGTTGTGCGTGTAGTCAGCACCAACCTGCAGCGCCGGGTCGAAACGGGTCTGGGTCAGGCCGCGGTAGCGGTAGTCGCTCACCACGGCGGCGTTGAAGCTCAATTCATTATCCGGCTTGGCGTCTTCGGCGCGGGCCACGGTAGAAACGAAGGATGCGGCGATGGCTGTTGCAAGAATCAGTTTCTTCATGACTTTCCCTCTGGTTTATGTTTGAACAATAAAGTCGTTTTTTTGTCTTTGCCCAAACCCTTTAGCAGGAGCCGTGCCATGTCCGTTCGGCAAGGCAGACTTGTCTTTTTGCGTGAAACCAGAGATTTGCAACGATTTTTTTCGAGAACAGCTTCAAAATAGTGCATCAAACCTGTCGATGCACGTCATTGGTGCGATATTGCTTGTTTTTTGTCAAACCTGCATCGGACGCGGCAATCACATTTTGGTGCGTGGGTGGTGGGCGAGGCCAGGATCACCAAGTCGGCGCATTTCTCGAAAGAAAATTCAACCTCGTGACGGCACCTGTGCACAAAAATGCAGTCTGTACAGGACATCGCGGTTTGAGGATGAGCGGGAAACCGCTAAACTTGCAGTACAGCTATCAGCCAAGGAGATCCGACATGGACAAGCCCCCATTTTTTGAAGACCTGCAATCCAAGATCAACAAGGCGATCGAGAACTCTCCGGCCAAGGACATCGAGAAGAACGTCAAGGCCATGCTGAGTCAGGGTTTTGCCAAGCTGGACCTGGTCACGCGCGAGGAATTCGACGTCCAGGCCCAGGTGCTGGCCAAGACCCGTGCCCGCCTGGAGGCGCTGGAAGCGCGTGTTGCCGAGCTTGAGGCTCAGCAAAAACAGACTCCATGATCCTGGCCCGGACACTTTTCTCTTTTTCTCCCCCTTCCCTTCTTCCTGCTGACAAGCTGCCGGGCGCATTGCGATGAGCCTGGCAGTCTTGCGCAGCCGCGCCCTGGCCGGCATGAGCGCCCCGCCTGTGACGGTCGAGGTGCACCTGGCCAATGGCTTGCCGGCCTTTACCATCGTCGGGCTCCCCGAAGCCGAGGTCAAGGAAGCCCGTGATCGCGTTCGGGCAGCGCTGCAAAACGCCCGGTTTGAATTCCCTGCCCGCCGCATCACCGTCAACCTCGCTCCGGCCGACCTGCCCAAGGAATCCGGACGCTTCGATCTGCCCATTGCGCTGGGCATCCTGGCCGCCTCCGAGCAGATTCCTGCGGACCGGCTGGACGATCATGAATATGCGGGAGAGCTGTCGCTGTCGGGCCAGTTGCTGCCCATTCGCGGCGCGCTGGCCATGACCTGCGCCATCCAGCGGGAGCACCAGGAACACGGCCAGCCACGCAGCTTCATCCTGCCGGCGGCCAATGCCGACGAAGCGGCACTGCTGCCCGAGGCGCACATCCTTCCCGCCAGGTCCTTGCTGGAGGTCTGCAGCCACTTCAGTACGCGCGACCCTGCGGCCCGGCTGCAGCGGCACCCGCCACGGTCGGCAGTGGACGTGCCGACCTATCCGGATTTCAGCGACATCAAAGGGCAGTTACAGGCGCGACGCGCGATGGAAGTGGCCGCGGCCGGCCAGCACAGCATCCTGCTGGTCGGGCCACCCGGTGCCGGCAAGTCGATGCTGGCCACGCGCTTGCCCGGCATCCTGCCGCCGATGACGCTGGAAGAGGCGTTGGAGTCAGCGGCGGTGCAATCCTTGAGCGGCAGTGTCGACATGGATCGCTGGCGCCAACGCCCCTATCGCGCACCGCACCACACCGCCTCCGCCGTGGCGCTGGTCGGCGGCGGCAGTTCACCCCGGCCCGGAGAAATCTCGCTGGCGCATCATGGGGTCCTGTTCCTCGACGAGATCGCCGAGTACCCGCGCAGCGTGCTTGACGTGCTGCGCCAGCCGATGGAATCGGGGCATATCGTGATATCGCGGGCGGCGCGGCAGGCACGGTTCCCGGCGCGCTTCCAGCTCATTGCGGCGATGAATCCCTGTCCGTGCGGACTGCATGGTGATCCGCAAGGCCGCTGCCGCTGTACGCCCGAGCTGGTCAAGCGCTACCAGGCGCGCCTGTCCGGTCCGCTGCTGGACCGCATCGACATGCAGATCCATGTGAGCGCCCTGAGCCCCGCCGAACTGGCCAGCCAGCAGCCGGGCGAATCCAGCGCCGCCATCGCGAAGCGCGTCGCACGCGCCTTCGAACGCCAGTGGCAACGCCAAGGCAAACCCAACAGCCAGCTCGGTGGCAGCCAGATCGACCGGTACTGCCAGCACGACGATGCCGCAGCCCAACTGCTGCAGGCCGCCATGCTGCGGCTGAACTGGTCGGCGCGGGCCTATCACCGGGTGCTGAAACTGGCCCGCACCATCGCCGACCTGGCCGATGCCCAACACATCCTGCAGACGCACGTGGCCGAGGCGGTCCAGTATCGGCGCATGCTGGGCGGGTATTAGGGCCTCTTCAGCGCGCCGGCAGGATGCGCCGCGCAAAGGCGATCAGTACCAGCGCCAGCGCGACCAGTCCAAGCCACTGTGCGGTCGACTCAAACGCGCCCGACACCACGGCCAGCGGTGCATCCTTGCCGGTAAAGCCGATGATGGCCGCCAAGAGCACGCCGACCAGACTCTCCCCGACGATCAGGCCGGATGCCACCAGAATGCCACGCTGACGCGGCTGGTCCGCATAGGCCTGCGGATCGGCACCAGCGGCCAGCGCACGACGCCGCAATGCGCGTTCAATCAGCCAGCCCAGCAAGGCCCCCAGGAACAGGGCGCTACTGACCATCGGCGGCAGGTAGATGCCGATGCCTACCGCCAGCACCGGAAGGCGCGCCACACCGCCACGACGGGCCAGCAGCCAGTCGATGACGATGAGCACGATGCCCAGCGCCACCCCCACGCCCAGCATGGTCCAGTTCAGCTCACGGGTGAAGATGCCGGTCGCGATGGCCGTCATCAGCGTGGCTTGTGGCGCCGCCAGGGCCTGCGCCGCATCCATGCCGGCGCGCGGCAGGGCACCGGTGAAGCCGTAGGCGTTGTAGAGCAGATTGAGCACCGGAGGAATGATCAGCGCACCCACCACGCAACCGACCAGCAGCGCCACCTGCTGGCGCCAGGGCGTGGCGCCGACCAGCTGGCCGGTCTTCAGGTCTTGCAGGTTGTCATTGGCAATGGCGGCCACCGCGATGATGGCGGCGGTCACGAACAGCGCCACCGCGATGGCCAGCTTGCTGCCGTCGGGGGTGGCCAGCAGCGGATCGACCGCACCCGAGACCAGCAGCAGCACCGACACCAGAATCACCGCCACGATGCCGATACCGGAAATCGGGCTGGAGGAGGAACCGATGAGCCCGGCCATGTAGCCGCAGGCCGCCGCCACCAGGAAGCCGAACACGAAGGCAAACACCACCGCATAGACGATCAGCCCGATGAACAGCGCCGGCGACACCGGCGCCTCCGACAGGAAGGAGGCAAACACCACCGCCAGCAGCGCAATCATGGCCAGGCTGATGGCGATGATCCAGCGCGGCGACATGTCCTGATCGGTGCGCTCGGTGCTGCCCTGCTGGCGCCGCGCGAGCGTCGACAGCGAGGCCTTGACGCCTTCGAGCATGGGTTTGAAGAGCGTGGCCAGGGTCCAGACCGCCGCCACGCCGATCATGCCGGCACCGATAAAGCGCACCTGGCTTTTCCACAGCCCATTGGCGAAGTCCGACATGGCCACGTCAGCCGCATGCGGGGTCACCGCCGTGAGATAAGGCACGGCCACGCCCCAGGCAATCACCAGCCCGATCAGGATGGCGATGCCGGAGACGATGCCGATCATGTAGCCCGCACCCACCAGCGCCAGCGAAAATCCCATGGTCAGGCGCACCACCGAGGCCCCGGCGGTGAACCAGAGGCTGATGCTTTCGGCAAACAGCTTCAGGCCGCTGGCAATCACGCTGAAGGCTGCTGCCAGGGTGCCGCCGAAGAGAATATCGCGCAGGCCGCGCCGGGTTTGCTCGCCACCGTCGGCGTCGGCACTGCCCACGCGCAGGATTTCAGCGGCCGCCACCCCTTCCGGATAGGGCAGCGCGCTTTGCACCACCATCACCCGGCGCAGCGGAATGGAAAACATCACGCCCAGCATGCCGCCGGCGGCGCAGATGCCCAGCGTCTGCAGGAAGGGGAAGCCCTGCCAGTGGCCCATCATCACCAGGCCCGGCAGGATGAAGATGATGGAAGACAAGGTGCCGGCCGCAGACGCCTGGGTCTGGACCATGTTGTTTTCCAGGATGTTGGCATTGGAGAACAGGCGCAGCACCGCCATCGAAATCACCGCAGCGGGAATGGCCGAGGAAAAGGTCAGGCCGACCTTCAGGCCAAGATAGACGTTGGAGGCGGTAAACACCACCGTGATGAGCGCGCCCAGCAACATGCCGCGCAGGGTCAGTTCCGGCAGGCCGGTTTGGGTATGTTGATTCATATCGGTCGAGGGGGTCCGTTTCGATGCGTTCTTATACCGCAAGAATTGCGCGCAGACCATCGGACAAACGCGTTATTTGCTTCATATTGGCTTGCAAGCGCCTTTGTTATGATGCCTCTCTCGCCGTTTTCGGACCGTTGCCATGCGCCCTCTTCGTCCTGCCCTGCTGTTGCTGTCGCTGGCCTGCCTGTGCCTGGCGGCCTGTTCGCCGCGCTACAACTGGCGCGAAGCCAGCGACAACGGTGCGCATTTCGTGGTGCTGCTGCCAGCCAAGCCGGCCAGCGTGACGCGCCCGGTGGACCTGGACGGCCCCAAGGTCGACATGAGCATGACCGCCGCCGAGGTCGACGGCCTCACCTTCGCCGTGGGTACGGCCGAGCTGCCCGATGCGGCAGCGGCCGACCGGGCGCTGGACGCGATGCGCACCGCCCTGCTCAACAACATCGGCGGCCAGCCGCAAGGCTCGCCGCGCTGGCCCGGCAAAACCACGGGCCTGACGCGCACGCTCGATCTGGATGCGCACGGCGCGGCCCGGGGCCGCCCCCTGCGGCTGGTGGCCCGCCTGGCGGTACGGGAACGCCGGGTGTACCAGATTCTCATCGTAGGGGAAGAAAAAGCCTTCACCGAGGAAAATATTGAAACCTTTTTCAGCTCTTTCAAACCAAGCTGAGCGGGGCCGAGCCGGATGACAAGATTCCGGCTAGCAGAGTATTCTTGTGTTGCCTGTCACTCCAAACGGGCATTCCCGCAGAAATGCGGATGCAGTCTGCAGCGCATTTCCAGCGCGTGCGCGTTGACGTACGCGCCCCAAAAAACGTTTTCAATCAAAGACCCTGAGGAAATATGCTGATCACATTCAAATCAAAAGCGGCTGCCGATGTGGTGATGTACGAGTCGCACGCCAAACCCATCCTGGACCTGCTGCACAAGGACCTCGCCCGTGGCGTGATCACTGCCGCCGAGGCCGGTGACGCCGTCGCCGTGCTGGAACAGCAGATCAACGCCAGCAAGTCGCACGAAGCGGCCGAGGCACTGGCGCGTGACGTCAACGCCCACCACAACGCCGACGTCGACGACCACAACCACGAAAAGATCGAACCGGTCAGCTTCTCGGCCCGCGCCTATCCGCTGCTGGACATGCTGCGCGAAGCCAAGAAGGGCAATTACGACATCCTCTGGGGCGTCTGATGGCCGGGCAAGACCGGGGCCGCGATGGCGCCGGCTGCTTGCGGACCTGATGCACCCTGGCCGAACGGCTGCCGCGATCATCCACCGCGGCAGCCGTTTGTCGTTTCCGGGCACCCAGCGACTGCCCTGTTGCGGCCAAGGCCACCGCACGAAAACGCATGACGCAGGTGTGGTCAGCATGGGCCGCTGGTACACTGGCGGCCCGCGCCCCTCGCACCGGTCATTGCCGTGCTGCAACACGGGCGCTGTCGTATCTTCCTGAGCCAGCCAAGACGTGATCCAGATTTCTCTCCTCTCCCCCGGCGCCAAGGCCGATTCCCTGGCCTACCAGCTGGCGTATGCCGCCCAGGCAGTGGCCGCCGTGGGCGCCGGCCATGCGCTGCCGCAGGCGCTGGCGCAGATCTTCGCCCGCAGCGATGCGCCGCCCCCGGCACGCGGTGCCATCCAGGACCTGAGCTACCGCGCCATGCGCCAGCTCGGCCTGAGCGACAGCCTGCTGGGCCTGCTGGCCAACAAGCCACCGCAACCGGAAGTGCTGCACGGCCTCTTGGTGACGGCACTGGCCTTGCTGGTCAATGAAGAAGAAGCCGGCTACGACAGCTTCACCGTGGTCGACCAGGCAGTGCAGGCGGCCGCCATCAGCCAGGACATGAGTTTCGCCAAGGGAGTGGTCAACGCCATCCTGCGCCGCTTCCTGCGCGAACGTGCGACGCTCATGCCGCAGGCCGGCAAGACCCCGCCCGCCACCTGGAACTACCCGACCTGGTGGATCGACCGTCTCAAGGCCGCCTATCCCGAGCAGTGGCAGGCCATCCTCCACGCCGGCAACCAGCCACCGCCACTGACGCTGCGCGTGAACCGTCGCCGTGCCAGCGTCGAGCAGTACCTGGCCACGCTGCAGCAGGCCGGTATCGGCGCGCGTGCCATCGGTCCCTGCGCAGTGCGGCTGGACAAGCCGATGCCGGTGCAGCAGATCCCCGGCTTTGCCGAGGGTGTGGTATCGGTACAGGATGCGGCCGCCCAACTGGCCGCACCGCTGCTGGACGTGACCGACGGCATGCGGGTGCTCGATGCCTGCGCCGCACCCGGCGGCAAGACCGGCCATCTGCTGGAACTGGCCGAGCTCGACCTGCAGGCACTGGATCACGACCCGCGCCGCCTGCAGCGCATCGCCGAGAACCTCGACCGGCTGCAGCTCAAGGCCAGGCTGCTCACGGGTGACGCCCGCGACGACAGCTGGTGGGATGGCCAGGGCTACGACCGCATCCTGGCCGACGTACCTTGCACTGCCTCGGGCATCGTGCGGCGCCACCCGGATATCCGCTGGCTGCGTCGCAAGACCGACACCGTGCAGCTTGCAACACTTTCTGCGCAAATTTTGGACAAGCTTTGGCAGATGCTGCGACCGGATGGTAAATTGCTGCTCGTAACCTGCTCGCTGTGGCCCCAGGAATCGGAGCAGCAAGCGATCGCCTTCGCGCAGAAAAACCATGCCATCCGGCTGCCCGCTCCAGGCCAACTGTTGCCGACGGCCCGTGCCGATGCCGATCACGATGGCCTGTTCTATGCGCTGTTCCAAAAACCTGGTGCATGAATTTGACGCAATCGGCCCCCTTCCCGACTCCCGCGCCCGCCCGCCAGCCCTCCCGGCTGTTGCGCGCGGTGCTGCAATGGCTGCTGGCGCTGCTGCTGGCCTGTTCCACCCTGGCCGTGCAGGCCGCCGAAATCACCATCAACCAGGCCAGCATCGAAGCCAGTGACGAAGGCTACCGCCTCTCGGTTTCCTATGACTTCGACCTCAATCGCGGCCTGGAAGATGCGCTCTCGCGCGGTGTGCCCCTGTACTTCACCACCGAGGTCCAGCTGACCCGGCGGCGCTGGTACTGGTTCGACGAGACCAGCGTCTCGCTCACGCGCACCCTGCGTCTGTCCTACAACGTGCTGACCCGGCAATACCACACCGCCATCAGCGGCCAGCTGCAGCAGAGCTTCACCAACCTCGAGGACGCGCTGACCCTGATCCGCCGCCCGCCGCGCTGGATCGTCGCCGACAACAACACCCTCAAGTCCGGCGAGACCTACCAGGTCGGCCTGCGCATGCGCCTGGACGTGGCGCAGCTGCCCAAGCCTTTCCAGGTCAATGCGCTCAACAACAGTGACTGGCGCCTGTCCTCGGACTGGATCGAATTCAACTACAAACCCGAATGAGCCGCACCTTACGCTATCTGCTGGTGGTCGGCGGGGGCGTCATCAGCGTCCTGCTGTTCCTGCTGGCCTCGGCCTCCGAAAATTCCGCCCTCTTCGAGCAGCACTACCCGTGGCTGCTGTTCTTGAACGGTCTGGCCGCCATTTCGCTGCTGGGACTGGTGCTGCTGCTGCTGGGGCGGCTCTACAAACGCTACCGGCGCGGCAAGTTCGGCTCCAAGCTGCTGGCGCGACTGGTGCTGATGTTTGCGCTGGTGGGCATCGTGCCGGGAGCGGTGATCTATCTGATGTCGGTGCAGTTCGTGTCGCGCTCCATCGAATCCTGGTTCGACGTGCGCATGGAGGCGGCGCTCGAATCGGGCCTCAACCTGGGCCGCAATGCGCTGGATTCCTCGCTCTCGGACCTGGTTTCGCGGGCGCGTGGCATGGCCCAGGAACTCTCCGACATGAGCGACTCGGAGCAGGTGACCTACCTCTCCCGCCAGCGCGACCAGAACATGGAAATCACCATCGTCAACGGCAATGGCCAGGTGATGAGTACGGTGGGCGGCTCCATCGGTTCACTCACGCCCGTACTGCCCAGCAGCCAGGCGATGCGCCAGGCGCGGGTCTCGCGCGCCTTCTCGGCGGTGGAAAGCGATGATACCCGCCCGTCCAATGGCGAGTCCGACGCCGACGGCAACCTGCGGCTGCACGTGGTGGTGCTGGTACCGGCCCCCAGTCGCGGCATGTCCCTGCAGAACGAAACGCGCTATCTGCAGATCCTCCAGCCGGTGCCCGACTACCTCGCCAGCAATGCCGAAACACTGCGACTGGCCTACAACGAATACCAGCAGCGTTCAGTCTCGCGCTCGGGCCTGCGCAAGATCTACCTGGTCACCCTGACCCTGACCCTGCTGCTGGCCATCTTCGCCGCCATCGCCAGTGCCTTCCTGATCGCCAGCGACCTGGCCAAGCCGCTGCTGCTGCTGGCCGAAGGCACCAAGGCGGTGGCCGAGGGCAATCTCTCACCTCGCCCCATCGTGAGCACCTCCGATGAACTGGGCACGCTCACCCAATCCTTCAACACCATGACGCGCCAGCTGCTGGAAGCGCGCACCTCGGTGGAAAGGAACCGGGCCGAGCTGGAGAACGCCAAGGCCTACCTGGAGTCGGTGCTGGCCAACATGTCGGCCGGGGTGATGGTGCTGGATGGCCAGTTCAACATCGTCAGCGCCAACGATTCGGTGCGCCGCATTTTGGGCCACGATTTCTCGGCCAATATCGGCACCCCCCTGCAGACCATCGACAGCCAGGCCCCATTTGCCCAGGCCATCATCCGTGCCTTCTCCGAACAACTGGCCCAGCACAGCAGCGATGGTGCCGACGGCCTGCACTGGCAGCGCCAGTTCGAGCTCTCGCGCCAGCCCGGCGCACTGCGCGATGCCAACGAGGAACCAGGCGGCAAGCCCGACCACGACAAGCTGACCCTGCTGGCACGCGGCTCGCACCTGCCGGTGGAAAACGGCGTCGGTTACGTGGTGGTGTTCGATGACATCAGCAACGTCATCTCGGCCCAGCGTTCGATTGCCTGGGGCGAGGTGGCGCGCCGCCTGGCGCACGAGATCAAGAACCCGCTGACCCCCATCCAGCTCTCGGCCGAACGCCTGCAGCACCGCCTGGCCGACAAGCTCATGCCAGCCGACGCCGCCATCCTCGACAAGGGCACCACCACCATCGTCAACCAGGTCACGGCCATGAAACGCATGGTCGACGACTTCCGCGACTACGCCAGGACCCCGCCGGCCAAGCCGGTGGCGCTGGATCTGAATGCCCTGATCGAGGAAATCCTCAACCTCTACCTGGCCGGCGATGGCCGCGACGTGATCCACGCGCGCCTGGCACCGGAGATGAGCAAGGTCATGGGCGATGCGACCCAGATGCGCCAGGTCATCCATAATCTGCTGCAGAATGCCCAGGATGCCGTGACCGATGACGGCCAGAGCGCACCGCGCATCGACGTGCTGACCGAGCAGATCGACATTGCCGGCACCGACGGCCAGCGCCGGCCAGCGGTGCGTCTGTCGATCATGGATAACGGCCCCGGCTTCTCGCCCACCATCCTGGCGCGCGCCTTTGAACCCTATGTCACCTCCAAGGCCAGAGGCACCGGTCTGGGGCTGGCGATGGTCAAGAAAATCGTCGAGGAACATGGTGGTCGCATCGATATCCAGAATCGGACCGATGGCCGGGGCGCAAAAATTGTAATTTTGCTGGTAAAGTTAGCACCTATTGATTAAGAGACAGTTTTCTCCGGAAACCGTCCCCAGGATCAAGATTCGACAGCAAGGCGCCGGGAGGGACCCGGCAGTTCATCAAGGCATGCTCGCCAACGCCGCATCGAGCGCGCCGGCCCGGAACAAGATCGAACACTTGGACAATGAACTAGCAGCGAGGAAAGCAGCACATGGCTAACATCCTGGTCGTCGATGACGAAATGGGTATCCGCGAATTGCTCTCAGAAATTCTGGGCGATGAGGGGCATGTCGTGACCACTGCGGAAAACGCGCAGCAGGCACGCGAGCTTCGCCAGGCCGGTGTCCCCGACCTCGTGCTGCTCGACATCTGGATGCCCGACACCGACGGCGTCACGCTCCTGAAGGAGTGGCAACGCGATGGCCTGTTGACCATGCCGGTCATCATGATGTCCGGTCACGCCACCATCGACACCGCCGTCGAAGCCACCCGCATCGGCGCGCTCAACTTCCTGGAAAAGCCGATCGCCCTGCAAAAGCTGCTCAAGGCCGTGCAGCAGGGCCTCTCGCACAGCCGTGAAGCGGTGCGCCCGGCCAGCTATCGTCCGGCCCCGGTGGCCGCCGTGGTCAATGGCGCCGCCGACAGCCTGCACGCGCCCGAACACGCGGCCCCGGTGACCACCTATGCGCCCACGCTGGGCGGCGAACCACTGCATCATGGCACGCCGGCTGCGGCCCCCTTCGGTCAGGTGGCTGACAATGCCGCCAACATCTCCTTCGACCTGCCGCTGCGCGAAGCGCGGGACGCCTTCGAGCGCGCCTATTTCGAATACCATCTGGTGCGCGAAAACGGCAGCATGACACGCGTAGCCGAACGCACCGGCCTGGAACGCACCCACCTCTACCGCAAGCTCAAGCAGCTGGGCGTGGAACCAGGCAAGCTGGCGCGCAAGAATCACTGAGCCATCGATAGGCCACATGGCACAAGGGACAAGCACCACGGGACCGCAGCGCGGTCCCGTTTCTTTTGGTAGCCTGAGCATGTGCTTGGGCAACGCCGTCACGGAACTGTGGCGGCGTCAGAATTTTCCTGATGTTCTTTTGCGTCCGACAGCGGCATGCTGAAGGTGTCGTCTGGCTTGCCAGTGCGCAACCCGGCCCGGGGCGGCATGATGAACTTCCGGGCAGGCTTGTCATCTATCTTCAGCAGGTGACAGTGCTTCATGACGGTTTTGGATCATCAGGCAAGAAGGCAGCCATCAAAGTTTTTGGGCAAAGCTGCCGTCAACAGACTCAGGAGCGCAAGCGACGCGGCGTTCCCCGAGGGAGCTGTATCGAAGTAGCAGAAATGCACACGAGGCGCGGCCCAGGTGAAGGGTCTTGAAATTTACGGTGAAGGCGCCACTTCCTTTTCGAAGCAGTATTCCAGCATAAGGAGTCACTATGAACCTGATCTACAACAGTGAGCAGTACAGCGTCGTCGAATTCGGAGCCGATACCGACCACGAAGCCCTGCGCTTCGGCGGCTACGAGATCATGGACAAGTCCGGCCAGCGCGAGATCTACATCGATGGCCCGGCGGCCGAACTGTTCCGCAAGGATGTCCAGGAACTGATTGCCTCCGAGCCGTCCATGGAAGACATCGACAACTTCCTGAGCCGTTATGACGTGATGATGCGTCATCCCATGACCTTGCACTGATCCGGTCGGGTTTTCCCGCTTCACAGGCAACAACGCCGCGCCCACCGCGCGGCGTTTTCTTTTGGTCAGCTTGTCATCAGCGTCGGGGTGGCGGTGTCCATTAAAATGGCGTTTTGCCGCCTACCGCACCTTGTCGTGAATTCATCCCCCATCCGCAGCGCCCAGACCGGCGTGCACGAGCAACTGGCCACCCTGGTGGCGCGCCACGCCGATCCGACCCACCCCTTCCGCAAACCCGTCACCGACTACAACCTGCGCGCCTTTGATGCCAGCCTGGCCGCTTGGCGTGCGGCGGGCGAGGCGCCGCTGATCCTCGATACCGGCTGCGGAGTGGGCTTGTCCACGCTGCACCTGGCCATGCGCCATCCGGACCATTTCGTCATCGGCATCGATCAGTCGGCCGACCGCCTGGCGCGCAATACCCACTGGGATGGTCCGCAGCCGACCAATCTCTGCTTCGTACGCGCCGATCTGGTCGATTACTGGCGCCTGGCGCATCAGGCCGGTCTGCGTCCGGCGCAGCACTATTTGCTCTACCCCAATCCCTGGCCCAAGATCGGCCACCTGGCCCGGCGCTGGCAGGGTCATCCGGTGTTTCCCTTCATCGTGGCGCTGGGCGGACGGCTGGAATGCCGCAGCAACTGGCAAATCTATGTCGAAGAATTCACATCGGCCCTGAACCACCTGACTGGCGGCACTTTCCAGACCGAAGCCTGGCGGCCTGAGCAACCCATCACGCCCTTCGAGCGCAAGTACCTGGCCTCAGGTCATGCACTGTGGCGTTGCGTGGCCGATCTGGATGCCGGATTGGCCGCATGAACCTGGCCGTCATCGCCCTGGTCCTGGCGGCTGCCCTGCTGCACGCCTCCTGGAACGCCCTGCTCAAAAGCAGCCACGACCGCCTGGCCTCGCTCTCGCTCATGACGCTGGGCGCCGGTCTGGGTGCGGTGCCGCTGGTGCTCTGGCGTCCTCTGCCACAGGCCGACAGCTGGTTCTACATCATTCTCTCGGGCCTGCTGCACACCGGCTACAACCTGTTTCTGATCCGTGCCTACCGCATCGGCGACTTCGGCCAGTCCTATCCGATTGCACGCGGCTCCTCGCCCTTGCTGGTGGCGCTGGGCGCAGCCCTGTTCGCGGGCGAGCAGCTGGGGCTCTACACGGTCATTGGCATTGCGCTGGTCTCGGCGGGCATCGTCAGCCTGGCCAACCTGCGCGCCATGCGCCAGCGCGAACACCTGTCCGCCCCGCTGGCGGCGCTGGCCACCGGGGCCTTCATCGCGGCCTATACCATCACCGATGGCATTGGCGCGCGGCTGGCGGGCGATGCCATCGCCTATGCAGGCTGGCTGTTCGTGGCCGACAGCATCCCGCTGGCGCTGCTCTACCAGTACAAGCACGGCCGCTCGCCGGTGGTGCTGTCGCACAAGGACACCTGGATCGGACTGGCAGGTGGCGTGATGTCGCTGCTGGCCTATGGCATCGTGATCTGGGCCGTGACACTGGCGCCCATGGGCATGGTCTCGGCACTGCGCGAGACCTCGGTGCTGTTTGCGCTCCTGATCGGGACGCTCTTCATGGGAGAAAGACTGACGCTGCGGCGCGTGCTGTCCTGCCTGGTGATTGCGGCGGGCGCCATCGTGCTGGGCGCGCATCACTGAAATCAAAAACGCCGGGATCCGTCCCGGCGTTTTCGCTTTTTCACTGAGGCTTACAGCACCTTGCGCAAGAAATCGCGCGTACGTTCATGAATCGGTTCACCCAGCACCTGCTGCGGCGGCCCCTCTTCCATGATGACGCCCTGGTCGATGAAGAAGACCCGGTCCGACACTTCGCGGGCAAAACCCATCTCGTGGGTAACCACGACCATGGTCATGCCTTCCTCGGCCAGCTGCTTCATGACGCTCAGCACCTCGCCCACCAGTTCGGGGTCCAGGGCGGAGGTCGGTTCATCGAACAGCATCACCTTGGGTTCCATCGCCAGCGCGCGGGCAATGGCCACACGCTGCTGCTGGCCGCCGGAGAGCTGGTTGGGGAAGGCATCGATCTTCTCCAGCAGGCCCACCTTCTGCAACAGCTTCTCGGCCACCAGCACGGCTTCGCGGCGGGAGAGCTTCTTGACCTGCATGGGTGCCATGATCAGGTTCTCCAGCACCGTCATGTGCGGAAACAGGTTGAAGCGCTGGAACACCATGCCCAGTTCGGCGCGCAAGGCATTGAGGTTGACCTTGGGATCATTGAGCTTGACGCCTTCGATGAAGATGTCGCCATCACTGACTTCCTCCAGGCCGTTGAGGCAGCGCAGGAAGGTGCTCTTGCCCGAGCCCGACGGCCCGATCACGCACACCACCTCGCGCGCGCGGATCTCGCAGTCGATGCCGCGCAGGATGTGCGCCTGACCGAAACTCTTTTGCAGTTGGTTGACCTTGATCATCGTGCTCATCGTGCATCTCCCTTGCCGTAACGCGCTTCCAGATGGCGCACCAGCGCCGACAGCGCCAGCGTGATGACCCAGTAGATCACCGAAATGGTCAGGTACGGCTCCCAGTAGCGCGCATAGGCGCCCGAGACGGTGCGCGCGGCATAGGCCAGTTCAGCCAGACCGATGGCCGAGGCCAGCGAGGAATCCTTGACGATGGCAATCGCATTGTTGCCCAGCGGCGGCAGCATGCGGCGGAAGGCCTGCGGCAGCACCACGCGGCGCAGCGTGCCGAGGTAGCTCATGCCCAGGGAGCGCGAGGCTTCGCTCTGGCCACGGTCGATCGACTGGATGCCGGCGCGGAAGATCTCCGACACATAGGCACCCGAATTGAGCGTGATGGCCAGCACCGCCGAGGTGAAGGCGCCATAGTGCGAGCGGATCTCGCGCGCCAGGTCACCCGAGAGGATCAGGCCGCCACTGGGGTTGATCAGCATCGGCATGAGCGCGAAGTGAATCAGCAGGATCTGCACGAACAGCGGGGTGCCGCGCAGGAAGCTGACATAGAAGCGAATCGGCCACTGCACGCAGTAGCGCAGGAAATATTTCCAGAAACCATGGCGCGCCTCGGCCAGGCGGCCCACGCCCAGCACCAGGCCCCAGCAGGTGCCGGCGATGACGCAGATGATCGCGGCCTTCAAGGTCATCCAGGTGCCTTCGACGAACAGCGGTGCGTATTCGCCGATGATTTCCCATTGGAAGAAGGAGTGCATGATGAATCCGTTCAAACGGAGATGTTGAGAAAAGCGGAAAAAATGAAACCGGCAGGACAGGCAGCACACCCCGCACCAAGGGGGCGGGGCGGCGCTCTCGGAGGGGCGCCCGGCCAGGGCAAGCCGGTACGCCGGGGGAGCTTACTTCAGCGGCAGGGTCGGCACGTCGCCGTCGAACCAGGTCTTGTAGATCTTGGCATAGGTGCCATCGGCAACGATCTGCTTCAAGCCGGCGTTGATCTTCTCCAGCAGTTCGGTGTTGCCCTTCTTGACGGCGATGCCGAAGTACTGGCGCACGAACTTGGTGTCACCGACCACCTTGAACTTCTTCTCGGGGTGGCTCTTGATGTAGAACTTGATCACGCCCACATCGCCCACGGCAGCATCGACACCGCCGCGATAGAGTTCTTCGAGCATCAGCACGGTATTGTCGAAGCGGTGGATGGCGGTGCTGGACTTGCCCAGTTCGTCGGAAACCACGATGTCACCGGCGGTGGAATTGACCACGGCCACCTGGGTCTTCTTCAGGTCGGCCAGCGAGCCGATCTTGGCATCGGCATTGGTGATGATGACCTGCTCGGCCGGGAAGTAGGGCAGCGAGAAGTCCACGATCTGGGCGCGCTTGTCGGTGATGGTAATGCCCGAGATGATGATGTCGCGGTCGCCCTGGCCGAGGGTGGCGAAGATGCCTTCCCAGGGTGTGCTGACCAGCTGGATCTTGAAGTTGGACGCCTTGGAGATGGCCTTGATCAGGTCGATGTCGAAACCGACCAGTTCCTTCTTCGGGGTTTCGAACTCGAAGGGACGGTAGGTGCCGCCGGCGCCGACCACATAGGTCTGGTCAGCGGCCAGGGTGGTGCCGGCAGCGCAGGAGAGGGCCAGCGCGCTGGCGGCCAGGGTGAACAATTTCTTGAGGGACATGATGACTTCTTTCTGACGGAGGAATGAACCGGGAGAGCAAGATGCGTGCGCAGCTCGCTGCCGCCCCGGTGTGCGGGCGCTTCCCGGCGCGCGGGAATGCGGGCAGCACGCCCTGGTTCCCGCCCGCCGGCGGCTACAAAACCCTGAATGATCGGGCATTGCCCGCTTTCCTTCAACCTCCAATTGCAGGCAATGAGAGGTCTTGTCGAATCAGGGTGGATTTCCCGAAAAGGCTTTCGACCAGATCCACCACCACCTCGGCGGTCTGGTTGCGCACGTCGCAGGCCGGGTTCAGTTCCATCACGTCCAGCGAGGCCAGACGACCGGTGTCGGCGATCATCTCCATGCAAAGCTGCGCCTCGCGATAAGTCGGCCCGCCCAGCACGGCCGTGCCCACACCGGGCGCCAGAGCGGCGTCGAGGAAATCGACATCGAAACTGACATGCAGGTGGGTATCGGGCCCGATGTCGGCCAGCGCCGCCTGCATGGTGGCGCGCATGCCGTACTCGTCGATGTGGCGCATGTCGAAGACGCGCACGCCCAGCTCGCGCAGATGACGCTTTTCTTCGCGGTCCACGCTGCGAATGCCGATCTGGCTGATCTGCTGCGGCTGCAAGGCCGGGGTCTGGCCGCCCAGGCCGGTCAGCGCCGTCGGCCCCACGCCCAGCAGGCAGGCCACCGGCATGCCGTGGATATTGCCGGTCGGGGTGGAGTCGCTGGTATTGGCATCGGCATGGGCATCGAGCCACAACACCCGCAGAGACTTGCCCTGCCTGCGGCAGTGCTGCGCCACGGCGGCAATGGAGCCCACCGCCAGGGCATGGTCGCCGCCCATGAGCAAGGGCACTTCGGCTTGCGCCAGGCTGGCCGATACCGCCTCGAAGACCGTCCGGTTCCACTGCACCACCTGCTCCAGATGGCGCAGCCCCTGCACCGGCGGCTGCTGCGGATTGGCCGGGCCGCCCAGGTCGCCGCCATCGATGACCTCCAGCCCGTGCTGCTGCAGACCGCGCTGCAATTCGGCCACGCGCAGCGCCGCCGGTCCCATCGAGGCGCCGCGACGGCTGGCGCCCACGTCGGTGGGGGCGCCCATCATCCTGATCTTGTTCATGTGCCTGCTGCTCCTTGCCTAAAGCTGATGGTGAACGATACTGCACCGATACTGCCATGGTGCGGCCCTGGCACTTCGATACTACCCGGCCATATGAATTCCTGAGACATTTTCCGCGACCAAGAAAAATGCCGTTCAGCATCACACTGAACGGCATCCTTTGAGCAAACCCGCACCTGCTCAGATCTCGACCTTGGTCCCCAGCTCCACCACCCGGTTGGCCGGGATGTGGAAGAAGTCCGACGGTTTGGCGCCGTTCTGGTACATCCAGGCAAACAGACGCTCGCGCCACAGTGACATGCCCAGGAGCTTGCTGGGCACCACCGTGTCGCGCGCCAGGAAGAAGGAGGTGTCCATGAGGTCGAAGTGGTGGCCGAACTGCTGTTCGGTCAGCGTCATGACCTTCTGCACTTCGGGCGCTTCCTTGAAACCGAAGGCCGCGCGCAGCAGGTAGACCTCGCCGCCCAGCTCCTTCATGGTCAGACGCTCGCTGTCGGCCACGAAGGGCACATCCCAGATGCTGATCTTCAGGAAGAACACCCGCTCATGCAGGATGCGGTTGTGCTTCAGGTTGTGCAGCAGCGCCACCGGCACGGTGGCGATATTGCCGGTCATGAAGACGGCGGTGCCGCCCACCCGATGCGGCGGATGCGCCAGCAGACCCTCGATGAAGGGCTCCAGCGGAATGCCGTCATCCTTGATGCGCATACGCAGCAGCATGCGGCCCGAGTACCAGGTCATCAACAGGAAGAAGGCCGCGCCGCCGATGACCAGCGGGAACCAGCCCCCCTCGGTGAGCTTGAGCAGGTTGGCCGAGAAGAAGGCCAGATCCACCACCAGCAGGCCGCCGACGGCCAGCACCACGGCCGGAGTACGCCACTTCCAGATATGACGCATCACCACGCCCAGCAGCATGGTAGTGATCACCATGGTGGTGGTCACGGCCACGCCATAGGCAGCGGCCAGGTTGTCGGATTTCTTGAAGGCCAGCACCACGGCTACCACGACCACCAGCAACATCCAGTTGATGAGCGGGATGTAGATCTGGCCCTGCTCGTCCTCGGAGGTGTGCAGGATGCGCATGCGCGGCACGAAGCCCAGCAGGATGGCCTGGCTGGTCAGCGAGAACGCACCCGAAATCACCGCCTGCGAGGCAATCACCGTGGCACAGGTGGCCAGCAGCACCATGGGCAGCACCAGCGGATCGGGGATCATCAGGTAGAAGGGATTGGCCAGCGCCTTGGGATTGGCGATCAGGTTGGCGCCCTGGCCGAAGTAATTGATCAGCAGCGAAGGCATGACCGTAAACAGCCACGCATAGCGGATCGGCTTGATGCCGAAGTGACCCATGTCGGCATACAGCGCCTCGGCCCCGGTCAGCACCAGCACCACCGACCCCAGCACGATGAAGGCCTGCAGCGAGTGCTCGGCCATGAAGTGCACGGCGTAATACGGGTTGATCGCCACCAGCACCTGGGGTGCCTTGATGATGTTGTACAGGCCCAGCAAGGCCAGCGAGAAGAACCACAGGAACATCACCGGCCCGAAGAAGCGGCCCACCACGCTGGTGCCATGCCGCTGGATCAGGAACAGGACCACCACGATGAGCAGCGTCAACGGAATGACCGCATGGGCAGTCTGCGGCGCGGCGATCTCCAGCCCTTCCACCGCCGACAGCACCGAGATGGCCGGCGTGATCACCACGTCGCCGTAGAACATGCAGGCGCCGAAGACGCCCAGCATCATCAGCAGCTTGGCGCGCGGCGAACCCGATATGGCCGAGCGCAGCGACAAGGCCATCAACGCCAGCACGCCGCCTTCGCCGTTGTTGTCGGCGCGCAGCACGAACATCACGTACTTGATGGTCACCACGATGGAGATGGACCAGAACAGCATCGAGATGATGCCCAGCACCGCGCCGTGTGAAAAGGCGATGCCGTGGTCGGGGCTGAAACATTCCTTGAGTGCATACAGCGGGCTGGTACCGATATCGCCGAACACCACGCCCAGCGCTGCCAGGGTAATCATGTGGAATTTGGACGACCGGAGGGAAAGGCCTGGATTGGTGTGAGATGAACTCATCTTGCTCCCTTTGCTTCTTCAAATAGAGTGCCGGCGGACAGGGATCCTGGGGAGGATGCCACCCTCGGCGCGGAGGGCTGACCACTGTCCGGGCAGGACGCGTACTTTAGCGCACTCTGCCCGTGGTGGGCTCAAAATGCCGTCGGCTTCACCCTGACGTTGCGTGCAAGCCTCTCGGAAAGCCCGAGAAACTTGACAGGCGCGCATGGACGCGGTTGCTGAACTGCACTGCCGCAAAAACCTTCATATCGCCGCAAACCGGCACGGGACAAGGGTTTCCGATGCTGGCTCCGGTCCCGGCTGACTCGGTGGGCAGCGGGAGATTGTTTTTCATCCCCGCCCTATATACCCCAGAAGAATAAAGAACCATCATTTCCAAGTATGATGGTTCTAAGCGCGAATCCCATGTCGACATGGAGAGGAAGCAAGCGCAGGCAACCAGGCAACCAGGCAACCAGGCAACAATAATTTATATGATTTATATCGTTTATATCATTTATAATTTACAGCAGCGACAGCTGATTGGGATCTTCCCGCCTACGTGACTGGGCTTTGCGACGCGGATCGATGACCTGGCCGATGTCGCGGCCTTCGGTGGAGATGCCCTCGATGGCCAGCAGCAGTTTCTTGACGTGCAATCCACCGGCAAAGCCGGTCAGTTCGCCACCGGCACCGATGACGCGATGACAGGGCGCGATGATGGAAATGGGATTGCGACCATTGGCCGCGCCCACGGCGCGCACCGCCTTTTCGTTGCCGAGCTGGCGCGCGATATCGAGATAGGTGCGGGTCTGTCCATAAGGAATGTCGAGCAGGGCCGACCACACCTGGCGCTGGAACTCGGTGCCTTCGAAATGCAGCGGGATATCGAAGCTGTCGCGTTCACCGGCAAAGTATTGGCGCAGCTGATGTTCGGTCTCGATCAAGACCGCGCGGTCTTCATCCTCCACCATCTCGCCCAGGCGCACCCGCAGGGCGTCGTCGTCTTCCCACAGGATGGCCGCCAGATGATCGCCCCGGGCCACCAGCTTGAGCAGACCGGCCGGCGAGGCCATCAACTTGTACGCGTATTCCATTGGCATCTCTCTTGTTGCATTGAGAGGGCTGATTCTACTGTGCAAGAAGGCAAGATGGTCAAGGGAATCCACACACACAGTGCAAATCCGGCAGCAACGTCGTATCCGCTTGCCCGATGCCATCATCTGGGCGTCGGCACAGGAATACTCCTTGCTGTTGGTATCCCGCAATACCAAAGATTTTCCGGCGAACGAGCCTGGTGTGCGCGTTCCCTACAAAATCCAGGCGAAAAAACAGGGCGCCACTTTTCAGCAGCGCCCTGCGCGTGATGTCCCGATCCGCATCAAATCGTCAATACCGAATACCCGCTCTCGTTGAGCGCGTCATACACCCGCGTGCACACGCGGCAAAACAGGTGGCTGCGTTTTACATGGTGATGCCGCAGCACCAGTTGCAGCGCCACCCCCTCGCAATGCGGGCAAGCCTCGCGCATGGGGCCGACCGGGGTGACGTCGGCCGTCAGGTAACCATGGGGGGTCATGACGCCGTCGATCACTTCACGCGGGTCCAGCTCGACCAGTTTCAACAGCAGCGGGGTGGTGCGCTGCTGGTAGCGCATCCGTTCGCGCGGCGGGACAAGAGGACTGAAGGGCAGGGGCGGGGACGATCGGGCATCCGGGTGCCGGGTGGCCATGCTCATGGGTATCTCCTTGGTGAGAACTGCTGAGACTGTTCGGATCTGCGTAGAAGGGAAGGCCGCACACGGCACTTCCGGGTGCCGCAACCGGGCTGGCGGGCGTCTGCTCGAAGAAGCAGCTGGCGGCGCGACGAGTCTTTACTCTAGTCGCCGCAGCGGCGGACTTCAATGACCACTTGCAAAGAAATTTTGCTTTGTTCGGACGGTAATTTTCCGGGGGCCGGCGATCAATGACTGCGCAAAAATCGGCCGCTTCTTTTTTCGAATCTGCAAGCGGCGGGGCCTTCGGCTTTGATTTACCGCCATCCTTGCGCCATCCCTGATCGAACTGCTACAAACCCGTGCATTGGCTCTACAATCTCAACATGACAACGCTCAACGACATCGAAGCCGCCGCGCGCCGGCTGCAAGGCCAGATCCTGGAAACACCCTGCGTGGAATCGCGCACGCTGTCCCAGATCGTCGGCGCCCAGGTCTTCCTCAAATTCGAGAACCTGCAATTCACCGCCTCCTTCAAGGAACGCGGCGCCTGCAACAAGATGGTGGATGTTGCCGCCAGCCAAGGCGGGGCGCGCGGGGTGGTGGCCATGTCAGCCGGCAACCATGCACAGGGCGTGGCCTATCACGCGCAACGGCTGGGCTTGCCGGCCACCATTGTCATGCCACGCTTCACGCCGGGCGTGAAGATAGAACGTACGCGCGGCTTCGGTGCCAACGTGGTACTGCATGGCGATACTCTCGAAGCGGCCCGCACCCATGCCTACGAACTGGCCGAGCAGGAAGGGCTGACCTTCGTCCATCCCTATGACGACGAGGCCATCATCGCCGGCCAGGGCACGGTGGCGCTGGAGATGATGAAGGCGGTACCGGACCTGGATTGCCTGGTGGTCTCCATCGGCGGTGGCGGCCTGCTGGCCGGCATGGCCGTGGCCGCGCGGGCGATCAGGCCGGACATCGAGATCGTGGGCGTGCAGACGCGGCGCTTCCCGACCATGGTCAACGCGGTCAAGGGCACCGAGCACCCGGTGGGCGCCAGCACCATTGCCGAGGGTATCGCGGTAGGAACGCCCGGTACGCTCACCCGCGCCATCATCGCGCGTGAAGCCGATGAGCTGCTGCTGGTCGACGAGGGCGATATCGAACAAGCCGTGCTGATGCTGCTGGAGATTGAAAAGACGCTGGTAGAAGGGGCGGGCGCCGCCGGCCTGGCCGCACTGGTGCGCTATCCGGACCGCTTCCGCGGCAAGCGGGTAGGGCTGGTGCTGTCGGGCGGCAACATCGACCCGCTGTTGCTGACGGCCATCATCGAACGCGGCATGGTGCGCGCCGGACGCCTGGCGCGGGTGAAGGTCAGCTCACGGGATGTGCCCGGTACGCTGGCCCGCATCACCGGCATCGTGGCCGAGGCTGGTGCCAACATCGATGAAGTGCACCACCAGCGCGCCTTCACCCTGTTGGCGGCGCAGAACGTGGATATCGAACTGGTCCTGCAGACTCGCGGCCGACCGCATCTGGCTCAGGTGCTGCAAGCCTTGCGCGCCGCCGGTTTCGAGGCCGAAGAATTGCACTGAGCAGGACCATCGCCGCCGTGCGACGTCAGCGGCGGCGATGAAACTGGATTTTCTGTTCCAGCGGTGGCAGCGCCTCGCCGCTGTCGCCACAGCCGTCACAGGCGCCACCGCCACAGCCGCCCGCCTTGGCCGGCGGCAACCAGCGCCGGCCCAGCGCCTGCCACATGCCCGACCGGCGTCGCAACAGCCAGCTGGCCAGGCGCGCCTGCCAGCGCCAGCTCACCGAGGGCGCCAGCTTGCGCAGCATGTAGAGGGCGCTGGCCGTCACCAGCGCGGCAATGACCGCATATTGCCACCACAGGGTGTGATTCACGCCAGCCACCTCGTCACGTTGTAGGTCAGGAAAGAGGCCGCATAGGCCAGCACGAACATGTAGCCGAAGGACAGCGCCACCAGACGCCAGGACTGCGTCTCGCGGCGGATGATGGCCAGGGTCGACATGCACTGCGGCGCGAAGGCGAACCACACCATCAGCGACAGGGCACTGGCCAGCGAGATATGCGCAGCCAGCGCGCTCTGCAGGGCCGCACCTTCCTCGCCGCCGACCGCATAGACGGTGGCCAGCGTGGCCACGGCAGTCTCACGGGCAGCAAAGGCCGGAATCAGCGACAGGCTGATCTGCCAGTTGAAGCCCAGCGGAGCGAATATCGCTTGCAGGCTGTGACCGATATAACCGGCAAGGGAATAATCGATGGCCGCGCGGGTCGCGCCCTCGGGTGCCGAGGGGAAGGTACAGATGGCCCACATCAGCACGGTCAGTGCCAGCATCACGCCGGTGAGGCGCTTGAGGAAGATGGCGCCGCGCTCCCACAGCCCCAGCGCGATGTCGCGGGCGTTGGGCAGGCGATAGGAGGGCAGCTCCATCAACAGCGCGCGCTCCTGGCGCGAGCGGCCAATGCGCTTGGCCACCCAGGCCACCAGCATGGCGGCCGCAATCCCCGCCACATACAGGCAGAACAGCGCCAGCCCCTGCAGGTTGAAGATGCCCAGCACCGGGCGATGCGGAATGAAAGCGCCGATCAGCAGGGCATACACCGGCAGGCGCGCCGAACAGGTCATCAGCGGTGCGACCAGGATGGTGGCAAGCCGGTCACGCGGATCGGTGATGCTGCGCGCGCCCATGATGCCGGGAATGGCACAGGCGAAGCTGGAGAGCAGGGGAATGAAGGAACGTCCCGACAGCCCCACCGAGACCATCAGCTTGTCCAGCACGAAGGCCGCCCGTGGCAGGTAGCCCGATTCCTCCAGCAGCAGGATGAAGAAGAACAGCACCAGGATCTGCGGCAGGAAGCCCAGCACCGTACCCAGCCCGGCCAGCAGGCCATCGGTCACCAGACCGCGCAGGGGCCCCTCCGGCAGCCACGCACCGACCATCTCACCCAGCGTGCCGAAGCCGTCGGCGATGGCGTCGGTCATGGGCTTGCCGATGGCATAGACCGCCTGGAACACCAGGAACATGGTCAGCGCCAGCAACAGCACGCCAAAGACCGGATGCAGCGCGATGCGATCGATCGCGTCATCACGGCGGTCGGTCGGGGCCGGCATCACCACGGTATCGGCCAGCAGGGCGCGTACTTCGACGTGCAGGTCATCGGGTTGCTGCGTGGTCGGGGAGGGGACCGGCGCCCGCGCATCGATGGCCGCGACCAGCGCGCGGGTACCGCCGCGCTGCACGGCGATGGTCTCGATGACCGGCATGCCCAGTCGCTGCGACAGCGCGCCCACGTCGATGCGCATGCCACGCCGCGCGGCGGCGTCCATCATGTTCAGCGCCAGCACCATGGGCCGCCCCAGGCGTCGCACTTCCAGCACGAAGCGCAGGTGCAGGCGCAGGTTGGTGGCATCGGCCACACAGACGATCAGGTCAGGCACCGCCTCACCGGGGTAGCGACCGGCCAGCACGGCCTGCGTCACGCGTTCGTCGGGGCTGACCGATTGCAGGCTGTAGGCGCCCGGCAGGTCGACCACCCGCACTTGCCGTCCGGATGGCGCCGTGAAGACACCGGATTTGCGCTCCACCGTCACGCCGGCATAGTTGGCCACCTTCTGGCGCGCGCCGGTCAGCTGGTTGAAGAGGGCGGTCTTGCCGCAATTGGGATTGCCGACCAGGGCAATATTGAGTGCGCCGCCGCTCATGCCGCCGCTCCCGTGGCCAGCGTGACGCGTTCGGCTTCAGCACGGCGCAGGGCGAAGCGCGTCGAACCGATCTGGACCACGATGGGGTCGCCTCCAAAGGGCGCGCTGGCCACCACCCGCACCGGTTCACCGCGCACGAAGCCGAGATCGCGCAGGCGCGCGGCCACCGCATCGGCGGCATGCTGGTCAGTCACCTGGTCGACGACGGCGCCGACCCCCTTGGCAAGTTCAGTAAGACGCATGGTTTTTCTTCTGATCGAATTTCAGGAACGATTCTCATTATATTGCCTGAACCTGATGAACGGCTGACGGCCCCCGACTCACCAACGCCCTGCAAGCCCCGTCCCAAGGGCCTGCGACCTTGCTGCGACGATATGCCGCAGCCCATGCAGTGCAATTCTCACCGGGGTGTTAAATGACAGACAATGAAAAAACGCAACTCTGTGATTTTCTATTATCATCTGAACAATCATTACGGCGCTCCTGTTGCTTCTTCGCCGAGTCCCTCTGAAATTTCCATGCGTAAATTTTTGCAGCGCACTATACTTCCATGTGTTTCCACAGAGAAACTCCATACCGGCTGCGCAGGCCGGATGAACGGGAGCCGGCGGGGCCGCGCGGGGGTGGTCATGCCGGGGCGATTGATTCAAGCAGCATGCACGGGACCGGGCCTGAGCGCCTGGCTGACGACAACACGATGATTCCACATCCAGCAGGGCCCGCCGGATCCGACATGCCACAGCCGATGCCGCTGCGGGCGTTGCTGGCCGAAATCAGCGCACTGACGCTGCACGTACAGCAACTGAGCCGCATGGCAGGGGAAGCCAGCGCGCTCATCGAGAACAGCCAGCGTCCCGCGCCCATCCCCCCGGAGAACCGTCACGTCACCGACCAGGACGCCGAGGCCGAACGGCAGGCGCAGTCGGCGGAACTGGAAGCGGCCATCCTGCGCATCTTCGATGAAACCTTCGGCCCGCGCACCGACACTCTGGAGCGTCAGATGAGCATGAGCCTCATCGGCGAGATCGGCCCGGCGGCCTTTGTGCAGAAGGTGCTGTGGGGCGAGGAGATCAGCGACATTGCGCTGACCATCGCCCTGGAGCGCATGCTGCCCGCGCTGGAACGGCTGGTGGAAGTCCATCCGCGCGCCTTCCTGCGACAGGCCAACTCGGTGCTGGGGCGCTTCAAGTCCAACTAGGGCCGTTCCTGTTCCCGTTGCTTTTCATCCGCTTCATTTGTCATGGGTTGCGCGCTTGAGCGAACGCTGCAAGTGCGCCGCAAAGCGTGAGGCCGCAATCGACTGGCGGTGATACGCCAGCGACAGTTGCGCGCGCGGCGCCGGCGCGCGGATATCGATGTAGCGCACCTGCGCCAGCTGCACCTGTTCAATGGCCTCGGGCACGATGGAAATGCCCAGTCCGGCGGCCACCAGATTGATGACCGAGGTCAGTTGCGGCGCCAGCTGGATCACCTGGGGATCAAATCCGGCGGCCTGACAGGCGCTGAAGATGTTGTCATAGAGCGCCGATCCCTTGCCACGCGGCACCATGATGAAGTTCTCCCCTGCCAGGTCCTGCAGATGCAGCGACTTGCGCCGCGCCAGCGGATGCGAGCGCGGCAGCGCCACCTTCAGTTTTTCTGCCGGCAGCTCCACCACCCCCAGCTCGTCCGACGGTGCGGTGACGATGCGCACGAAGGCCGCATCCAGTTGGGAGGCGGCGATATCGGCCAGCAACTGTTCGGTGATGCCCTCGCTCAACGAGATCTCCAGCTTGCGGTGGCGCTCACGGAACTGCTGCAGCGCGTGCGAGACCACGGGATGAAACACCGCCGAGGAAGTGAAACCCATGCGCAGCAAACCCGCTTCACCGCTGGCCGCCTGCCGGGCCGCGCGCAGCGCCTGCTCGGCGTCGTCCATGGCCTTCTGGGCATGCGGCAGGAACACGCGGCCCACCTCGGAGAGCTCCACCCCATGTGAAGTGCGCAGAAAGAGGGCGCCCCCGATCTCGGCTTCCAGATCCTTGATCTGCATCGACAAGGGCGGCTGGCCGATGCCGACCTTCTCGGCAGCGCGGGTGAAACTGCGCTGTTCGGCCACGGCCAGGAAGTAGCGGAGGTGTCGGAGTTCCATGTCTGAGCCTTGTGATATCTGTTTGATAGATGGCTAGGGTAGATCCCATATATTGGACAATATAGCCGATTTATTCCAGACTGCATCACTCCACAACCCACCCCGTGCGCCGGCCCCACCTCCTGCGCGCGCAATGCCATGCAGTCCCTTTCCGATTCCACCACCGCCGGCAGCACTGCCGGTGTGCGCCCGGCCGGTTCCGCCGCCAAGCCTGCCGCTTCCCCGCCGCGTGGTGCCGTGCGTGGCTCGGCGGCGTATCGCAACATCGTGCTGGCGCTGTTCTGTTCCGGCTTTGCCACTTTCTCGCTGCTGTATTGCGTGCAGCCGCTGCTGCCGGCCTTCGCGCGCGAATTCCACATCGGCGCGGCCAGCGCCTCGCTGGCGCTGTCCCTGTCGACCGGTTTTCTGGCGCTGGCGATCCTGCTGGCGGGCATGGTCTCGGAGCGTTATGGCCGCAAGGAGCTCATGTTCGCCTCGCTGGCTACGGCCGCCTGCTGCAACCTGCTGGCCGGGGTGGCGCCGACCTGGGAACTGATCCTGGCCGCACGTGCGGCCGAAGGCTTTGCGCTGGGCGGTGTACCGGCAGTGGCCATGGCCTATCTGGCCGAAGAGATCGATGCGGGGGGACTGGGTTATGCGATGGGCCTCTACGTGGGTGGCAATGCCTTCGGCGGCATGGCGGGGCGGGTGGCGATGAGCATGCTCTCCGAGCACATCGGCTGGCGTCATGCGATGCTCGCCATCGGTGCGCTGGACCTGGCGCTGGCGCTCGCTTTCGTGCTGATGCTGCCGGCCTCGCGCAACTTCGTGCGCAATGGGTCGATGCGACTGCGCGATCATGTCGCCCTGTGGCAACGTCATCTGCGACATGCGCGATTGCCGCTGACCTTCGGCATTGCCGCGCTGAACATGGGCATCTTCGCCACCTCCTACAACTACGCGGGCTTTCGCCTGATGAGCCCACCGTTCTCGCTCTCGGCCACCCTCACCGGGCTGATCTTCAGTGCCTATCTGTTCGGCATCGTGTCCTCCTCGTGGGCCGGCGCACTGGCCGACCGCTATGGTCGCGCACCGCTGGTGGCAGCCGGCATCGCCACCTCCTGCGCGGGCCTGTTCCTGACCTGCACGGCCTCACTGTCCGTGGTGATTGTGGGCATCGTCCTGCTGACCATTGGCTTCTTCACCACGCATTCGGCCGCCAGCAGCTGGGTCGGACGCATGGCCAGCACCGGCCGCGGTCACGCAGCCTCGCTCTACCTGCTGTCCTACTACCTGGGCGGCAGCGTGCTTGGTTCGGCGGGGGGCTGGTTCTGGGAGCACTCGGGCTGGAATGCGGTCGCCGCCTTCATGTTGCTGCAGGTGGTGACGGCGGCCTGGCTGGCGCGGCGCTTGTGGCGGCAGGGACGCAATTGAGCGCAGATCAAAACAAAAAATGCCGGCACGTTGCCGGCATTTTTTTCTGAGCGGGTCGCTCATACTTGCGCCATCCCCCCGTCCACGAACAGCTCGATGCCGTTAACGAAGCTGGCCGCATCGGAGGCCAGGAAAGCCACGGCCTTGCCGATTTCCTGCGGTTCGCCCAGGCGGCCCAGCGGTACCTGCGCGGCCAGGAAATCGAACAGGCCCTAGCGCGCCTCATCGGGCACCAGCCCACCCAGGCCGGGCGTGCGGACCGGACCGGGGCTGACCACGTTGACGCGGATGCCGCGCTCCTTCAGGTCCAGCGCCCAGGAGCGGGCGAAGTTGCGCACCGCCGCCTTGCTGGCGCTGTAGACGCTGAAATTGGCCGTACCCTGGATTGACACGGTCGATGCCGTCAACACTACCGAGGCGCCATCGACCAGCAGCGGCAATGCCTTCTGCACCGTGAACAGCACACCCCGCACATTGGTACCGAAGATGCGGTCGAAGTGTTCCTCGGTGATGGCACCCAGCGGCATCATGTCGCCACCACCGGCGTTGGCCAGGAGGATGTCGAGCTTGCCCGCAGTACGGGCGATCTGCGCATAGACCTGGTCGAGATCGGACAAGACCGAGGCATCGGCCCGGATGCCGGTGGCCGCTGCACCGATGCTGGCCACGGCGGCATCCAGTTCGGCCTGGCGGCGGCCCGTGACGAAGACGCGCGCCCCCTGCGCGGCCAGTTCCTGGGCGGTTGCCAGGCCGATGCCGCTGGTGCCGCCGGTGACGAGTGCGATCTTGCCGTCGAGTTGCTTGTTCATGCTGATGCTCCTTCAAGAGTGAGTGCTGCCAATGGTAAGAGGGTTCATGCCTGTCCTGCTGCGGCTGTGCCGTAGTGCGTCGAGGGCATGGCTGCACTTTAGCGAGCCGGGCTTTGTCGATAAAGCGTGTAAAATCAAAATAACTATCCATGTACATGGATAATCTGACCCCTCGCCAACGACCGGCACCCGTGAAAGGGCAAGACGACATGGATCAATTGATAGCCATCCGCGGCTTCGCGCGCGTGGTGGAAGCGGGCAGCTTCACGCGGGCAGCCGATTCGCTGGACATGCCCAATGCCACCTTGAGCAAGCAGATACAGGAACTGGAGGCGCACCTGGGCGTACGCCTGCTGCAGCGGACCACCCGGCGCGTGACGGTCACGCCCGAAGGCCGCGACTACTACGAAAAGACCACCCGCATCCTGCGCGACCTGGAGGATATCGACACCTCATTCGACGTCGCCCGCAGCAAGCCGCGCGGTCACCTGCGCGTGGATGTGGGCGGCTCCACCGCACGAGACGTGCTGATCCCGGCGTTACCGGCCTTCACGGCGCGCTATCCGGATATCCGCATCGACCTGGGCGTGTCGGATCGTTCCGCCGATCTCATCAGCGACAACATCGATTGCGTCATCCGTGGCGGGCCGCTGGAGAGCGCCACGCTGGTGGCGCGCCACCTCGGCAACGCAACTCTTCTGACCTGCGCCGCGCCCGCCTACCTGAAGCAGTTCGGCACGCCGGCCTATCCGGACGAATTGAAGAACGGCCATCGCCTGGTGAGCTACCTGTCGCCACAGAACGGCCGCGCCTTTCCCTTCCGCTTCGCGCGCCGGGGTGAACGACAAGAGATCAAGGTAGAGCACCGCGTCGGCGTCAATGAAAGCAATGCCCATCTGGCCGCCGCTGTGGCCGGCCTAGGCATCGTGCAGACCTTCAGCTATGCGGCGCGCGCTGCTCTGGAGAGCGGGGCACTGGTGGAGATCCTGCGTCCCTGGCGGCCTCAGCCCTACCCCTTCCACGTGGTCTATCCGCAGAACCGGCACGTCAGCCAACGCCTGCGCGTGTTCATCGACTGGTTGCTGGAATGCCTGCCGCCGCGCATCGCGGTGGAAGCGCAGGCACCTGCTGCCAGCGCACGCAAGCTGCGCACACGCTGAGACAATCGCCCAACAAATTCTACGGAATTCTTCGAAGAACCAAAAAAAATCCCCGACCGCGGCCGGGGATAATCCTCAAGAATCAGGCTGTCTGCTTAGTGAGTCTTGTCCGTCCTGGTCGCAGGCGATGCCGCCAGGGCTTCATTGCGCTGGGTGGTGGACTCCATCTTTTCCTGCTTCAGCTGTGCCTTGGCAGCCTTCTTGTCGGCCTTGTACTCTTGCTTGGCGGCCTTTTTCTGCGCCTTGTACTGCGCCTTGGCGTCGGCGTCAGCCTGGCGCTTCTGTACGAAGGGGTCATTGGACGGCACCGCCGACGGAGAGCCGGACGCCGCACTCATGGGCGCAGTCGGTGCGGCCCCCATGGCGTTGCCGCTGGTCGGCGCATTTTGTGCCATGGCGCTGCCGGCCAGGGCCATGAGCAGGGACGAGACCAGAATGTGACGAGTCTTCATGCTTACCTCCTTGCGTTGTGTTTATCGAAAAGCCAGAGGCTTCAATCAAGGCGTCAACCCGCCGCGATGACGGGTTGCTGGATCGGTGATCCGTGTCTTCCACTATAGGCAAGGCTGCTGTTGCGCTATGTCGGACAAGCTCTCTTTCTCGGCCTCCCGGATGCCGCAAATGGATGAGCGGTTTTCTGACCACTCATTGTTTGCGTCATACCGGGCTGGTCCCGTGAAGGCTGAAGGAAATGACGCCGGAGACGCGTATCGCTATATCGCATCACATATAGCGACTGCCTGAAAAACTTGCTCAAAATAGTTGAACAAGTCATTGGCATTCTCTATGGGCCAGATAGAGAAAACTTTGTGGCGGCGCAAAAGAAAACCCTGACGGCAAATGGCCGATATGAAGATAATTTCCCACAAGCCCTTTTATATCAATGGCTTGCGCGACATATCGAGAGCATGAAAATGTCGTTTATTGCCAAAATTCCATGTGCAGCTGCGGTGTAAAACACACAGCACAGAGTCGAAAAAACTGATTGTTCGCGTATCTGGAATGATGTATTCCGCTTTGTCGGCTTTTTCTCGGTGGCCAGGATCCCTAAACTGGGTTCCACGATGACAGCACACAACGACTGAACCACAAGGGTAGTCACAGGTTGCAGTGCTCATCCTCTCACCCACAAAGGAACGATCATGAACACCAAGAACATTGCCAGGAATCTGTTTGCCGCTCTGCTGCTCACCTCCGCCGTTGGCGCCGCCATGGCCGAGGCCCCGTATCCGCCCGAAAGCCCCATCGTCTCGACCAAGACCCGCGCCGAAGTGATCGCCGACCTGCAACAGGCCCGCGCCAACGGCGACACGCTGGTCAGCGACCAGTATCCGGTGGACAAGCCTTTCGTTTCCACCAAGACCCGCGCCGATGTGCGCGCCGAACTGAAGCAGGCCCGCGCCGATGGCGAACTGCTGGTGAGCGAACAGTATCCGGTGGAAAAGCCCTTCCACTCGACCCTCACCCGCGCCCAGGTGCAACAGGAGCTGCAACAGGCCCGTCGTGACGGCAGCGCCATCAGCAACAGCCAGGCGCCTTCGCTGTAACTGGCAAGACGCCGTCCTGACCGGCACACGCGTCCGGTCGGGGCCGCAGCAAACGCACCGGGGAAGCCGGTGCGACAGTTTCTCCCCAGGCGGGCCTCATGAAAGCGACGTTCTCTCCCCTCGGTCGCCGGTAGTGAGGTCCGCCTGACCTTTTCTGCGCCCGACATGCTGGCGCGCCGCAACAGGGACCCGATTTTGCAACGTCAAATCTGGCTCGCCCTCACCCTCCCATTTTCTAAGTTTTTTGGACTATCTACCTCGCCTTGCCGCGAGACATTTCTCCTCTGTAGAAGAGCAATATTCAGTGAATTTTGTCGATTCAATAAACTTAGATTTCGCATTTTACATTTATAAGTTTCATTGGACTCCGTTTATAAGTTTTTCATCTGCATCTTGCTCGGCATTCCGGAATGATGAATTCCGATCTTGCGTCTTCATCCCCGCGCCCGCCATCCCTGCACCCGACTCCAAGATGACGGCACACAATGACTGAATCATCCACCAATCAGCAATCCCTGAGGCACCAAGCTCTCATTGCACCGGCCGCTTCGGCGCAAGCTCTGTTTCGATTTCTCTAAGTTTTTACTGATCGGCTTCTTTAGAAACCTCAACTTCCATTTCTAAGTTTTCTCTGCGAACGGCCAGAGCGAATTCAGGCGTTTCTTCCTCCCTCAAGGAGGACTTGCAGGCGCCACCTGCACCGCCCCGGAATTGTTAGTGTTTTACGGAACAATGAATTCCGGTTTTTCGTCTTTTTCTCCGTGCCGTCAATCTCTACACTGGGTACCAAGATGACAGCACGCGATGACTGATCCACCACCCCGGAACGGATTGACGTGCGCATCCTCTCTCACGAAAAAGGAAACCACCATGAACACCAAGAACATCACCCGCACCCTGTTTGCCACCCTGCTGCTGAGCACCGCCATGGGCGCTGCCAAGGCCGAAGCCCCGTATCCTGCCGACACCACCTTCGTCTCCACCAAGACCCGCGCCGATGTCGTGGCCGAATTGCAGCAAGCCCGTGCGGCTGGCCAGCTGCTGGTGAGCGATCGCGACCAGGACGTCAAGGCAGTGGCCTCCAGCCGGACCCGTGACGAAGTCCGCGCCGAGCTGGCACAAGCCCGTGCCAATGGCGAACTGGCCATCTCGAACCAGTAAGGCGCTTGCCTTGCGGCCGAAAAAAAGGCGCTCCGGACCAGCCGGTGCGCCAGCGTTGGCTCCAGGCGGGCCGCACGCAAGTGCGGCCCGCTTCATTTCGTTCAGGGACTTTTTTCGCCGGGCGCACCATCGATGATGGTATCGAGCGCCTCCGGCCGGTTGCGCGGCGAGACCTCCGCGCGCAGGCGGGGCAGGGCCTCGGGATAGTGGTTGGCAATGAAGCCGAGCATGTGTTCGCGGATCTGGCAGCGCAGGTCGAAGGCCGCCCCCGAATCCTTGGCCGAGACCAGCAGGCGGACCTGCATATTGCGTTCGCTGGTATCGGTGACGTGCATCACGCAGACGCGCTTGTCCCATAGCGGCAGGGTCTGGCAGACCCGCTCGAACTCGGCACGGATGGCGGCCGTCGGCACCGCGAAATCGAGCCACAGGAAGACCGTACCGAGGATGGTGGAGGAGGTGTGGGTCCAGTTCTCGAAGGGATTCTCGATGAACCATTGCAGCGGCACGATCATGCGTCGCTCGTCCCAGATCCTGACCACGACGAAGGTCCCGGTGATCTCTTCCACGCGGCCCCATTCCCCCTTTACGATCAGCACGTCATCGATGCGGATCGGTTGCGAGAACGCGATCTGCAAACCCGCAAAGAAGTTGCCCAGTACCGGCTTGGCGGCAATACCGGCGACGATACCGGCCACCCCCGCCGAGGCCAGCAGGCTGGCGCCGAACTGCCGTGCACCGGGCAAGGTCAGCAGGACGAAAGCCAGGCCGAAGAGGGCGATGATGAAGTAGGCGCTGCGCGAGAGCACGCGGGTCTGGGTCAGGATGCGGCGCGCCTTGAGGTTGTCGGCCACATCATAGGGATTGAGATTGATCACGGTCAGGCTGACCGACTTCACGCAACGCATGAAGAACCAGGTCAGCGCCAGGATGAAAGCAATCGAGGTGAGATAGGAGATGCGCGTGAGGCCCGGCGTGTTGTCCGGCGCGCCGGCCAGGACCAGGCGCAGCATGAAGAGGATGACGCAGGCCCGGCTGGCATTGAAGGTGACGGTGGTCGCCGTCGTGGTGAAGGGCCGTCCGCGCGCCAGGCGTCGCACCAGGGCAACGCCCATGCGGTGCAGGACAATGGCCACCACGACCGCCACCAGTGCCGCCCCGAGGACGATCAACCCGGAGCGCAGCGGCCCCTCGTTCATGTTGTACAGAAAATCAAGATCCAGGTTCATCCCTTCCCTTCCATCCAGAGTGTTGTTGAAGTGATACGCGCGCAGCGCTTTTTCCGGTTCGAACAGGGATGAGGGAATTTGTTTCCGTTAATTTCCTTGCGTTGTCTCTGCGGCCTCTGCTGCCGCTCCCGCAGTCAGCGCCGAGACCAGCAGGCAGGCGGTCTCCACCGCTGCCGCCTGGGCCAGTTGCAGCGGGGCCGGGCGCTGCCGCGTCAGGGCCTGCAGGGTAGAGAAGTCCTGGTCTTGCAGGGCTTGCTGCACGGCAAGCAACCAGTCCGGCACGGCGGACTGGACCGGTTGCGGATGCGCCCACAGGTGGCTGGCGGCAGCGGCCAGCCGACGCGACAGGGCCACCGCCATGCGGCCGCGTCCCTGGTCGCGTGGTGGCCAGCCGCGTTCGCGCGCCAGGCGCTGCAACAGCAGCCCGGCCTCCACATTGGCCACACAGGCCGCGCGCCGGTGCGCATGCAGGGAGGCCAGGCCGGCCTTGTCGGCGACGTGGTCGCGCACCGCCAGGGCGGCGATGAGATAGCTCAGGTTGAGGCTGGCCATCTGGCGCAGTTGGCCTTGCGGATCTTCCTGCTGGCGACGCGGCCAGAACAGATAACTGGCCGCCAGCGCCACCAGCGCCCCGATGACGTTGTTGCCGGCCCGCAAGGCGGCATTGGCCAGCTCATGCGCAGGATCGCCGCCGACATCGGCCACCAACACGAACACGGGCGTGAGGAAGGTGGCATAGAGGCCATAGCTGACCGGACGCAGCGCCATGGTCAGCACCGTGAGCGGGAACACCAGCAACGCCAGCCCCAGCGGCGAATGCACCACCAGGCAGACGGCCACGGCCAGCGCGCCGCCGACCACGCTGCCGATGGCGCGCTCCATGCTGCGCGACCAGCTCTCGGCAATGCTGGGCTGCATGACCAGCATGGTGGCCATGGTGGCCCAGTAACCGAAGGGCAATGCCAGCAGATGCACGATCAGGTAGGTGAGTCCGGCGGCCGCAGCGCAACGCCAGGCGTGATACCACTCGGCCGAACCGGCACGCACGTGCAGCGCCGCCTTGCGGCCCAGTGCGCGCAGGCGGTGCAGCAGGGCAGCCACACAGTAGCGCCGCTCACGTCCGGCGCGGGCGGCCTCCTTGAGGCGCGCAGGATCGTCGGCACCCGGCGCCAGCGGTGTATCGAGCTGCTGCAGCAGCCGTCCCGTGCCACTGGGCAGGCGCGCCACCAGCTGGCGCAGGCGCAGCATGATGCGCGCGTCTTCATCGGCGGCAATGGCCTGGCCACGCTGCATCTCGCGCTGCATGGCCTGCAACTGGCTGGCGATGGCAGCCAGCACGCGGGCACTGCGCCGCCGCGCTTGCAGGGGTTGGTAATGCGTCAGTTGCAGATCGGCCAGGACGGTGATGCCATCGAGCAGTGCGTCGGCGCGGGCCAGGCGTACCAGCAGATTTTCGTAGAGGCGGCGTGACTCGGTGCGCTCGACGGCCACCGCATCCAGCGTACGCTGGGCGGCGGCCAGATCGAAGCGCGCGTGGCGGCGGGTGTGGGCGGCCAGTTCGGCTGCATGCACGGCGTAGGCGGCGTCTTCCAGGTCCGTGGCTGCGGCCAGGGCGGCCAGCTCGGCCAGCGTGCCATAGGCGCGTGCCACGGCCTGGCGCGCGGGAGCGAAGGGGTGGATGCGCCATACCGTCAGGCCCAGCAGCAGCGCCCACAGGCAGCCCGCAAGATAAATCAGCACATGGCTCTGCGCCAGCGGCCACAGCAGCACCGGGGCGTCGGCCATGATGGCCGAGACGCCCGCAGCCAGCATCAGGACCAGGCCCGCAGCGGCACCATAGATGCGCGAAAAGCCGGCCACGCCGGCGCAGGCCATGATGGTCAGCAAACCCGCTTCCACGCTCCAGCCGGCGGCGCTGGCGGCGATCATGCCACCCAGCGTCGAGACCAGCGCGAAACCGCCCATCGAGGCCAGGCGCGCCCGATTGGAACCGGCGCTGTCGGCCAGGCTGGTGAGGAAGGCGCCGATGGCCGCCCACGAGAACAGCGGATTGCCCAGCCACTCGCCCAGCAGCAGCATGGCCGCCGCGCCACAGGCCGCACGCAGGCCCTCGGACAGGTTGGCATGGCGCAGCGGGAACTGCATCTGCCAGCGCTCCACGCGGGTGCGGCAGCGGCGGCAATAGTGCAGCAGGAGAAAGCGGTACGGCAAAAACCGTGCGGAAAAACGCGACGACGGAAGCGGCGGCATGATGGAGCGGGCGAGCGGGCAGAGGGAGCAGGGCAGGCACTGCAGGGAGAATGCCGACCCCTGCGCACTCACTGGCGTGACGACGTCATTCCGGTTCCGCCTTCACGGGTGAGGAGGGGCGGCAGGGTTCGGCAAGTCCAGTATAGGAAACCGAACCATGCACGGCATGACTTAAATTCGCCGATTCCATTCCAAAATGGAATGCCCGCGCTGCGCGTCCCTCTGCACTGCGCTGCCCGCGGGGCTCACTTGCGCACGCGTCCACCGGCAAACAATTCCTCGCTCAAGGCCATCCAGGCGCGTGCCGCATAGGAGAGATAAGCGCCGCGCGTGACGTAGGCCACCTGCCACTGCACTTCCGGCTCCACCAGTCGGACTGCCTGCAACTGGTTGGTGGCCAGGCGGTGGATGAAGGGCTCGGGCAAGAGCGCTGCGCCCATGCCGGCCAGGGCCATGGCGACCAGCCAGTCCCACTGGGCGCTCTGGGCCACGATCTCGGGCTCGATGCCCAGTTGGCCGAACATGCCGCGCAGGCTGCGGGTGAGGCCGAATTCGTTGTTGAGCAGCACCAGCGGCATGCCATCGAGCTGGGCGCAGCGCAGGGTGGTGCGATGCTTCTGGAAGCGCCCGGTCTGCGCCACCGCCCACATGGGGTAACGCGCCACCGGCAGGGTCTGGAGCTCCAGTTCGGGATCGGCGGGCAGTACGGTCATGCCGATCTCCAGTTCGCCATGGGCCACGCGCTCCTCGATCTGCGGGCCGGTGTCTTCCTTGAGGACGATGGCAATCTCGGGATGGCGTTCGCGGAAAGCCTTCAATACCGGGGTGCAGAGGATGTTGATCATGGGCGGGATACCGATCTCCAGACGGCCGCAGCGCAGCGCCTTGGTGTCGCGTACCTCGGCGTCCAGCCGCTGCATGGACGCCAGGATCTGCTGGCCCTGTTCGTAGACCACGCGCCCGGTATCGGTGAGCTGCAGGCGGCGGCCGTCGCGTACCAGCAGCGGGGCATCGACCTCATCCTCCAGCTGCCGCACCATCTTGCTGACGGTGGACTGGGTCACGTGCAGGGCATCGGCGGCACGACTGAAGCTGGCCTGGCGAACCGTCTCGGTGAAGTAGCGCAGGGCGCGAATATCCATGGCAGCAGCTTTCGGCAGTCAATTTTGGGGGAGTGGGGTGTATTCATTTTCCGACTGGAACGGCGGAATTTTAATCATACAGTGCATACCTGCGGGCTCCTATACTTGAAGCAAACAAGATGCAGGAAGTCCGTCAAGGATGCCCCTGTCCCCCCTTAAAGAACCCGAGCAGGAGCACACTCTCATGGATAGTCAGCGCATTGGCCAGCCCGCCCTGGTCGGCAAGCTCATGTCTGCCGCCCAGGCGGCCACCTTCTTCCACAACGGCATGACCATCGGCCTGAGCGGCTTTACCCGCGCCGGTGACGCCAAGGCCATGCCGCGCGCGCTGGCTGACCGGGCGGCGCAGGAGGAACTGCATTTCACCGTCATCACCGGTGCCTCGCTGGGCAATGGCAGCGACGGACTGATGGCCGAAGCGGGCCTGCTGGCGCGGCGTCTGCCGTTCCAGGTGGACCCGACGCTGCGCAGGAAGATCAATGCAGGCGAGGTCATGTTCATCGACCAGCACCTCTCGGAGACCGCCGAGCAATTGCGCAGCGGCACGCCCTCGCGCATCGACATCGCCGTCATCGAGGCCGCCGCCATTACCGAAGAAGGCATCGTGCCGACCATGTCGGTGGGCAATTCGGCCAGCTTCGTGGAGCAGGCGCGCCATATCGTCATCGAGCTCAATACCAGCATGCCGCTGGCGCTGGAAGGGCTGCACGACATCTACCTGCCCGCCGCGCGCCCCGAGCGCAAGCCGATTCCGCTGACGGCCGCAGGTGACCGCATCGGCCATCCGACCATTCCCTTCGATCCCGAGAAGGTGGTGGCCATCGTGCTCACCGAGACCCCCGACAGTCCTTCCTCGGTGCTGCCGCCGGACGACGAGACCCGCGCCATCGCGCGCCATGTGATCCACTTCCTCGAATGCGAAGTGGAAGCCGGACGCCTGCCGCACACGCTGGCGCCGCTACAGGCCGGCATCGGCACGATTGCCAATGCGGTGCTGCACGGGCTGGTGGAGTCCCCCTTCCGCGATCTGGTGATGTATTCGGAGGTGCTGCAGGACAGCGCCATCGACCTGCTCGACTCGGGCCAGCTGGCCTTTGCCTCGGCCTCCTCGATCACCCTGTCGCAGGCCAAGTATGCGCACTTCCTGGCCAATCTCGATCGCTATCGCGACAAGCTGGTATTGCGCCCGCAGGAAATCAGCAATCATCCGGAACTGGTGCGCAGGCTGGGCATCATCGGGCTCAATACCGCGCTGGAATTCGACATTTACGGCAACGTCAATTCCACCCACGTAGGCGGCACGCACATGATGAATGGCATCGGCGGCTCGGGTGACTTCGCACGCAACGGGCAACTCTCGATCTTCGTCTCCAAGTCGGTGGCCAAGGACGGGGCGATCTCCAGCGTGGTGCCCATGGTCTCGCATGTGGATCACACGGAACACGACGTCGATGTGCTGGTCACCGAATGGGGCCTGGCCGACCTGCGCGGCCTGGCGCCGCGCGAGCGCGCCGTGAAGGTGATCGAGCAGTGCTGCCATCCGGACTACCGGCCGCAGTTGCGCGATTACTTCGAACGCGCCTGCCGGGCCGGGGGACATACGCCCCATCTTTTGGCAGAAGCCTTCACATGGCATCAGCACTACGCCAGCCACAAGACCATGCGACTGGACTGAAGCTTCATATCCCGCCCGGGTCCACGCCCGGCGCCCCCCGTCCCACGGCCTGGTGCACGACGGCAGGCATGGCTTCCTTCATGGTGTCGATGAAGTGGCGCAGCCGCGCCGGGTAGAAACGTGCATACGGGTACATCAGCGACACCGGCAGCGGCGCCGGCTCCCATTCGGGCAGCAGTTGCACCAGGCGGCCGGCGGCCACGTCTTCGGCCAGCACCCAGGATGAACCCACGGCCACACCCATGCCTTCGATGACGATGTTGCGCAGCGCATACAGGCTGTCGGTGACCAGTTGCGGGCGAAACCCCACCTGGCGCTGCTCGCCGCTGGTGGCGTGGGTCAGCGTGATCTCGCGGCGGTAGAAGGCGGGAATGGCGATCCACGGGAAGCCGGCCAGGTCTTCCGGCTGGCGGGGCAGGGCGCGCCCCTGCAGCACGGAGGGTGCTGCCACCGTCATGCGCGGGACCTCGGCCAGGTGGATGGCGACCACCGAGGGATCGTTGACCTCCCCGACCTGGATGGCGCAATCGATGCCCTGGCTGATGAAATCGGCCGCCCGGTCATGCAGCAACCACTCCACCGTGATGCGCGGATGGCGCTGCATGAACTGCAACAAGGGCGCGATCAGCTGCTTCTGACCGAAGGCGTGCGGCACCACCACCCGCAGCGTACCTTCGGCATGCTGGCGGGCCCCGCGCAATTCGCTTTCGAACTCATCCCAGCCGGCCAGCAGTTCCTTGGCACGCTCGTAGCAGCGTTCGCCGTCCTCGGTCATCTTCATGGCATGCGTGGAGCGCTGCAGCAGGCGCACCCCAAGCGAGCGTTCCAGCGCCTGCAGACGGCGGCTGACGGTGGGTTGCGTGGTCGCGAGCTGGGCCGCCGCCGCCGACAGGCTGCCGGCCTCGACGATGCGTACGAAGGTCTGGATCAGCTCGATCCGGTCCGTCAGGCCGGTGGCGGAAAAGCTCGGGGCAGGGGAGAGAGGCTTGGTCATACGGCTAACGTATAACAATTCTGCCGTGGGCGCTACTACCAGATGCGAGCCGGGAGGCGGACAATCCGTTCCAACGCTGGCAGGAGGGGGATTTCCCGGGCCGGCCGCCAGACCCATCTTATCGAGGTTCCATCATGAACAGCATTCCCAAGACGCATACAGGCGCCGCCGCTGCGGCTTCTCCCCATCCCCATGCCCACGGTCCGTCGGTCGGACTGATCGGGCTGCTGGCCACCGGTGCCGGCCTGGCCGTGGCCTCGCTCTACTATTCGCAGCCCATGCTGGGCGTGCTGGCCGATGACATCGGCGCCTCCGAGCGCGCCGTGGGCATGGTGCCGATGTCGACCCAGCTGGGCTACGCGCTGGGCATCCTGCTGCTGGCGCCGCTGGGCGATCGCTATGACCGCCGTCGCATCATCCTCATCAAGGCGGCCATCCTGACGGTCGCCCTGCTGCTGGCTGGTGCGGCCTCGGGCATCGGGGCACTGCTGGCGGCCAGCCTGGCCATCGGCCTGACGGCCACGCTGGCCCAGGACATCGTCCCGGCCGCCGCCACCCTGGCGCCGGAACAGCATCGTGGTCGCATCGTTGGCACCGTCATGACCGGTTTGCTGCTGGGCATCCTGTTGTCGCGGGTGGTGAGCGGTTTCGTGGCCGAGCACTTCGGCTGGCGCGCCATGTTCGTCGGCGCCTCGGCCAGTATCGCCCTCATCGGTCTGGCCGCCTGGCGCGGTCTGCCGCGTTTCCATCCGACTACGCACCTGTCGTATGGCGCGCTGCTGGGGTCGCTCGGCACCTTGGTGAAGAAGCATGGCGCGCTGCGTCGTGCCGCGCTGGCCCAGGGCTTGCTGTCGGTTGGTTTCTCGGCATTCTGGTCGACTCTGGCGGTGATGCTGCATGGCGCGCCCTTCCATCTGGGTAGCGCCGCTGCCGGTGCCTTCGGCCTGGCCGGTGCTGCCGGTGCGCTGGCGGCGCCTCTTGCGGGCCGCATCTCCGACAAGAAGGGTCCGGAGCTGGTGACTCGTCTGGGCGTGAGCCTGGCGGCGCTGTCCTTTGCCTCGATGGCCTTGTCGCCGTGGTTCTCGACGCAGGGTCAACTGGTCTTGCTGGCACTGGCCGCCATCGGCTTTGACCTGGGCGTGCAGGCCACGCTGGTGGCGCATCAGACCATCGTCTACAGCATCGAACCGGGCGCCCGCAGCCGTTTGAATGCGGTGCTGTTCGTGGGCATGTTCATCGGCATGGCCGCCGGTGCCGCCCTGGGCAGCCTGGCCCTGGCGCAGTGGGGCTGGATCGCGGTGGTGGCGCTGGCCGTGCTGGCTGCCGTGCTGGCGCTGGTGGTGCGCATGTGGCCGGGGGCGGCCAGGGCGCGTTGATTTGCCTTCTTGCGGTAGCAAGACCAAGGACGACGGTCCCGGCAGTTGCCGGGACCGTTTTTTTTGTTTTCCCACAGGCTGGGCCATTTTTGCCGGATGGGAAGATGTGCCCCGGGCGTCCTCCTGGCGGTCGACATCTTCTATAATCCCGGGCAGGAGACAACCCATCGCCAGCATGTTGCCCGCCCGTCAATGCGCCCCTGCGGCGCGGCCAGGCAGCCATGCAGCGAACGACAAAGCAGGGTGAATGGCATGGCACTGTATTTCAAGAACAAGCGACACAAGACCTTCCTGGGTGCGCCCGTGGGTTGGCCATTGATGGTCCTGATGGCGGTCGACCTGTGTATTGCCGCGCTGATGTTTCTGTCGGACCACGACTGGAGCGGCCTGATCCTGCTGTATCCGCCGCTGGCGTTGGCGCTGGCGATGCTGGCCGATGCCAGGAAGGAAAAGCAGGCTGCCGAGCAAGCCAAGCGCCAGGCGGCGCGGCGCCAGCGGTCCTGAGCACAATCGACTTCCCCTTTCCCATCGCCACGATCACCACCGATGACCCAAGCTTCCGACCGTGCAGCGCTGCTGCTGGTATCGCGCCTGAATTTTTCCTATCCCGGACTGGATCTGTTCCAGGATTTTTCGGCCCGCATTGCGCCCGGCGTGACCCTGGTGCGCGGGGGCGATGGCCGCGGCAAGACCACGCTGCTCAACCTGCTGGCCGGCTTGATGCCCGCGCGCGACGGGGTGCTGGAGTTGAACGGCCTGCGGCTGGACAGCGAGCCTGAGAATTATCGCCGCCAGGTGTTCTTCATCGATCCGCGCACCGAGGCTTATGACCAGATGACGCCGCCGGAAGTGTTTGCCGCATTGGCTGAACGCTATCCGCATTTCGATCACGCGCAGTTGCCGGCGCTGACCGAAGGCTTGTCCTTGACGCCGCATCTGGAGAAGAAGCTCTTCATGCTCTCCACCGGCAGCAAGCGCAAGGTCTACCTGGCAGCGGCCTTCGCCGCCCACGCCACGCTCACGCTGCTGGACGATCCCTATGCCAGCCTGGATCGCGCTTCCATCCAGTTCGTTGCGGCTACGCTCAACGCGCATGCCGCAGATGCCGATCAGGCCTGGGTGGCGGCCATGTATGAGACGCCCGGGGCAGTGCGCCTGGCGGAGACCATCGATCTGGGGGATTGACAATCCGCCAGGGCAACTGATGCCCTCCCATCGCGCGACGCTGCAGCATGACGGCCTTCCGGGGCCACCCTATTGCGCACTGAAGTTGCCGGTACTGGCAATGAGCGTGGCACCGCAGCTGGTCATGTGGCCTTCGTAGGCGACGGCCAGGCCATCGATCTTGTGATGGGGATGTCCTTCGGTGATGGTGCAATTGTCGTGTCCTTTCTGCGGGCAGCTGCAGACGTCGCCCACCCGCGCCACGGGCAATCCGCCGACCTTGAAATGGCTGGCGCTGACTTGCGTGACCTTGCCGCCATGGGAGGTGGCGTCGCCGAGACGGATGATGTTGGGCATGCGGATTCCTTTCGAGGTGGAGGTGGAGGTGGAAGGGTCGGAGAGGGCGAGGGCTTGTGCGCCTCATGGCGACGGGCTTGAGGCTTGCGGCCCCCGGGTCGGGCGCAGGCGGAAGCTGTTGAGCACCTCATCCCATAACTGCAGGGCTTGTGCATCGGTCATCCTGGTCGGTTGCGCATTGCTGTTCTTGTCGTGATGGCCGGTCGTCAGTTCGATCTTGATGGCAGGCGTATCGAGCGAGCCCTGGCCCTCGGTCTCCCAGATGAAACTGTGACTGCGTCCGCCGCCGCTGTTGGGCGTGGTGACCAGGAATTCCTGTCCCTGGTAGGGGCCGACCTGACGCTCGCCTTTGCGCAGCGTGCGTACCGCGGTGGCGAGATGGCCGAGTGTCTGCAAGCCGCTGCTCATGCGATCCAGCAGCGGTCGGTCGTGCTCGCTCATGGCCAGCGGGTAGAACCAGACAGAGACAAAGGCATCGGGGTGGCCAGCGATGTCGATATCGATGCCGGCTTCTTCGTTTTCCCAATCAGGGTTGGCGATGAAGCCGCCTTCGAAGCAGTAGCCGGGGTCTTGGGGAATATCATGCGTAGCTCGCTTACGCAGGGCAGCAAGCGTTAGACGCATACGTTCTATCGCGTCGTCCTGATAACTTGGCATGCCCACAGGAGGCGGGCTCATGCCGGCCTCTGTCTTGAATAGATAGCGCGTGCCATCAATCCAGCGATATCCCTCTACCTGCGCGATTTCATCAATAAAGCTCTCTTCCCAATAGACCAAGATTCGCGAATGCTGATCAGGCTTGATCAGCATTCGCAACAGACTAGGGTCGGTTTCATGCTTGATTGATTTGAGCGTGTTTACCTTGGCATCTATTTCTGCCCCAAATTCTTCCAGGCTCATGGCCTGGGGCGGCTCCAGCCTGGCAAAGTCATATTGATAATTGCCTCCACTCAGTACCGAACCTGCTGGCATATCCAACATAAAACGACCGGTACAAAACGTTGAGACAGAAGGAACAGCTCGGCTTGCCTGGGCAATATTCATGATGCGCAATCCTTGGTAAGGTGAACGGTCTCCAGACAGGAACATCAAGATGAGCGCGGCCAAGAAGACCTTTGAACGCAGAGATATCTTCATGATCCTTTTTCTCCGAAAGCCGTCGCCAACAGCGCGGAAGAACTGACGATCCTGATGATTGAATAGAGAGTGACCGCCTGTGCAATCGGAGCGTTGTAGGAAAACTGATGGTCATAGCTCTCATGCCCTTTCAGCTTTCCTTCATGCTTGAAAAGCTGTATGACATGCGGCTTCGGGGCTGCTCCCGATTCCGCCGGGACCGTGCCGTCTCCAGGACCGGTGCCGTCTTGGATAATGCAGTAGCGGTGCTGGGCCTCGCCGAAGCGTAGCTCCGTCATCCCGTTCAGATCATCCGCTACGAGCTGCGCTTTACGAGGATCACCCAGGACTTCCGGCCTGCACTTCCAATGGATCTCGTTCCACGCAAGTTGACGTTGGTCAGCGGCGTAATACGCGTAAGTATTGGGGTGGTAGCAGTCTTCAATCTGTTGATGAAATGACCGCGCCAATTTCATCGTCCTTGCAAACCGATCAAAGTCCCGCGAAGGTCGAGTCTTGGTGGAAAATACCTTTCCTTCCCTTTTAGCGCGCTCCCTGTCCTCCTTCCCCGCCGGATCAATCAACTCCTCTTGAATCAACTTCCACCAATCCGCCGAATTATTGAGGTAGATGTTGCGGTAAGGATCTCCCTCACCCAGGAAACGCTCCATTTCCTCAGGCATCCCGCGCTGTCCCATGCCAACGTAGCTCACGCGCAGCCAATGCCGTTCTCCGCGGTTGCTCCAGGTCTTGTATTGCGCCGTCGGCAGCAGTTCCAACGGTCCGGGCGCGTTGGCCATCACGGCCGTACACTCGGCACCGTTGCGACCCAGTACCACTTGCCCGGCGCCCTCAAATCCGGCGCGGATCCGCTTGTAGGTGGCCGGTGCGCCAATGGCCGGCATCACCCCGTGCACCACGCCCAGGATGCGTTCGGCCATCTCCGGCAACTGCGCACATGCGCGCGCGACCAGGCCGCCCATGCTGTGCGTGACCAGGATCACCTGTTCGCAACTTCTTGCCTTGCTGCGGTAATACGCGGTGATGCGTTCGATTTCCCTGGCCAGCCGCTGTGCCGAGACCTTGTTGCTCTGCAGCCAGTTGTAGCCCACGGCATGGACCGGATAGAGCACTTCAGCGGCCTGCCGCAACTGCTTTTCCTGCAGCGGCGTGAAGGGCTTCTGCGCTCCCAGCCTGGCCGCATCCTGCCGCGCCATGACGAGTTCCTGCCAATGTGAAGTCAGCTTCCTGCCCTGGCTTGCAGGATCGAAGATCAAGGCCATGCTGCTCTCCAGCAGTGAAAGAATGGACAAATAACTGTCCGCGTGGAGTTGTCCCCAGCCCCGCCACTTGATGCGCTCGGCATCCGTCTTGCCAGGGGCAAAGGCCAGCAGCGTCTTGCTGATGTCGTCGGGATAAGCCGGGCCGTCTTCGTCCACCTCGGTATTGTCTGGATTGAGCAATCGCTGCCGATCAGCCGCCGTGCGGCCGACATGCTTGAGTGCCAGCGCCAGGGTTTCCCATTTGCCCTCCGGGGGAAACCACGCGGGCCCCTTGCCGCGGCCTTTGAGCTTGAGTCGCGTGCCCATGATGCCGGGCACGAATACGATGGGTATCACGATGTCCGGGCTGGTCAAACACAGGGCGCGCACCTTCATGCGCTGATCGGTCAAGACCGATTGAGCAACATCGTTGCCTTGTTCGTCCCAGGTGGTCGGAACCAGGCGCGTGGGGCCGAGGCCCTTTGCCTGAGTGGTCATGGCCGGCTTTCTTTTGTCTCGATGACGGGGCGCAGGCGGAAACTATCCAGTACCTGGTCCCATAGCTTCATGGCTTGCTCATCGGTCAGCCTGGTTTGTTGCGCATTGCCGTTCTTGTCGCGATGGCCGGTGGTCAATTCGATCTTGAGCGCAGGGGCATCGAGCGTGCCTTCGCCTTCGGTCTCCCAGAGAAAACTATGGCCGCGCACACCACCGCTGTTGGGGGCAGTGACCAGGAATTCCTGACCTTGGTAGGGGCCGACCTTGCGGTCGCCTCGTCGTAACACATGCACGGAAGTCGCCATACGGCCTAGCATTTGCAGCACGCCGCCTACGCGGTCCAGCAAGGGCTCACTGTGTGCGCTCCTGGCAAGGGGATAGAACCAGACCGAAACATACGCATCAGGGTGGCCAGCGATATCGATATCGATGGCGGCTTCTTCCATTTCCCATTCGGGGTTGGCGATGAAGCCGCCATCAAAACAATAGCCGGGTTCTGTGGGAATCTCATACGTTGACCGTGTGCGCAGGCCAGCGAGTATTGCTTGCATGCGTTCGACGGCGTCTTCCTGATAGCTCTTGGTGCCGGTACGAGGCTTGCTCATGCCTGCCTCGCTCTTGAACAGATAACGTGTACCGTCAATCCAGCGGTATCCGTCCACCTGCGCTATTGAAGTAATAAAACTCTCCTCCCAGTACACGAAGATCCTTGAGTATGGATCTGGCTTTACCAACACGCGCAATAGACTGGGCTCGACCTTATGTTTTGTCGATCTTAGGGCCTTTTCCTTGGCTACCATTTCCGCCTCGAACTCCTCCAGGCTCATGGCTTTAGGTTTATCCAGCCGCGCGTAGTCGTAGCGATAATTGCCACCGCTGACGACCGAGCCTGCTGGCAGGTCGAGGAGAAAGCGCCCGGTACAAAAGGTCGAGACGTCCCGAACAGGCTCACTTGCGTAAGCTGATTTCATAATGCTTGAGCCCGTTTGTAGCGAGATATCCGCGAGCCATAACAAAGCCAACAGGGCCAAAAATAGGATGGGACGAAGCGTTCTCTTCATGGTCATTTCTCACACAGGGGCGCATTCCTAGGCACTAGCAAATCCGATGATTGGCAACAGGCCGAATCATTGCTGCTTTTCTTGGGGAGCAACCACAGGGCGCAGGCGGAAACTATCCAGTACCTGGTCCCATAGCCTCATGGCCTGTTTATTGCTCAGTCTGGTTTGTTGCGGATTACCGTCTTTGTCGCGGGAGCCGGTGGTCATCTCAATCTTGAGTGCGGGGGTGTCGAGGGTGCCATCCCCTTCGGTCTCCCAGAGAAAACTATGGCCGCGCACACCACCGCTGTTGGGGGCCGTGACCAGGAATTCCTGACCTTGATAGGGGCCGACCTTGCGGTCGCCTCGTCGTAGCACATGCACGGAGGTCGCCATGCGGCCCAGCATTTGCAGCACGCCGCCTACACGGTCCAGCAAGGGTTCACTGTGTGCTCGGCGGGAGAGGGGATAGAACCAGACCGAAACGTAGGCATCAGGGTGACCGGCGATCTCGATGTCGATGGCGGCTTCTTCCATTTCCCATTCAGGGTTGGCGATGAAGCCCTCTTCGAAGCAGTAGCCAGGCTCTGCGGGGATGTCGTTGTTTGACCGTTTATGTAGGCTGGAGAGAATCTTGCGCATGCGGTCGACGGCGTAGTCCTGCCGGCTCATCGTGCCAGTCCGCGGCTTGCTCATGCCCGCCTTCTTCTTGAACAGATAACGTGTTCCATCAATCCAGCGGTATCCCTCCACCTGCGCTATAGACGTACTGAAGCTCTCCTCCCAATAAACGAAGATCCATGAATGCGGATCTGGTTTGAACAACAAGCGTAACAAGCTTGGTTCGATTTGATGCTTCGTCGATTTGAGCGCCTTTTCCTTGGCGACCATGTCCGCCTCGAATTCGTCCAGGTTCATCACTTTTGGCTTATCCAACCGCGCGAAGTCGTAACGATAGTTACCGCCGCTAAGCACCGATCCCGCTGGCATATCAAGCAGGAAGCGGCCAATACAAAAGGTGGAAAAACCCGGAACGGATTCACTTGCCTGGGCAGTGTTCATGATCTGCAATCCTTTTTGAGAGGAGATATCTCCAGATAAAAATAACCAAATAGTTACGCTCAGAATGGTGATGAGGCGAAGCAATTCTTTCACGATCATTTCTCTCAGGAGGGTGTTTTCAAATTCGCCGAAGTACTAACAATTCTGACGATGGAATGGAGGGTGACCGCCTGCCCAATCTTGGCGTTATAGGAAAACTGATGGTCATAGCTGTCATGAGATTTCAGCTTTCCTTCATGCTTGAATATCTGGACAACATGAGACTTTGGCGCGCCACCCGACTCCGCCGGGACCGTACCATCCCCTGGTCCAGTACCGTTCTGAAGCGTGAAGTAATGGAGGTGATACTCGCCGAAGCGCAGCTCCAACATTCCATTCAAATCATCTTCTGCCAGTTGCGCTTTCGCGGGATCGCCGGGCACCATTGGCGCGCATTTCCAGTTGATCTCGTTCCACGCTGGACGCTGTGGATCAGCGGCGTAATACGCATAGGTATTAGGGTGATAGCGGTCTTCAATCAATTGATGAAGTGTCCGAGCAATGTCCATGTTGTCTTTGAATTGATCAAAGTCAGAGGACTCCCGATCCTCTTGAACCAACACCTTCCCCTCCCTCCTCGCTCGCTCCTCATCTTCTCTCCCAGCCGGATCAACCAAATCCTCCCGCACCAATTTCCACCAATCCGCGGAATTGTTGAGATAGATCTTCGCGTAGGGATCGTCCTCTCCAAGAAAGCTATCCATCTCCTCAGGCATGCCCCGCTGTCCAATGGCCCGATAACTGGCCCGCAGCCAATGCCGCTCGCCACGGTTGGTCCAGGTCTTGTATTGCGCCGTGGGCAGCAATTCCAAGGGACCCGGCGCATTGGCCATCACTGCCGTGCAGTCGGCGGCATTGCGCCCGAGGATGATCTGCGCCGCGCCTTCAAACCCGGCGCGCATACGCTTGTAAGTCGCGGGTGCGCCAATGGCCGGCATCACCCCATGCACCACGCCCAGAATGCGTTCATTCATTCCGGGCAGTAGGGCACAAGCCCGTGCAACCAGCCCGCCCATGCTGTGCGTGACCAGAATCACCTGCTCGCAACGCTTGCCCTTGCTGCGGTAATACGCGGTGATGCGTTCGATCTCGTCAGCCAATCTCTGGGCAGACACCCGGTTGCTTTGCAGCCAGTTGTAGCCCACCGCATGCACCGGATAGAGCATCTCGGCCGCATCCCGCAACTGCTCTTCCTCAAGCGGAACGAAGGGCTTCTGCGCTCCCAGTTTTGCCGCGTCCTGGCGATCCATGACCAACTCTTTCCAATGAGAAGTGAGCGTGGTCCCCTGGCTGGCAGGATCGAAGATCAGCGCCATGCTCGTCTCCAGCAGCGAAAGAATCGGCAAGTAACTGTCCGCATGGAGTTGCCCCCAGCCACGCCACTTGATGCGCTCGGCATCGGTCGCGCCAGGCGCCAGCGCAAGCAGCGTCTTGCTGGTCTCGTCTGGCGAGGCAGGTCCGTCTTCATCCACTTCGGTCAGATCGGGATTGAGCAAGCGCTGCCGGTCGGCCGAGGTGCGGATCAGGTGCTGGAGCAGCAAGACGATGGCGTCCCAGGTACTGTCCGGCGGGAACCATGCCGCTCCCTTGTCACGTCCGATGACCTTGAGCCTGGTCCCCATGATGCCCGGCACGAACAGGATCGGGACCACCACCTCCGGTGTGGTCAGGCACAAGGCCCGCACCTTCATGTTCTCCCCCGTCAGCACCGATTGCGCCACATCATTGCCGTCTTCATCCCAGCTCGTGCCGACCAGCCGCATCGGTTCGGATCCACTCATCGTCTACTCCTTCACAATGCGCAGGCGCGCAATGCGCATGGCCATGTCCTTGCTCAGCGCGGTACGGCCCTGTTCGTCGGTGACACCTTCAATGACGCTGCCATCCTCCAGCTCGATGCGATAGCGCTGCCGCACGTGGGGCCGGCCACTGCCGCGCCGGGCCAGGATGAAGCGCTCGTCGGTACGTAGCGCGCTGGCCGGTAGCTCCACGCCAGGCGGCGCACTGTCGGCACCGCTGAGGTGATGGAAATCGGCCGAACGGATGGTGTGCTCGCCACGGCTCTGCTGGGTGATGACGCCGCCGCCCAGATCGATCTGCGCCCCTGCCGCCAACAGGCGCAGCTTGGGGGCTTGCAGGACGATTTCATCGGCAGCCGTCAGGACGATGCGGCGCGCTGATGTCGCTTCGATGTCCCCGCCATGGGTCTGCAATTGCATCGGGCCGCTGGCGGCCACCAGCCGGATACCCAGTCGCTGCACAAACAGGCTGATGCCCTCGGCCACGCGCGCCAGCAACTTCCTGCCTACGGAGAGCTGGGTGTTGCCCACGCTGATGAGATCGACCTCCTTCTGCGCGCCAATGGCCACCCCTTCCTCGCTGGTGACGGCCACGCCCGCCGGCGCAGTCACGGCTACGACAGGCTGGCCGCCAGCGCCGCCCTCTGGCTGCGTATTGCTGCCAGCCTCCCAGGCGTCGAGGCGCTCGCGCAGGCTGCTCAGGCTTTGCAGGCGGGTGCCGTCGGCATGATGGGTCTCGGCCAGCGCTGCCAGTTGCTGCTGCACCTCCTGCAGTACGTGCAGCAGACCCAGCATCTCGGCGCGATCCAGTTGCGTACCAGCGGCCTGATCGCGCGCGGCCGCACTGATGAGCACACCCTGTCCACCCCGCAGTGCCAGGGCCTGGTCCGTGCGCAGCTCGGCGCCTTCGCCACGGGCCTCGCCGTAGCCCTCGCTACGGGGATGGGTGAGCCAGCCGAGATTCAGTTCGCTTTGCCCATGTTGCGAAGCAAGCTGGGCGCTGATCTGGTGCCGGGTGTCGTCCAGGCGCAGCTGGTTGTAGCGCTGGCCCTGGATCTCCTTGCTCCTGATGCCGGCCAGGAAGCGATTGCCCGGCAGGCTGCCCACACGGCTGAAGGCCGGTGGCAGCGACTGGCCGTTGAAGAGGCGGCCAATGACGATGGGCTTGTCAGGATCGCCGCCGAGGAAGTCGACCAGCACCTCATCGCCCACGCGCGGCAGATGGATCGCGCCCCATTGCCGCCCGGCCCAGTGACTGGCCACGCGCACCCAGGCGGAATCGCGTTCGCTGTCGCTGGCGCCGGCACCACGGGCATGCTGGTGATCCTGCATGCGGGTGCCGGGAAAGCGCAGCTTGATGCGGCCCAGCGCATCGCAGTACAGCTCTTCGCCCGCCGGACCGACGACATGGGCACTCTGCAGACAGGGCCGGGGCAGATCCACCCGCGGGTCAAAGGGCGGCACCAACGGTATGCCACGGCGTACGCAGCTGAAGCGATTCAGATAACGCCGGCCCTGCTCGCGGCAAAGCTGGCGCAAGTACGCCAGCTCCGTCAGCGCGCTTTGCTCATGCTGCGTGGCTTGCTGCAGGCGCTGGTCCAGCGAAGCCGGAAGATTGTTCTCGGCATGGAAGGCCAGCCGGGTGATGACGAATTCGCGCTCGTGGGGCTGATGTGCGTCCAGTTCGGGGTGATCCTCCACGCTGATCCATTCGCCCACCCGCAAGGCCCGCACGGTGGAATCAGCCTGGAAGGTCTTGGTCTCCTGCGCCAGCCGCTGCATGCGCGTCTTCGAAATCTGGTCAAAATCTTCACCATCATCGGCGATGTGCGGTGCCTCGACGAGATAGTCGTCCAGCAGCAGGGCGAGACGGTCACCCAGTTCCCCCTGCTCGGCAGAGATGTTCACTTCCCTGTTTAGGGGCCCATTCCGGGCATGGTCCCAGGTCTGGCGGCTGACACTGCCCGCGCGCTGGCGACGCATGGCGCGCCAGCGCACAATGCCGTCCTGCGCACCGGGCGCGTGATCCTGCCGGTAAGGGACGGTGCCGGCCGCGTTGCGCGGCAGCTGCAGGGGATCGTTGAACAGCACCAGCACATGCCGAGGACTACCGATCTGGCCAGGCGGGGACGGCTCGCCCGGACGGATGAACCAGCCGATGCCTCGCCGCTTCCACAGGCGCCGCAGGAAGTCGGCGTCGGATTCGTTGTGCTGCATGATGAATTCACGCGCCGGATACTGCTCCGCCAGCAGCGACCAGTCGACCTCGAAACTGCTGGCCAGGAGCGAGCTGCGCTGGCGCCATTCGTTGATGATTACCTGAGTCACGTCCGTCTCGCTGGCGCGCAGGAACACTCGGGTGTTGATCCGTTGCCCGAGCAGGCTCAAGGCATCGCGCAGCACCAGGCGGTAGCCGCTGAGTTCGTGATCGATCTGGTCCGCATCAGCTTCGGCGATGAAACCGCACACCGTGCGCAGTCGCCCCTGGTCGGTGACCAGCCGGATCTCTGCCGGCAGCGCCATGAAGTCCTTGAGCGGCAGGTCTTCATGCGGCGACAGGCACAGCAACTCATGCTCGCTGGTACCGCAGACCGATTCGCGGCCTGTCACCTGCCGTACCAGCAGCGCCTGCTGCAAGAACTGGTGCGACTGCGGCAAGCGCAGCCGGATGGCGCGGGCCTGTTGCGTCCAGGTGATGAAAGCCTCGGAGAGCGTGCGGTAAGGCATGCGGAGATCCTTGCTGGAGAATCCGTCCGGGCGGCATCCGGGAGCACGGACGATGCGCGGGCTGAACGGGAGATGGCGAGAGGAGGGGCCATGCTAGAGGAGCCCGACGCACCATGGGGAGAAGCGGCAGAGGTTGCGCGGCAAACTCGTCAGAGTTCGACGAAGGACATTGCGTGGATGTCGTTTTGTTGTGCCATGCCGATCCTCGGCGGGGGCGCTATGATAGGCGACGTGCCGGCCCGACCGGCACATGCGGAGCCCGGCCCCATGCAGGCAGGGCCCATCGAACCCCCATAGGAGACAAGACGTGCCACCAGACCTCGCGCCACGCCCCGCCATCACCTCGGCCCACTATCGTGCCGACGCCCCCGCTGCCTATGACTGGCAGATCCCCGAGTACTTCAACATCGGCCTGGCCGCCTGCGACCGCTGGGCCGATGGTAGCGACCGGCCGGCCATCATCGCCGAGGACGCCGATGGCACGGTCACGACCTGGAGCTTCGACCAGCTCAAGCGGCTGAGCGACCAGTTCGCCAACGTGCTGAGCGAGGCCGGCATCAAACGCGGCGACCGCATCGGCATCTATCTCTCCCAGCGCATCGAAACCGTCATCACCCACATCGCCGCCTACAAGCTGGGCGCGGTGACGGTGCCGCTGTTCTACCTGTTCGGGCCGGAAGCCATCGCCTATCGGCTCGACAACAGCGAAGCTTCTGCCCTCGTCACCGATGCCTCCGGCATGGACAAGGTCCATCTCGCAGGCGAACTGCCGGCGCTGAAGGTAGTGTTCTGCGTGGAGCAGTCCGATATCGTGCTGCCGCAGACCACCGATTTCTGGGACCGTCTGCGCGCTGCCCCGGCCGTGTTCGAGCCGGTCATCACGCTGGCCGATGATCCGGCCATGATCATCTATACCTCCGGCACCACCGGCAAGGCCAAGGGTGCGCTGCATGCGCATCGGGTGCTGCTGGGGCACCTGCCGGGCGTGGAAGTCTCGCACGACAGCTTCCCGCAGCCGGGCGACCGTTTCTGGACACCCGCCGACTGGGCCTGGATCGGCGGCCTGCTCGATGTGCTGTTGCCCTCGCTGTATCACGGCGTGGCGGTGGTGGCGCGGCGGCTGGAGAAATTCGACGCTGCGACCGTATTCGGCTTGCTGGCGCGGCACGCGGTACGCAACGTGTTCTTCCCGCCGACCGCACTGAAGATGCTGCGCAGCACGCCCGATCCGCGCGCGCAATGGGACTTCGCGCTGCGCAGCGTGGCCAGTGGCGGCGAGACGCTGGGCGACGATCTGATCGCCTGGGGTCGGACGGCACTGGGCCTGACCATCAATGAGTTCTACGGTCAGACCGAATGCAATCTGGTGGTATCGTCCTGCGCGCAGCTCTATCCCGGTGCCTCCGGCAGCATGGGGCGGGCGGTGCCGGGACATGACGTGCAGATCGTGGATGAGGAGGGCCATGTCCTGCCGCGCGGCGAAGTGGGCAACATCGCCATTCGCGCGCCGGATCCGGTGATGTTCCTGCGCTACTGGCGCAATGAAGAGGCCACGCGCGAAAAGTTCGCAGGCGATTTCCTGCTCACGGGGGACCTGGGCAACATGGACCCGCACGGCTACATCCGCTACCTGGGCCGCAACGATGATGTCATCACCAGTGCCGGCTACCGCATCGGCCCGGCGCCCATCGAGGAGTGCCTCATGCGTCACCCGGCGGTGCGCATTGCGGCGGTGGTGGGGGTCAAGGATGCCCTGCGCACGGAGGTGGTGAAGGCTTTTGTCGTCCTCAAGGAGGGACATGCTCCAGAAGCCGCCCTGGTGAAGGCCCTGCAGGAGCATGTGCGTTCGCAACTGGCAGCGCATGAATATCCGCGCGAAATCGCCTTCGTCGATGCGCTGCCCACTACGGCCACCGGCAAGATCATGCGCAAGGCGCTCAAGGAAAGCGCAGAGCGGGCCCCCTGAGGCGATGGGCTCAGACCCCGTGCACCAGCCATTGCATCAGCCACGACAAGCCGAACAGCAGGGCCCCGATCAATGCGCCGACCAGGGTGCCGTTGATGCGGATGGCCTGCAGGTCGCGGCCGATGTTGAGTTCGATCTGGCGTGACAGCTCGGCCGTATCCCATTGCTTGATGGTGTGGCTGATATGGCGCGTGAGCAGTTGGGCCACCTCCGGACCGAGACTGGCGATGGCCTGTTCCAGATGCGTATTGAGCGAGGCGCGCAGCGGGGCATCATCCTGCAGGGCAAGGCCGATCCAGCGGGTGGCGGCGCTGGCCCGGGCATGCAGGGCCGAATCGGGACGCGCCAGGTCCTGCCGCAGCCACTGGCGCAGGCTGTCCCACAGGCTCGCCACATAGGCGTTCACTGCCTCGCCCTGCACGATCTCGTGCTTGATCTCTTCGGCACGTGCGCGCAGAGCCGGATCGTCCTTGAGCCGCGCCACGAAGCCGGCCAGCTGGTGGTCGAAGGCCTGTCGCAGCGAATGCTGCGGATCATTGGCGATGCCGGTGAGCAGCTTGTCGAGGATGTCGGCGAGGGTATCGGCGGACTTTTCGCCGATCCAGTTCGAGGGCAGCAGTTTCTCGATCTTGGGATATTCCCGCTGCAACCATTCCACCATGCGCTCGGCGATGAAGGCCCGTGTCTGTTCGCGGTTGAGCAGCTCGGCCAGCGCCACGATGGCGCGGTCCAGCAATTGCTGATGGCGCCCCTCCAGCGTGAGCGTATCGAGAATGCTGGCCAGTGAATGCGACAGGTCCAGCTTGCCCAGCGCAGCCTGCAGGGCCTCGCGCACGAAGCCCTGGATGCGACGGTCATCGGTGAGCGTGAGCACGCCGCCCACGGCCTGCGCCATGTAGCTCCCCAGGCGCGCGGCATTCTCGGGCGCGGCCATCCACGCAGAAAGCCACTGTGCCGGATCATGGCGGCGTACCAGCCCAAGCAGCGACTGGGGACTGAGGAATTTTTCTTCTACAAAGACCGCCAGGCTGTCGGCGATGCGGTCCTTGTTGCGCGGGATGATGGCCGTGTGGCGCGCCAGAAACGGCAAGGGAATGCGACGAAACAGGGCACTCACCGCAAACCAGTCGGCCAGCGCCCCGACCATGGCAGCCTCGGCCATGGCGCGCAGCAGAGCGCTCCAGACAGAGGGTGGCAACAGCGAGGCGAGCACGAACAGCAGCGCCGATCCCAGCAGGCAAGCCAGGGCGAGACGCTTGGTATGGCGCAAGGTTTGTTGTTTATCCATGGCATGGCGTGAGAAATGCCGGGCGAGATGCTCGCGGCATGAGACGGGGAGTCAAAACAAAGTACAAAGTTCTGAAGAATTTCGAAAGATCACTAGTAGTTTTTCGAAAAATGCCTACTGAAAGTTCGGCAGGAATCTCGATAAATTTCGATTATTCATCACGACATTCAGGCGTATAAGTGATTGTCACCGATAGTTTGTGCCTTTGTAATTGTAGCTAATCGACCGTCACCCCTAGCCGCACCGATCCTTGCGCTCATGAAAAATTCAGAGACTCCACCGAGCGCCCGCGTCATCTTCGGACAAAACGTCCGCAGGGTACGCCGGCTGAAAGAGATGTCACAAGAAGAGCTGGCCTTCCGCGCTGACATCAGTCGCACCTACCTGAGCGAAGTCGAGCGAGGGGAAAGGAATATTTCCGTCGACAACATGGAGGCCCTGGCCTTCGCGCTGGAGATGGAACTGCCTGACCTCATGCGGACCAGTCTTCTTTCACTGCCAAGCGAGGATTCGCGCTGAGCATCGACATCTCGACTTGAATGCGCCGGGCGGGCGCCAGGTGCGCCCCATTGCGTTACGCCTTTTTTTAACTTTCTGGTACGCGTTTTCGTTTGGCTTTTTTGCAGGTTTTGCTGCAGGTCTTCCTGTTCGCCAGGGCAATGCTCAGGAAGCAATCCGTCTGCCTTCCAGCAGCGTCGTGAACTGCTCGCCCGGCATGGGGCGGCCGTACCAATAGCCTTGATACAGCGTGCAGCCCTGCGCATGCAGCATGTCGCGTTGCTCCATGGTCTCCACACCCTCGGCGATGATGGACAGCCCCAGGCTCTGGCCCAGCATGATGATGCTGCGGATGATGCTGCCGGTAGCCGCATCGTCCTGCATCCGTCGCACGAAGCTCTGGTCGATCTTGATCTGATCGATGGGAAAGCGGCCGAGATAGGACAGCGAGGAATAGCCGGTCCCGAAATCATCGAGCGAGATGGCGACCTCATGTGATTTGAGGTCATTCATTTTTTCGATGACCTCATCGATGCGCTCGACCATCATGCTTTCGGTCAGCTCCACCTTCACTGCCCTGGCGCTGATGCGGTGCTGGCGGATGGTTTCGTGGAAACGTGCCACGAAATGATCGACCTTGAATTCCTGTGCCGAGACATTGACCGCCACCACCAGCTCCTGCCCCAGGTCTTCGCGGTGCCAGGTTTCGAGGTCCTGGCAGATGGCTTCCAACACCTGGTGGCCGATCTCCTCCATCAATCCCAGCTGCTCGGCCACCGGAATGAACAGCGCCGGGGACACCATCCCCTTGGTCGGATGCTGCCAGCGCACCAGCGCCTCGGCTCCCACGACGTGACCATCGAAGGTGACCTGCGGCTGGTAATGGACCACGAACTGGTGCTGCGCCACCGCCGTGCGCAGTTCCACTTCCAGCGCGCTGCGCTGGCTGGCCAGGGCCTGCATGGCCGGATCGAAGAAGCGGAAGACATTGCGGCCCGCAGCCAGCGACTGCACCATGGCCAGCTTGGCCTGCATCACGGCTTCCTCGGCCGATTGCACGTCGCCGCGCAGGATGTTGATGCCGATGTTGAGGGAGTAGGGGAAGCTCACTGTGGACCCGCGCGGTTCGGCCAGTGCGGCCATGAGGCGGTTGGCCAGCGCTTCGCAGAAGTGGATGCCTTCAGCCAGTTCGCTGACGGCCAGATCGCAGCCCAGCGCAAAGCGCTCGCCATCGAGCCGTGCCAGGGTCTGGTCGGCGGCGACACAGGCCCCCAGCCGTCTCGCACATTCCTTGAAGAGCCGGTCCGCATCATCGGTCTTGAGCAGGCCGTGCGACAGGTCGGCGCGATGCACTTCCATGTAGAACACCACCAGCGGCAAGCCATGTGACTGCTGCCGCCCCAGGCCACGCCGCAGGCGATCCAGGAACAGCTTCTTGTTGGGCAACTCGGTCACGGGGTCATAGAAGGCCAGGCGGTCAATGCGGCTTTCTGCTTCCAGTCGTTCGGAGACATCGATGATGACCCAGATCTGATCACTCTGGCGACTACCATCGATGAGCGAGGTATGCAGTTCAGCGGGGAAGTTGCGGCCATCGGCGCGCTTGAGCAGAACGATCTCGCCGGCCGCGCCGCGCGGACGCACCAAGGTCTGGTTGACGTAGACGCTCTGGTGCTGCGCATCCTCGAAGATCTGTGCACTGGACAAGCTGGTGAGCGCGGCGCCGTTAAGCGCCAGCATGGATTGCGCAGCCTCATTGGCGAAGGCAATCCGTCCATCACGCACGAACAGAACGCCAGCCGGGATGTTGCCGAGAATCGCCGCCTGTTCGTCGAAGAGGGTCTTCAGGCTGATCTGCATGGCATCCATGCGGTGTGCCAGGAGGCCAATCTCATCCTTTTGCGGGAGTGCGATGCGGGTATCAAAGTGCCCGCGCTCGATGTGTCCTGCGGCGATGGTGAGCTTGCGGATGGGCGCGAGAATGCGGCGATAGACCAGCAGTCCGATGATGAGCAGGGCGGCCACGGCCTGCGCCAGCAGCACCAGTGTCTGGAAGCGCTTGTCGGCGGCGAGCTTGTGCTGCAGCTGAGCATCGGACACCACCACCTGCACGCTACCGAGCGTGATCAGGCGTTCCGGCTGCTGGATGGTCAGGGGCAGTGTGCGCGTGAGCAGATTGCCCATGCTGCGCAGCGGTTCTTGCTTGCGTACGAGGATTCTGTCCTCGGGGTCGCGCACTTCCACCGAGACCACCTGGGTATCGAGCATGCTTCCTTGCAGCAGGGCCATCATGCCGGACTGATCGAGGTTCCATACCGGCAGCAGCAGGCTGTGCGCCAGGGTCTGGCTTTTTTCGTCGACCAGGTCGGTCATTTCCTGACGGATCTGCTGCTCGCGCGTGTCGTTGAGCACGGTCAGGGCGATCACCACCGGCAAGCTCAAGGCCACCAGCAGCGCGCAGGCGATATAGAGGCCGAGGCTGGTTGTCTTCTTGAGCATGGCGGGCCGTACGGGTCAGGGTTGGAAGATGGCTTGATGGACTATTTGAACCAGTCCATCTTGTAGGTCTGGATCGCCTGGTGTTCGATGGGGGTGAGGCGATCGTTCTTCAGTTCGATTACGCGCGGATGTGTCCCCAGCATGGCAAGGCGCGCGTCGCGCGTGGAGCGGTGTTTCTGGATGAGGTCGAGCAGGGCGCGGTTGCGATGGATCTTGCGCAGGCCATCAAGCAGGGCGTCGCGGATATCGTCGCGGCCGGGCGTGGTGTAGAAGAACAGGTCGGCCGGGTAGTACAGCACCAGGTCGGGCACGATGGCCAGCTGGTGGGCGGGATCGTAGGTTTCCAGTTCACTGGCGGCCTCGAAGATGGAGCGGTTGTAGAAATCGAAACGGCCGGCCTTGAGCATCTCGAACAGGTTCAGGTAGTTGCTCTGGACCACCTTGAGCTGGTTGGACTGCATGATGCTGGTATCGACCCAGCCGATACCGGAGCCGATGGTGAAGGCGCGCAGATCATCGAGGCTACGGATGCTGCGGGCACGCTCCAGGCTGTGGCGGTTGGCCAGCAGCACGCGGTAGCCGCCGCCACCGAGGTAGATGGGGAAGGGGATGGCTTGCAGCGAGCGCGTCATCCCGCTGCCTGCCGAGGTCGCCAGCAGATTGCAATACTGTCCGGTCTGGACCAGTTCCACATAGCGTTGGTCGGAGGTCGCCACATCGGCCACCTGGCAGCCCTTGATGGAAAAGGGGCGGCCACTGGCACGCATGGCCAGTTCGAGGACGGCCTTGCGGTAGTTGATCAGGGGATTGTCGTCATTGAGATCGGCGAGTTTGATCTCGATGACTTGCGCATTGGCGGCGGGTGATTGGGCGCGGGCGAAGGCGGCGCAGAGCAGACTCATCGCCAAGACGAGCAAGACCGCAGCTACGCTTCGGGCGCTCGACTTGTCTCTACTCATGGCGGTGTGGGCTCGAATTGTTCAGTTGATGTTATTCAAGCGAGCGGGGAACCGCAAGGATTTGTGTGGGGTGGTGAGAATTTTGTGGCGGGATGGCAATGGGCGAGGTAGTCGGGTGCAAAGACAGACGCCATGAGGAATTGAGATTATTTACATTGCGAAATACTGAAGTTGAGAACTGTCAGGGGTAATGTTCTTTGGATTGAATCCGGGAGTATCAGGGACGAGCCATACCGGTTGTTCATTGCGCGTCATGCAGGTGAACGACATCAGGTTTCGCAGAGGATATTAGGGCCTTACCTGTTGAGCAACAGCTCCGCCAGCTCATCGAGCTCCGCCTTGCGCGCCTCCCAATCCGGCAATGCTCGCGCCAGGTGCTTGTAGAAACGATCGCTGTGGTTGTGCTCACGCAGGTGACACAGTTCGTGTGCAACAACGTACTCGATACATGGCCTGGGTGCCTTCACCAGAGATGGATTGAGCAATATCTCGCCTTTAGGTGAGCAACTGCCCCACTGAGTGCGCATGGACAGCAGACGCACCGGTGGCAATGTTCTGCGCAGTCCCAGGCGTGGAGCCATCTCCAGGAGCACCTTGGCAAATACATCCGCTGCACGCTGCCGGTACCAGTCCTCCAACAGTTTGCGCACAGCCAGGGCGTCTGGCCTCACGGCCCTGATCTCCAATCGGCCGCGCCATAGACGCACACCCGATTCGCCACCTTCGGCGCACAAGACCTTCAGCATGTGACGCCGGCCGAGATAGAAGTGTGTCTCACCACTGACGTATTCCCTGGGAAGTACGTGCAGTCTGCGCCGCGTCACTGCTTGCAACTGCTGCCAGATCCAGGCTGCACGCTTGCGCACAGCTCGCTTGATCTCTGGCAGTGCCGTCCCCTCAGGTGCATCCACCTGTACAGCCCCCTCCGGGCTGACATGGATCGACACGCGCCGTGTCGGTCTCGGCAGATACCTCAGAGAAAAGCGTATCTGCTGATCTCCGTAGATCACGGCATGTAGCGTCAATTCACACCCCACCACGAGCCAGGCCCACTCGGGTGACCTGGATAACCTGGTCGATGGCTTCCTTGGCCTTGTCGAGCCCCATCAATCCGAAGAGTGCAGGAAGCAATGCCTTGCGGATGGCTGCCTCGATGTTCTGGGGGTTCAATGAATGTTCGGCCACGGCCTGCCGCACCACGGCATCGATTTCTTTGGCTTGCCCAACCCATGCCGCTTGATCCGTTTCTGCAAACGCATCCTCACCAAGTACCAGACGACAAATACCAAAATAGGCGCGCAGATGCTTGCTCTCACTGAGTTCAGCCGGCAGACCGCCGACGTCTCGCGCATCCACCTGCTCTTCGAACTTCTTGAGCAAGGCGTACTGCTTCAACGGATGATCGAACATGGCCTCAGCCTCGGCGATGGCCTGCTTGAGCAGATCTGCAAACACCTTTTGCGCATAGGGGTCGTCGGCCAGATCCTGTTCGATGGTCTTCTTCAGACGGGTGCGGATCATATCCGTCTCATTGCGGGTCTTTTCTTCACTCCATTGTTCGACCTCTTCAGGTGCGCCCAGCTGGTGAACCAGGTAAACGCCCTTGGGCTCGCGGACCTGGCTTCCTACGACCTGCTTGTCCACCAAGCGGCGAATCTGCTGTTCATACACGCTGTAGTCAACCGTCTCCAACGCATCCTGGCGAGCGATCGTACGCAGGCTGGTGAAGAAACGCAGGTCCTCCTTGTATCGATGAACGTCGGCCTCGGAGAAACTGTGGTCTTCGAAGAAACTTCGTGAAGACAGTGCCGTCTGCAGGCAAAGGCCAAACGCGGTCAATGCGCTGTAGAAGTCGTCGCGAACCTTCTGCCGCGTATCATAAGTTTGGCCGTCTTCGTCCTCGGCGTAGCGGGGCATCAGCAGCTGCCTGTACTGCTCCAGATCCTGCTTGTTCTGCACCTCGGCGAAGATCGCCCGCAGCTCATCGTACAGGCCCGGCAAGCGCTTGTACTCGGTGCTCATCTGCTGATAGAGACCCTCGATATCTGCCAGCTCGTAGCCGCCTTGCGTTCGGTTCTCCAGGTCTTGATAGGCACGCACGGCCGTGTCCAACTCCTTCAGGATGCCACGGTAATCCACCAGTACACCGTAGCGTTTGGCTTCGTGCAGGCGGTTCACGCGGGCCACGGCCTGGATCAGGCTGTGCTCCTTCAAGGGCTTGTCGATGTAGAGCACCGTGTTGCGCGGCTCGTCGAAGCCCGTCAACAGCCGGTCCACCACGATCAACAGATCCGGCTCGCCGTCGCTGCCAAAGTCTTGCAAGACCTGTTGCTCATAGCCCTCGGCATTCTTGCCGACATGACTGTTCCACCATTTCTGCACTTCGGGCAGCTTGCTCTCATCCACCTCGGTATTGCCTTCACGGCTGTCGGGTGCGGAAATGATGACGGCACTGCTCACCAGGCCCGTGTCATCAAGGTACTGCTTGTAGCGAATGGCTTCCAACTTGCTGGCGGTGGCCACCTGACCTTTAAGACCTTGCCCGAGCTTTTTGATGTTCTCGTTGAAATGTTGGGCGATATCCCAGGCGATGAGTTCGATGCGGTTGGCGGCTCCATAAACGGCCTGCTTGTTGGCGAACTTGCGCTTGAGGTCGGCGGCCTGCTCAGGGCTCAAACCCGCCGTGATCCGATCAAACCAGCGGTTGACGGCCTCTTCATTGATGGTCAGTTCCGGCACACGCTCTTCATACAGCAGCGGTGCCACCGTGCCGTCTTCCACCGCACGCTGCATGGTGTAGGCATGCACGATGGAACCGAATTTGTTGGCCGTCTTGTCCTTCTTCAACAATGGCGTGCCGGTGAAAGCCACATAGGCCGCACGCGGCAGCGCCTTGCGCATGCGCTCGTGGGTTTCGCCACCGTGACTGCGGTGGCCTTCGTCTACCAGCACGATCATGTCTGCCGATGGGTTGTAGCACTCGGGCAGCTTGGAGGCAGTAGCGAACTTCTGCAGCAGAGTGAAGATGATGCGCTCTGACCCTTGGCCAATGCGCTTGGCCAGCTCACGGCCCGAGCCCACCTTGGCTTTCTCGCCGTCCTTCTTGGTGGCCACGGCGGAGCCGAAGGCGCCGCTGTTCATGAAGTTGCGCGCCAACTGGTCTTCCAGATCCAGCCGATCGGTCACCACCAGCACGCGGCAAGCCTGGGTGCTCTGGTGCAGCACCAGTGCCTTGGTCAGGAAGACCATCGTAAAGCTCTTGCCGGAGCCGGTGGTGTGCCACACCACACCGCCTTCGCGCCCGCCATCCGGCTTGCGCTGGTTGATCCGCTCCAGCAAAGCCCGAATGCCGAAGAACTGCTGGTAGCGGGCCACTACCTTGCCTGCCTTGCGATCAAACAAGACGAACAGGCGCAGGTATTCCAACAAACGCTGCGGATGCAGCAAGGCTGCCAGCAGGCGGTCTTGTTCGTTCGGGAGCAGTGGCTGCGCCCATAGTTGCCGGAAGTAGCTTTGCAGCTTGCTTGGCTTACCGGCCAACAATGCGGCTTCAGCGTCGGTGCTGAGTGGCAGATTCTTCCACTCGCGCAATTGCGCGTCACTAAACTCTTCTTCACGCCAGCGTGCCCAGAACTTCATGGGCGTGCTGGTCGTGCCATAGCGTGCTTCGGTGGGGCTCACGGCCAGCAGCAACTGGGCATAGGCAAAGAGTTGGGCAATCTCGTCCGGCCGCTGGTTGCGTAACTGCTGGCTGATGCCTTCCTCGACCATGGCTTGGCCCATATGGCTGGCATCGGGACGCTTGGCCTCGATCACCACCAACGGCAAGCCATTCACATAGGCCACCACATCGGGGACACGATGATGGGTGCCGTGAGTGGACAACACCTCCAATTCTTCGGTCACGTCCCAGCGGTTGGCGGCCGGGTCATGCCAATCGATGAGGGCAATGGTCGGCTGGTGCTTCTTGCCATCGGGCATGAACTCGGTGACGGTCACCCCCAGCGTGAGCATCTGGTAGACCCGCTCATTGGCCGGCAACAGGCCCTCGGTCAGGTTCACCGCCTGCACCTGCCGCAGGATCTGATCGATGCCGCTGGGGGAGAGCGGGAACGACTCTCCCTTGTAGTCGAAGCGCCGGGTTTGCAGTACCTCAATCAGGCGCGTCTTGAGGATGACCTCGCGTGTGGTGCCGCGCAAGGCCAGCGCCTGGGCCGTGCTCAGGAAATTCCAGCCCAGATTGATCAGCAGATGCAGCGCCGGGATATGGGCGCTGTATTGCTCGCGAGTTTGGGGGAGGGCGCTCATGCGGCCTCCGGTTCTGCCGTCGTGTCGGGCATACGAACGCGACGTTTGCCGGTTAGGAGGTCGGCCATTAGGGCGCGTTTTTCAGCCTTGAGCGCCTCAAGATGGTTCGCCAGCAGCTCGATCTCATGCTCAGCATCGTTCAAGACATCTGCAACCTTTCGCTGGACTTCAATTGGCGGAGACGGAATTTTCAGGAATGCAAAGTCGTCATAACTGATCTGCTTGCCATCGCGGATGCCAATAACAGCTACAGACAACCGGCTGATGAAGTCTCTCGATTTGAAGTAGTGGCGATAGAAGTCATCGCAAATCGGCAGCTTGGCGCGTAGCACCGTGTATGCCGGACTGACGAGCCCTCTGAATTTTGAGTATTCAAGGCCCCCTTCGAACGAACGCAAGCTGATGACAAAATCACCCGGTTCTACAAGCTTGTAACTATCGGTGGCCCCTTCGGGCATGACTACCTTGCGATCCAGCAGACGTCGGGGAATTACACCTTGCTCCTGAGTGACCGACAACAGCTCGGCGTTTTGATTGCGGCGAATCGATATAGGCGTAAACAGGTCTGACGCATGCGGCCGAAGAGCAGCTTCACTATGATTTTTCAAACGTCGTCCACCCCAATCAAAAGCTTGGGAAAGTGCGTCCTTCTGTTTGCAGTTGTTAATGAGTTGCCTTTCGGCCACGTCGATAGCGGCCTCCCATACCGCTAGCGCATCTGCAATCCGACGTTGTGCATTCAGATCCGGAACCAATACTTCCTGACGATCAATGTCGGACTTCTTAACGTGAACGAGTGTGGCCTTGAAGCCATGCGCATTGGCCTCGATGCGATCGGTCACATGGCGCAGGGCCCAATACAGCCAGTTCTTGTCGATGCCTTCTCTGGCGCTAACTTTGAAGATATGTTGGTTGAGTACCCCTGTACGACCGCTCCAGATGGCGGGACCGAACGACACACCCTTCGTTCCGGCCCAAGCAAACAGCAGTTGTCCAGGCTCCACCAGCCAACGCGTCTGAACTGGCCCTGAGTAGTAATCGAAGTTGGCGCCACCGTTCAAGTTTTGAATTCGTATGATCGGGTAGCCTTGAGTGCCCCAGTCTTCGGGGCCGAAGCCATTTCCGTTCTGCATTTGGCAGATGTCAGCAACCGTCATGCGGTGCCATCCTTCAGGCAACATCTTTCCCTCCCTTACCGCTCTTGCTCCGACTAGCTAGCTGCTTTTCCAGCTGCTCCAGTTCTTGCATGTCCGCGCGATCAGCCTCCAGCGCCTCGGCCTGCCGCCGAGCCGCATCAAACTGCTCATAGCGTTCGTGCGCAATCGTCGTCATGGCCTGATGGCTCATGCGGCCCGGGCCCTGCAACACGGCCTGCTCGTTGAAGGTCATGAAGCTGTCTACATAGGCTCGCCAATCCGCCATGCGCAAATCCTTGCGCTGCATGGCACGCAGCTCGGCGAAGTCCAGGAACAGGCTGACAATGCGGTTGAGCTGGTCCAGTTCTTCGGCGTTCAGGTAGTTCTTGGCCACAGTCACATCACCCTTGCGGACTCGCCCGTCCTTCCAGGACGTGAGCGCCATGTTGGGCTGAGCGGGGTCGGCGCGCTGCACGATCAATTCAGCGGCTGTGTTGCCAGTCACAGCAAAGAACATCTTGTTCTGCACTTCAGCGAAGAAGAGACCAGTGGCTTGGCCATCGTCCGCGTAGTCCACCGAGAGCGCGAACAGGTCACGCACCTTTTGGTAGAAGCGCTTTTCCGACGAGCGTATGTCGCGGATGCGTTCAAGCAGCTCGTCGAAGTAATCCCAGCGATCGCCACCCGTCAAACGCTCGTCATCCATGACGAAGCCCTTGATCAGGTATTGCTTGAGGTGGGTGGTGGCCCACTGCCGGAACTGGGTGCCGCGTGGCGACTTCACCCGGTAGCCGATGGCCAGGATCATGTCGAGGTTGTAAAGCTTGACCGTTCGGCGGACCTGGCGGCTGCCCTCGGTTTGAACTATTAAGTCATCTTTAATAGTTCGAACTTCCGTCAACTCCCCCTCATCCAGCACGTTCTTGATGTGAATGTTGATGTTCGGGATGGAGGTCTGAAAGAGCTCAGCCAATTCAGCCTGGCTGAGCCAGACCGTGCCATCCTCGGCGCGCAGGAAGAACTGCGCTGAGCCATCCTCAGTGGCATAGAGCACCAGTTCTGCGCGGGGCCTCGGTTCACTCATAGCCCAGTTCTTTCAGATAGCCGGCCATTTTTTCCTCCAGCACCGCCAGCTCGGCTTTGAGCTTCAGACGTTCTTCGCGCACGGCCTTCAGGTCGATGGCCTCGGCCTCTTCGAAGGTGTCCACATAGCGCGGGATGTTGAGGTTGAATTCGTTTTCGGCAATCTCGGCCGGGCTGGCGAGGTAGGCGTACTTTTCGACGCTCTGTCTTTCTCGCACGGTTTGCTCGATGCGCTCGAGGTCTTGCGGGCGCAGTACGTTCTGGTTTTTACCATCCTGAAAGTCTCGGCTGGCATCGATAAAGAGCACCTTGTCGTCGGACTTCTTCTTGCGCAACATCAGGATGGCGGCAGGAATGCCGGTGCCGTAGAACAGCTTCTCGGGCAGGCCGATGACCACATCGAGCAGGTTTTCTTCGATCAGCTTCTGACGGATCTTGCCCTCGGCGGCACCACGGAAGAGCACGCCGTGCGGCACCACCACAGCCATGCGGCCCGTGCCCGGCTTCATGGTTTCGACCATGTGCAAGATGAAGGCGTAGTCAGCCTTCGTGCGCGGGGGCAGGCCACGGCGAAAACGCTTGTACGGGTCATCGGCAGCGGCTTCGTGTCCCCACTTCTCCAGCGAGAAAGGCGGGTTGGCCACAACGATATCAAAGTGCTTGAGCAAGCCCTTGCCATCGAGCAGCTTGGGGTTGCGCAGGGTGTCGCCCCACTCGATACGGTGATTGTCCTCGGCATGCAGGAACATGTTCATCTTGGCCAGCGCCCAGGTGCTGCCGATGGCCTCCTGTCCAAAGAGCGCATATTTGCGGCTACCCGCCTTGGCGCGAATGAGCTGTCCACATTTCATCAGCAGGGAGCCTGAGCCGCAGGTGGGGTCACAGATTTCGTCACCTTCCTCGGGCGCCATCAGGCGCGCCATGAGTTGGGACACTTCGGGTGGCGTATAGAACTCGCCGGCCTTCTTGCCGCTGGTCGAGGCGAAGTTCTTGATCAGGAATTCATAGGCATTGCCGATCACGTCCAGGCTGCCGACCCGGCTCTCACGAAGATCGAGCTCGGGCTTGGCAAAGTCTTCCAGGAGGTGACGCAGGATGTCGTTCTTCTGCGCCTCGTCGCCCAGCTTGGTGGAGTTGAAGCTGATGTCCTGGAAAACATCCCGCAGCTTCGTCAGGTTGGCCTCTTCGATAGCGTGCAAAGCCTTGTCGATTCGCTCGCCATTGCCGGGCTGATGTCGCGCTTCATGCAAGGCGTAGAAGTTGGCGCTGCGAGGCAGTACAAAGCGCTCGTTTTTCAGCAGCTCTTCAATCAAGGCCGGGTGATCCCCGTGCTCGGCCTTGTAGCGGTCGTAATGGTCTTGCCAGATGTCGGAAATGTACTTCAGGAAGAGCATCGTCAGGACGTAGTCCTTGTAGATGCTCGGGTCCACGGTACCGCGGAATGTGTCGCAAGCATTCCACACGGCGGCGTTGATGGCGTCTTGCTGGATGGGGGTAGCACTCATGGGTCAGTTAGCTTGGGATTCGTCAGAAAAAAGGGCATGCGCCAGCGCATCGAGCTGCTGCTGGCGGTTGCGGATCAAGGCATGGAGCTGTCGCTCTTCGTGCACGGCTGCTTCAGCCAGTGAAACGACCAAGTGTTGCTGTTGAAGCGGTGGTAATGCCAGCGGCAGTGCTTCCAGCACTGGGCGGCGGATGCTGAGCTGGTCAGAACCTTCGGCATTGCTGGCCAAGTAGCGCTGGGCCGGAGCCCGGTTGATTTGCCAGGCCAGAAATTCAGGCAACAGCACTTTCGACTTGATGCGAATCAAGAAAAAAGTGGGGGAACACACCGTCGGTTTGGGCACCTCCCGCAAACAAACAGCGTAGTTTCGCGCGCCCCGGGCAACAAATACGACGTCGCCTGGCTCCAGCCATTGAACAGCTTTACTGGTATCGACCTCGGTGCGGACGAGTCCATCCCATCCCACTTCACCGTTGGGACTCAGGTCACGCATTTGCAACGCAAACGCGTTCCCGGATTCCACGAGCGGCACGCTACCGCGGAAGGGATGCCCCGCCTGGACATCGGCCAGAGTTTTCAAATTACAGTTCATTTGCATAAATCCGATTGATGCCGAATTTTGCTTGCACAGCTCACGGAAAGCAATTACATTGTGATCTGCATCGCATCATTCCGATTGATGCACATTAAATAAAGGGGTTTCAAATGAAAGAGTACCAAGTGAATTGTGTGAACAAGCCGAATCGCAACAGTGCGCACGAACACATCACGCATATCGGGCATACCGGCAACAAATGGCGTCTCAGCCGTGAGGCAGCCATTGCCCGCATCGAGTCCAAGACCGAAGCGTTCTACATCGTCGATAAAAGCACCGGCAAACGCGTCTACATCGGCGTAGTGCGTGAAGCGGGCAAGATGCCTTATCTGCGGACGTACGCGGACGGCAAATGGAATGACAACTTGCTGGCGCAAAGTGAGTGCGGCACGGAGTGCGCGTTGATTGGCTGATCGCAAGTGGACCGGCCGAGCACGGCCGGGTCTTGGTTTCAATATTTGAATTGGTGAATAAAGATGAAAGTAAGTGACTTCGTACACCGTTACCCGACGTTTGTTGGGAGGCGGAGGGATGGAATCTGCCGAGTGAGAGTTTTTGTGACAGAGCCCTCTTCGGTCATCGCGCTGCTGACTGATATTGGAGATCTGAACTCCGGAGCTTCAGTGACGAATTCCGTAGAGAACATCTGCCTGTCATTGACCAGGGGGAGGGCTTGTCCCTGCTGACTGCCGGTTCGTCGAGCATTACCCTGAAAACTCATTTCGAGGCGATACATTTGACCTGATCACTTTAGGCAAGGGCAATTCGCCTGGTTGGAAAGCAATTACCCCAGCAGAGGCAGAATCGCTTCTGCAGTGTGGTGCGGAGGAATTGAAATCAAGAATTGAGGATAGTCAGCCGCTGTTGAATGCGGCGGATCGCATTCGGTTTGAGATTGATCCGCACATCGACTCGCCCTGGCCTGAAAATCACGAGAAGACATGGCGTCGGAATCAAATCGAAGCGGGCATGATTTCCAAGAAGGAATTGGCGGAACTGGTGGAAGGCAACGCAACCGAACAAGCGCTGCAGAAATTATTGAAGCAAGATCTTTCGATATTCGGTGAAATCTACGCAGACCCGAAGGAGGAATACATCTGTTTCTCGGAATTCGCGCTGGATGCGGGTCGGGTGGACTTTGTAGTCTTCTCTGGCAGATCCAGAATGGACGTTACCTTCATTGAGGTAAAGTGACCTGCTCCCCAAGATTAGTACGGTAATGATGTAGAGTCTGCCCCATACGGA
>NZ_JABFMQ010000021.1:0-74327 GCF_013359625.1 Herbaspirillum sp. C9C3
GCCCCGCCTGCCCCCTCCCCCTTGCAAGACCATCCTGGTTTGCCGCAAAGCCACACCCAGCATGACTGTTGCAGGATTACAAGTCCTTACAACTGACACAGAATCGGGATTTTTTTTGGCTCATGACCACTCCATAATCCAGTCATCCACTCATCAACGACAACAGAACAACTAGAGAGGTCAACATGGAAACCAAGACCAATACCCCCCAGCACCCGAACGCCAGCAACAATGCCCTGACCCAGCCCGCCCAGCCGGCTTCCTCCGGTCGTATCCATCCGCTGGTGGCCGGCGCCTCGGTGGCCGTCATCCTGGTCAGCCTGATCGGCGTGGCCGCCATGACCGGTCTGCTGCCTAGCTCCAAGAGTGCCAATTCGCCGCAACAGGTCGCCGCTCTGGAGCAGGCGGATCAAGCGGGCCAGGGCCAGCAAGGGCTGGCGCAACAGCGCGCACCGCAATCGACTTCCTACCAGCCACAGCCTGGCGCCTACCCGGCCCAGGCGGCAGCTCCGGTGGCCCAGCGCGCCCCGGCCGTCTGCAGCAGCTGCGGTGAAGTGGTGGGCGTACGTACCGTGCGCCATACCGCCCCCACCAGCGGCGTGGGCATCGCCGGGGGAGCCGTGGTCGGTGGCCTGCTGGGCAACCAGATCGGCGGCGGCACCGGCCGTACCCTGGCCACCATCGCTGGCGCCGTCGGCGGCGGCTATGCCGGTAACGAGGTAGAAAAGAACGTGCGCGCCACCACCAGCTACGTCGTCGACGTACGCATGGAAAACGGCAAGACCCGCAGCTTCCCGCAAACCAGCGAAAACTGGCGCGTCGGCGACCAGGTGCGCGTAGTCAATGGCCGCCTGGAAGGCCGAGGCTGATGCCCGACGGCATTTATCCTGCCCCGCTACACCGACCGCAAGCCCTTCGACTCGCCTCGAAGGGCTTTTTCGTTTTCCCTGCACCCGATGGGGGCCCGCATCTCGCCCTTTAGTGCAATATATGAAGGTTTGTGCACCGATTGCGGCTTTACAACGTTATGCTGACATCACATTGTCACATTCCTGCCGGATGGCATGTCAGGCCACCCTCGTGCGGCCATCGTGGGGATGCAGGTGATAAACGCTGGCAACATTTTGTCGAGGCAGTTAGACTTCCGCAAAAAGTCATCCGCCTGGACGCCAGCGGAGTTAGTAGCCGGGAAACAGAACGCGCTCAAGCGTCGACCCGCTTACTCGTACTGAACGGGGGGCGAACGATTCGCCAGGCCGCGCCGAAGGGGCGCGAAAAGCGTTTGAAGATTTATGGACTCACAGTCATCCACAGAAACCATCCGTCCGGCCAGCCCATTGCCGGACAACGACGCTGCCCAGCGGCATACTGAAGAAAGACCAGGCGGCCCCCACAAGGACCACGCCGTCATCCTGCTGCACGGCCTGTGCGGTTCGCAGCTGGAAATGGGCTCCATCCCCAAGCAGTTGAAGAAGGCCGGCTGCACCGTCATTGCCCTGAACATCGACAATTATTCCGCGGCCCTGACCAATCCCCGCGTCTCCCCCGACTGGGAGGACTGGTGCGCCGTGGTCGAGAGCCGGGTGGCGCGCCTGAAGGAAGAATTCCGCACCGTCTCGCTGTGCGGCCTGTCCATGGGCGCCACGCTGGCCCTGGCGGTGGCGGCGCGCAGCAAGGAGCTGCTGTCGGTGGTGCTGCTCTCGCCGGTGCTGCAGTATGACGGCTGGTCGGTACCCTGGTATTGGAAACTGCTCACCGTGGTCTATGACATGGGCGTGCGCGACTGGTCCTACAAGGAAAGCGAACCCTACGGCATCAAGAACTTCGAAATGCGTCGTCGCGTGGCCGCCGCGCTGGAGAAGGATGGCGTCGCCGCCGTGGGCGCTGCCTCCATCCCGGCACGCCACCTGCGCGCGGCCCTGCGCATGATCGCCTTCGTGCGCAAGTCGCTGCCGCTGGTGCGTACCGATACCCTGATCATTCATTCCATCGACGATGAAACCGCCTCGCCGCGCAATGCCGAAGTGATCCTGCAGCACATCAATGCCGAGATACGCAAGGTCGTCTGGCTGGGTGACTGTTATCACATCATCACCGTGGACAATGAACGCGAGATCGTCACCAATGAAACCGTGATGTTCATCAAGCGCAGCATCGAGATCCACGGCAACGAGATGAACCGCAAGTATCTCGCCCACTCCTCGCCGCTCAAAGACAGACGGCACTGAGTGGATGTGCAGAAAAACCGCTGATCCACGCTGCCTGCCGCCGATCCGCCATTTGACAGACCCGCATTCTTACATTCTTAACATGAGCCCATTGCAGCATCGAGCAATGTGAACCAAGATGGATACCACACGCCCCCACTCCAAGACCATCATGAGCCTGATCCGACTCAAGAATGCCAAGAGCTGGCGCCCGCAGGGGTTCCGGCCAGTGTACGTCTGTACCGTCGGCTTCGTGGCGGCATTCGGACTGCGCTATGCGCTGGCACCGTTTGTGGATGAGGCGCTGTCGATGCTGTTTTTCTCCGTCAACTGCATCGTGATGAGCTATCTGTTCGGCTATCTCTATTCCCTGGGCCTGCTGGCCGTGAGCATTCCCACGGCGATGTTCTTCTTCCGCAAGCCCTTCTATACGATGGATGGATTGAACGACAAGGATATCTTCCTGATCCTGGTCTACATCGTCATCGTCGCCACCGCCTCGATCATCATTGAATGGCTGCAGCGCGAGCGCTATGCCGCCGTGCTCCAGCAGCGCGTATCCGAAACCCGTTACCGCCTGCTCATCGAATCGGACCAGGCGCGCCGTGCCGAATACGCCAGACAGTTCGAAACCAGCCCCGGCGAAGGCAGTCGAGCTGAAATGAGCTGAACTGCCCTGGCCGGGCATTGACGGTCCCCGTCTCCACCGCAGAGCATCAGGAAGCATCAGGAAGCATCAGGAAGCCCCTGATAGTCCCCGTCGCCCGACTCTCCTAAGATGGTGCCATCCCAGCAAGGAGGCTGCCATGTCCCTGACTCATCACCTGCCCCGCGTACTCGTCGTCGATGCCGACCTGGACGCCATCGAAACCGCCCGCTTTGCCATCTGGCGCAGCCAGTTGCCCTGCCAGTTCGCATGGTTCGATGATGCCGAGCTGGCCAATGCGTCCCTGCTGACCAAGGCCCTGTGCCGCAGCAAGGATCTCCCGGCCTTGATCCTGCTCGATCCACGCAGCTTTTCCGGCACCGAAGGCTATGAATTGCTGCGCACCCTGTGCATCTACCAGCAACTGGCGCAGATTCCGTTGGTGCTCTTCACGGCCGCACCGATGTCCGCCGATTTCGCACAGGAGCAGGACAGCCGCATCTGGTATGCCGCCAAGCCCGCGCGCGCCGCCGATTACATGGACCTCGTCACGCGCTGCGTCAAGCAGCGCCTGCGTCAGCCTGCCACGCTCTGATCTGATGGCGCAGAGTGCGCCTGACGATCCCGGCCAGGCGCCGGATCAGCGCATCGTATTGCTCTTCGGACGTATTGCCGTAACCGATCACCAGCCCGTTGTGGCGAGCCTGTGGCGACCCTGCTGAAAACGAGGACAGCGCCCCCACGTTCATTCCTGCGGCGCGCGCCGCCGCGCTGACTGCGCCGTCGGCACAACCCGGTGGCAACCGCAGCGTCAGGTGCAGGCCGCTGGCGCCGCCCGAGATGTCCAGCCCCGGCAAATGGGTCTGCAAGGCGGCCCGCAAGGCCTGCTGGCGTTCACGATAGAGCCGTTTCATGCGGCCCAGGTGGCGCGCGAACTGGCCACCCGCCATGAACTCCGCCAGCGCCAGTTGCTCCAGCCTGTGCCCGCCGCGCAACATTTCGGCCAGCGCGCGCCAGGTGTCCTCCCCCACCGAGGCCGGCAAGATCAGAAAACCGATCCGCAAACCCGGAAACAGCGTCTTGCTGAAGGTTCCCACGTACAGCACCGGCGCCTCCGGCACCAGCCCCTGCATGGCCGGGATGGGGTGGCCGTGATGGCAGAAGTCGCTGTCGTAGTCGTCCTCGATGATCCAGCAGCCATGCTCACGCGCCCGCGCGATGAGCGCCAGACGCCGCGCCAGCGACAATACCGCGCCGGTCGGATATTGGTGCGAAGGCGTCACATGGATCAGCCGGGGCGGCCAACGCCAGTCCCGATCGGCAATCAGGATGCCCTCGTCGTCGACCGGCATGGAACGAATCTTCATATCGCCTGAATGGAAGGCTGCAAGCACCCCGCCATAGCCGGGATCTTCCACCCAGGCGCGCTCGCCGGGATTGGCGAAGAGCCGCACGCACAGCGACAGGGCCCCTTGTGCGCCTTCGGTCACCACCACCTGCCCCGCTTCGCATCGCACCCCGCGCGCCACCCGCAGATATTGCGCGATGGCTTCGCGCAGGGCCGGTTCACCCAGCGCTTCGCCATAGGCCAGCGCCATCGGCCCTGCCCGCTTCAGGGCGCGCTCCTGCGCGCGCAGCCAGGCATTGAGCGCAAACCGGTTCAGGGCCGGCATGCCCGGTGTCAGCGGCAGGGCACGGTCACCGGCATCACGCGTGGACTTGATCGCACTGACCCGGCGTGATGGCCGCTGACGGTCCTGGCGTGCTACCGACGGTTCGGCGCGGATACCGGCAGGCATCGCCAGCAGCGTCGCCACCCGGGTTCCTTGTCGATCCGCTTCGGCATAACCTTCGGCCGTCAGTTGCTCGTACACCGCCAGCACCGTATTGCGCGCCACCTGCAACTGCTCGCACAGGCTGCGGGTGGAGGGCAGGCGGCTGCCCGGCGGCAACTGGCCGCCAAGAATGGCGCGTTTGAAGCGCGCCAGCAATTGCTGCTGGCGCGACATGGAACCGGCACTGAGGTCGAGCGGGGAAGACAACAGGGAAAGAGGCATGGCAAGGTGCTTTCGTGGCTCCATCAAATGAGTATCCTGTGGCACTTTTGATGATGCCACGAAAACGCTATCGTGCCAGGGTCTGTTCACACCCGCCACGAAAGCAACCATGACTGATCTCCCCCGCACCAATGAATACCAGCAAGCCATCGGCCCCGCCCTGCCCGACTGGCAGCCGCGTCCACGTCCCGACGGCCAGACCCTGCAAGGCCGCAGCTGCCGGCTCGAGCCTCTGGATGCAGCCCGCCACGCCGGACAACTGTACGCCGCCTTTGCCACCGCCCCGGACGGACGCGACTGGACCTACATGATGAGCGGCCCCTTCGCTGATGCCGCCAGCTACCGTCAGCAGGCCGAACAGATGCAGGCCACGCAGGACCCGCTGCATCATGCCGTGATCGACCTGGCCAGCGGCGAAGCGATCGGCACCCTGGCACTCATGCGCATCGAACCGGTACATGGCGTCATCGAGGTCGGCCACATCGCGCTGTCAGCGCGTCTCAAGCGCAGCCGCATGGCCACCGAAGCGCATTACCTGCTGATGCGCCATGTCTTCGAAGACCTCGGCTATCGCCGCTACGAATGGAAATGCGACAGCCTCAATGCGCCCTCGCGCGCGGCGGCGCAGCGTCTGGGTTTCCGCTTCGAGGGCGTGTTCCGTCAGGCCATCGTTTATCGTGGCCGCAGCCGCGATACGGCGTGGTTCTCCATCATCGACAGCGAATGGCCAGCCCTGCGCCGGGCCTTCGAACAGTGGCTGGATGATGAAAATTTCGATACCAGGGGACAGCAGCGCCAGTCGCTCTCCGCCCTGACGCGCGCTGCACTCGCGCCCGTCAACGCGATGTCTTCAACTGCTTGAGTTCCCACAGCGCCTCCAGCACATGGCACGTGGCCGGTTCGAGCTGGCTGGCGCGGTGGGCAATGCCCAGGGGGCGCCACAGCGCCGGTCGCAGCGGTCGCATGACGATGCGCGGATCCAGTAGCACGGGCCGGCCTTGCGCGCTGGCCTCGTGCGGCAAGAGCGTGGCGCCATAACCGGCGGCCACCAGGCTCTTGATGGCATCGTTGAAATTGAGCTGGATGCGCGCCACCGGTGCTTCCCCGGCCCCCGCGAACCATTCCGTGGTCAGGCGCGAGAGCCGTGTTTCGGGTGCATTCAAAATCAGCGGCTGCGCGGCCAGCCAGCCGGGCGTGACCAGTCGCGGCACCTGCCAGGCCGCCGGCAGGAAGGCCATCACCGGATCGCGCCGCCAGGGCTTGACGCATAGCCCCTGGACGGGTGATTGCGGCAGCGCCACCAGGCCGATGTCGAGCAGCCCTTCGTGCAGCTGCGACAAGGTTTCCTGCGAGGTCAGAATGTGGATCTGCACGTCGATATCCGGATGACGTTGCCCCAGCCGTTCCAGTACCTGCGGCAGCAGCGTGGCAATGGCGCCGGTAGAGGCGCCCAATCGTACGCGCCCGGCCAGCCCCAGCACCTGCCGCCCTACTTCTTCCAGCGCCTGATCAGCTGCGGCCAGCAATTGCCGGGCGCGGACGATGAGGGTGGCGCCAATGCCCGATGGCCGCACCTGGCTGCGCTGGCGCAACAGCAGCGGCGCACCGATGCGCTCTTCCAGCTCGCTGATGTGCAGGCTCACCGTGGGCGGTGCCAGGTGCAACTCGCGCGCGGCAGCGGCAAAGGAACCCAGGTCGGCAATGGCCACCAGGGTACGCAGGCGATCCAGGCTCAATTCACGCATCGCATGACTCCCGACAGAAAAAGATCACGTTCCAAAGATCACGTTCAAAAGATCACGTTCAGTAGACGTTCAGAAAAGCTGAACGAACTCTTTAGAATATTCAACTTTTCCAATTATACGATCCGCTTCAACATGCAGTCTTCGGCAAGCGTCGGCCATTCGATTTCGGCGCCTTTCCCTGTATTGGAGCGAACCGTGAGCACACTTCCCCTGATCTTCATCGATGGCGACCAAGGCACGACCGGCCTGCAGATCCACGAGCGCCTGCGTGGCCGCCATGACCTGCGCATCCTGACCCTGCCGGCTGCCGAGCGCAAGGATGCGCGGCGTCGCGCCGAGGCCCTCAACAGCGCTGACATCGCCCTGCTGTGCCTGCCGGACGACGCCGCCCGCGAGGCCGTCACCTTGATCGAGAATCCCCGGGTGCGCGTGATCGACGCCAGCTCGGCCCATCGCACCAGCCCCGGCTGGGTCTATGGTTTCCCCGAACTGTCGACGACACAGCCGCAGGCCATTGCCAACGCACAGCGCGTGACCAATCCCGGCTGCTATCCGACCGGCGCCATCGCCTTGCTGCGCCCGCTGGTGCAGGCAGCACTGGTGCCGGCCGACTACCCGCTGGCCATCCATGCCGTCTCCGGTTATTCCGGTGGCGGACGCGCCCAGGTCGAGCAATACGAAGGTCCGGATGCCGCCCAGGCCGCGCCCTTCGTGCTCTACGGACTGGGCCTGGCACACAAGCATCCGCCCGAGATGCAGCTGCACGCGGGCCTGTCGCAACGTCCGGTGTTCGTGCCCAGCTACGGCGCCTTCAGGCAGGGCATCGTGTTGTCCATCGCCCTGCAGACCCGTCTGCTGCCGCCCCAGGCCACGCTGGAGAGCCTGCGCACAACGCTGCAGGCGCATTACGCCGGTGCGCGCCACGTCATGGTGCTGGATGCAGAGCAAAGCGCGGCCACCACCCGGCTCGACCCGACCCGCCACAACAACAGCAACGACATGACACTGGGGGTCTTCGGCAACGCGACGGCGGGCCACATTCTGCTGTGCGCGGTGTTCGACAACCTTGGCAAGGGTGCCTCCGGTGCCGCCGTGCAAAACCTGGACCTGCTGCTGGGCGCTCGCTGACTCGCATCTTTTTTACAAGCTCATCATCTCAAGAAGCTTGACGAACAAGCCAAAACCACAAGGCCCGGCTCATCGTCAAGCGGAAGACTCGTAAAATCGCGTAAAGCCGACGTTGCGAACAAGGCAGGAATGGACAGGCTGTGGCATCATGCCGGTTCGATTTGCCACACAACCTGCAGGCGATGGACTGGCAAGCACCCGCCGTCGCCCCGCTTCGAAGCAAGATGTCCACCACCTTAGGCGCCATCGCGTGCAAGTATCTTGACGCGACCATCAAACTGACTCCCGTATTGCGTACCGATGGCAAATGGACGGCGTTCGTCCATATCGACTTCCCGGATCGCACCACGCATGAATTCGGCGATTTCAAGCCGGGCAACTCCAAGATGGAAGCCCTGCAGAATGCCGTCACCGCCGCCGAACAATACGTGCGCGAGCGCAAGAAGAAATAAGGTTTCCGGCCCGCCTCCGCATCATGAAAAACGGCCTGCATCGCTGCAGGCCGCCGGGCAAGGCCAACCGGTCAGTCGCTCAGTTCATCTTCACGCCCGCCGCCTCGCTTTCCTTGTAGATCGCGTCAATCAGATCCTGTCCCACGCGCGAGGCCATGCTCTTGTGCACCGGCAGCAAGGCGCGCCGCCATTCGGCTTTTTCTGCCTCGCTCAAGGTATAGACCCTGGTCTTGCCGCTGGCCTTGATGGCGGCCAGGGCATCATCATTTTCCTTCTGGGCGATGGTGTTGGCATACTCCGTCGCTTCCTTCATGGCGCCCTCCAGCTGGCCGCGCACGTCGGCTGGCAGGGCTTCCCAGAACTTCTTGTTCACGATCACCGCATAGCCGATGTAGCCGTGGTCCGATACCGTCAGGTCGGACTGCACTTCGTGCATCTTCTGCGTATAGATGTTGGAGGGCGTATTCTCGCTGCCATCGACCACGCCGGTCTGCATGGCCTGATAGACCTCGGAAAACGCCAGCACCTGCGGATTGGCCTTGAGCGCGCGGAACTGTTCGTCCAGCACCTTGGAGGACTGGATGCGCATCTTCAGCGCCCGGAAGTCCGCCACCTTGTGCAGCGGACGGTTGGCCGTCATCACCTTCATGCCGTTATCCCAGTAGGCCAGGCCCTTGATCCCCTTGCTCTCCAGCTTCTGGAACAGTCCCTGTCCGATCGGTCCTTCGGTGACACGCTTCAACACGGTCTTGTTGGGGAAGATGTAGGGCAGATCGAAGACCTCGAATTCCTTGGCGCCCAGCGGCCCGAACTTGGCCAGGGACGGCGCCAGCATCTGCACTGAACCCAGTTGCAGGGCCTCCAGTTCTTCCTTGTCCTTGTAGAGGGTACTGTTGGGATAGACCTCGACCTTGACGCGGCCGTTGGTGGCCTTTTCCGCCAGTTCCTTGAAGCGCTCCGCGCCCTTGCCCTTGGGCGTGTCATTGGCTACCACGTGGCTGAACTTGATGACGATGGTCTGCTGGGCCAGCGCGGCGGTGGCCGACAGGCTCAACGAGGCGAAGGCGCAGGCGGTCAGTGCCGCCCGCATTGTGATGATGGTCATGGATGTCTCCTCCGGGGTGATGCAAGCAGGCCGATGACCTCGACCCGCTCGCGTTAAAACACAATCAGGTCACGCAGTCCCTCCCCGCTGTGCAGGCGATCGAAGCCGCGATTGATATCGGCCAGCGCCAGGCGCTCGCCCATGAGCTTGTCCACCGGCAGCTTGCCGGCCTGGTACAGACCGATGTAGCGCGGGATATCGCGCACCGGCACGCAGGAACCGATGTAGCTGCCCTTGACGGTACGTTCCTCGGCCACCAGGCTGACCTGCTGCAGCGCCCAGTTCTGATTCGGTGCCGGCAGACCGGCGGTGACCGTCATGCCGCCGCGGCGGGTCATGCGATAGGCCGCTTCCATGGCCTGTACCGAGCCCGCCATTTCGAAGGCATAGTCGACCCCACCCTTGGTGAGTGCCTTGACCTTCTCCACCGCATCCGGATCGCGGGCATTGACGGTGGCCGTGGCCCCCAGTGCGCGCGCCACCTCCAGCTTGCTGTCATGCAGGTCGACGGCAATCACCTCGCGAGCACCCGAAGCCAGCGCGCCCAGCAGGGTGCACAGGCCCACACCGCCCAGCCCCAGCACGGCAGCCGTGGTGCCGGCCTTGACCTCGGCAGTATTGACCGCCGCGCCCACGCCGGTGAGCACCGCACAGCCGAACAGGGCGGCCTGAACGGGATCGATGTCGGCCTCGATCTTCACGCAGGAGCGGCGCGAGACCACCGCATGGTCGGCAAAGGCCGACACGCCCATGTGATGGTGCACGTGCTGCGTGCGGTCACGCAGGCGACGCTGACCGGAGAGCAATTCACCCACGGTATTGGTGGCCGCGCCCGGCTCGCACAGCGCGGGTCGGCCCTCCATGCAGGGCAGGCAGTGACCGCAGCTGGGCACGAAAACCAGCACCACCAGGTCACCGGCGCGCAGGTCGGTCACGCCACTGCCGACCTCGACCACTTCAGCCGAGGCCTCGTGGCCCAGGGCCATCGGTACCGGACGCGGACGCACGCCGGTGATGACCGACAGGTCGGAATGGCACAGGCCGGCCGCCTTCATCCTGACCAGCACTTCACCGGGGCCGGGCCCATCGAGATCGAGTTCCTCGATCTTCAGCGGCTGACTCTGCGCAAACGGGTGCGCCTCGGTCACTTCGCGCAGCACGGCAGCTTGGATTTTCATGGTGTCGTCTCCCTCTTGGTTGGAAAACGCATAGGTTACACGAGCCACGGTCGGCGCAATCCGAGGCCCGCCCTGCTCAGTCCATCAAGCGCCCGGCCTGATGCAGGAATTTCTCCGCCTGCAAGATCACCGGCCTGTCGATCATCTTGCCCTTGAGCGAAATGGCACCACCGTCGCCGGCGCGCACGGCCGCCATCACTTCCTCGGCCCAAGCCAGTTCCCGCTCGCTGGGCATGAAGCCACGTCGCACCCCGTCGACCTGGCGCGGATGGATGCACAGCTTGGCGCCAAAGCCCATGCGCCGGGCCCGCTGCACCATGCGCGTGAGGAAGGCATCGTCATTGAAATCCGTGGTCACGCCATCGATGGGCGGGGCAATACCGGCCAGGCGCGAGGCCATCACCATCTCGATGCGGAAGTGCGTCAGCTCTTCCTCCTCCGGTCCGCACTGCATGCCCAGATCGACCTGTGCATCAATGGAACCGAAGGCCAGCCGCTGCACACCCGGCACGGCAGCGATCTCACGCATGGCGGCCAGACCGGCGGCACTTTCGATGAGGGCGATCAGTCCGCGCCCCGGTCCCAGCCGACGGGCGATGGAGGACAGCGTCTTGGCGTCCTCCGCCTTGGGCAGAACAATGCCCGCCATCGATAGTGCAGAAAACGTCAGCAGGTCATCGCCATGCCAGACCGTGTCGGCGGCGTTGATGCGCACCCACAGACGCGCCTGCGGACCATTGCCGCGCAGCCAGCGCGCCAGCGTGGCACGCGCCTCTTCCTTCTGCGGCAGGGCCACAGCGTCTTCGAGGTCGACGATGACGGCGTCCGCCCCGCTCTCGAGTGCCTTGGCATAGCGCTCGGGCCGGTTGGCCGGCACGAACAGGTAGCTGTTGGCAGCAGTGATATGCGGTGCCATCACACGGTTCCCCGTTCGCGCAAGGCCGCGATGGCGGCCGCGTCATAGCCCAGTCTGCCGAGGATGGCCTCGGTATGCTGGCCCAGTGCCGGGATGGCCTCCATGCGGTAGTCGTAGCTGTCATTGACACCGGGGGGCAGCAGTGCGGCGACCTTGCCGACCGGGGTATCGACTTCGGCCCAGCGTTCGCGCGCAGCCAGTTGCGGGTGCTGCCACAGTTCCTGCATGGTGTTCACACGGGCATTGGCGATCTGCGCATCATCCAACCGCGCCACGACCTGCTCGGCGCTCATGTCGGCAAACATCCCCAGGATCAACTGGCGCAGCGCTTCGCGATGCTCATGGCGTCGCGCGTTGCTGGAGAAGCGTGCATCGCTGGCCAGCGCGGCATCCTGCAACACCACTTCGCAGAAGACTTTCCATTCACGTTCGTTCTGCAAGCCCAGCATGACCGTCTTGCCATCACCGGCCTTGAAGGGGCCATAGGGATAGATGGTGGCATGCTCGGCGCCCGAGCGACCCGGCGCACTGGCCCCCTGATAGGCGTAATACAGGGGAAAGCTCATCCACTCCGTCAACGCCTCCAGCATCGACAGATCGATATGGCTGCCGCGTCCATCGCGCCCGCGCTTGATGAGCGCAGCCAGGATGTTGGAATAGGCATACATGCCGGCGGCGATGTCGGCAATCGAGCAGCCAGCCTTCACCACTTCATCGGGCGTACCGGTGACCGAGAGGAAACCTGCTTCGCTCTGGATCAAGAGGTCATACGCCTTCTTGTCACGATAAGGACCGTCCTCACCATAACCGGAAATATCGCAGACGATCAGGCCCGGGTGCTTCGCATGCAGTACCTTGGCCGACAGGCCCAGACCGGCGGCAGCGCCCGGTGCCAGGTTCTGCACCAGGACATCGGCCTCACCCAGGAGCTGGTCGATGATGCGCTTGCCCTCTTCGTCCTTGAGGTTGAGGGTCAGGCTTTCCTTGGAACGATTGGTCCACACGAAGTGCGAAGACAGGCCGTTGACGCGCGTATCGTAGCCGCGGGCAAAATCTCCCACCCCGGGTCGCTCGATCTTGATGACACGGGCGCCCAGGTCCGCCAGCTGGCGTGTACAGAACGGCGCCGCGATGGCGTGCTCCAGGCTGATGACGGTGATGCCCTCCAGCGGGCGATTGGCTTGCGACATGGCGTGTGCTCCTGGCGTACTTGGCGCGTCGGGATGATCGGATAGGGTCGGGCGTCAGAACAACTGCTGCAGATCGCGCGTCTCGTGCAGGCGCCAGGCACGTGCGATGATCGCGGCGATCTCGGCGTCGCTGGCCGCGTGCGAGAAACGTATCAGCCGTGTCGCCTTCTGTTCCAGCTCAGGCCGCGAGAGCGTGTTCTCGGGGTCGCCCTTGGGTACATCGACGGCTGCCTCGAAGCGGCGGCCATCAGTGGTCTGTACCTCCACGCGGCCGAGCCAGCGCGCCGGATAGGCTTGATCGACCTCGCTATCGAGCCGCATCTGCACCTTCTGGCGGAACTGCGTCACACGCGGATCGCTCAGGGCCTGCTGTTCAAATTCACTCAGCCCGGCCTGCTGATGCACGGCAATCAAGCCCAGCACCGTACCCATGGAAAACTTGGCCTGGTGCACCGTCTGCGGATCGACCACCGGCCCCAGCACATCGATGGCACCCTGATGCACGCGCGTGGTGACCAGGGCGATCTGGTCGTGACGCAGACCTTCACGCTGCATCAGCAATTGCAGCGCATCGGCGGCCGGATGCGTATGACGGCAGGAAGCATGGAACTTGAACGAGGTCTCCGCCGTAGCCCAGCGCGTACCCAGGCCATCGGTGAGGCGAGCAGGATCGGCGTCGCTGGACATGCCGGCCGCCATGCCCTGGGCACCTTCGAGGATGCGTTGCGCGCCAGTGAAACCATCCCGCGTCAGATACGCTGCCAGCAGCCCGTCGGCAGCGGCCTTGCCGGTATGCAGTTGCTTGGAATCGGCCGCATCGCGCAGGAACTCCCACAGCCCTGCGGCCTGGGTTCCGGCCGAACCCATGGCATGCAGGAATTGTCGCGCATCGAAATCCATCAACTTGCCCACCGCCACCGCAGCGGCCAGCGTGCCCACTGTCCCGGTGGTATGGAAGACCCGGTAGTGCGAGCGCCCCATGAATTGGCCGATGCGGATGCCGGCCTCATAGCCTGCCACGGCGGCCACCAGCAATTCCGCACCGGACTTGCCCAGTGCCTGCGCAGCAGCCAGCGCAGCCGGGAATACCACGGCCGCCGGATGGAACACCGAACCGTTGTGCACGTCATCCTGCTCCACTACATGCGAGGCTGCGCCATTGACCAGCGCCGCAAAATACGGCGTGGTACTGCGACGGCTGGTGAGGATGGTCGACGGTCCCTGCTGCGGCCCCATCTGCGCCGCATAGCGTTCGATGATGCCGACCTGGCGCGCGGTCTTGCCGGCCAGCGCCGAGGCGAACCAATCGAGATAAAGATCTTCGGTACGGGCGATCACCGCCGTCGGGATATCCTCGTAACGCAGCCCGGCCAGAAAGGCCGCCAGCAGGCGCGAGGGATGCTCATCGGGCCTGACGTTTTCTGCACCAAGGGTGGAGTTTTCTGCAATGGCCTGCATGATTTGCCTCAGAAGGAACGCGGCAGACCGAGAATGTGCTCGGCCACGTAGGAAAAAATCAGGTTGGTCGAAATCGGCGCCACCTGGTACAGGCGCGTCTCACGGAACTTGCGCTCGACGTCGTATTCGCAGGCAAAGCCGAAGCCGCCATGGGTCTGCAGGCAGACATTGGCCGCTTCCCACGAGGCCTTGGCTGCCAGGTACTTGGCCATGTTGGCCTGGGCGCCACAATTCTGGTGCGCATCGAAGAGTTCGCAGGCCTTGTAGCGCATCAGGTTGGCGGCTTCGATCTCGATGTAGGCGTCGGCAATCGGGAACTGCACGCCCTGGTTCATGCCGATGGGCCGATCAAACACCACGCGCTCATTGGCATAGGCGGTAGCCTTGTCGATGAACCAGTAACCATCGCCGATGCACTCGGCGGCGATCAGGGTGCGTTCGGCATTGAGGCCGTCGAGGATGTACTTGAAGCCCCGCCCTTCCTCGCCGATCAGATTCTCGGCGGGGATTTCCAGGTTGTCGAAGAAGAGTTCATTGGTCTCATGGTTGACCATGTTCAGGATGGGCCGCACCTCCAGCCCCTTGCCGATGGCCTCCTTCAGATCGACCAGGAAAATGGACATGCCCTCGGATTTCTTCTTGACCTGGTCCAGCGGCGTGGTCCGTGCCAGCAGGATCATCAGATCCGAATGCTGGACCCGGGATATCCACACTTTCTGGCCGTTGACCACGTAGCGATCGCCCTTCTTCACCGCCACGGTCTTGATACGCGTGGTATCGGTACCGGTGGTCGGTTCGGTCACGCCCATCGATTGCAGGCGCAGTTCACCGCTGGCGATCTTGGGCAGGTACTGCTGCTTCTGCCGTTCGGAGCCGTGACGCAGCAAGGTGCCCATGTTGTACATCTGGCCGTGGCAGGCCCCGGAATTGCCACCGGTACGGTTGATCTCTTCCATGATGACCGAGGCTTCGGTCAACCCCAATCCGGAACCGCCGTATTGCTGCGGAATCAACGCGGCCATCCAGCCGGCCTTGGTGAGAGCATCGACAAACTGCTCGGGATAGCCGCGTGCCTCGTCGACCTTGCGCCAGTATTCTGCGGGGAAGGTCTGGCACAGGTCGCGCACGGCATCGCGCAGGTCGGTGTAGGCATCGGGGACGGTTTGATACGACATGAGGGACTCCGGCTCAATATTGTGTAAATGATTTATTTTTTTAGCCCAACAGGGCTTGCGCCTGCATCGCCAGCTCGCCGCGCTGGTTCTGCGCCCACAGCGCTACGCTCCTGCCATCGGCTGCGGGCTTGCCGCACAGCGTGAAGGGCTCGATATCGAACAGGCTGCCCACGGCACGGAAATTGAACTCGCGCAGCACCGCCTGCGGCATCTCGCGCGCCAGCAGGTCGACCAGCAAGGTGGCGATCAGCGGACCATGCACGATCAGGCCAGGATAGCCCTCAACCCCGGTGACATAGCTGCGGTCGTAATGGATGCGATGACCGTTGAAGGTCAGTGCCGAATAGCGGAACAGCAGCACCGGATCGGGCACCACCCGGCGCGACCAGCGCGCATCGGCGGGCGCGCTTTGGGCTACCGCCACCGGTGCACCAGGCTGCGGCAAATCGCGATAGACGATATCGTGCTCTTCGCTCAGGCAGAGCTGTCCCTGATGATGGATGGTGTGCTGCACGGTCACGAAGGCCAGCGCGCCGGTGCGTCCCTGCTTCACGTCCACGCTGGCAATGCGCGAGACTTTCTCGGCCTGTGCGCCGATGGGTAGCGGCGCGGCAAAGCGCAGCCGGCCTCCGGCCCACATGCGCCGCGGCAAGGGTACCGGCGGCAGGAAGCCACCACGCTGCGGATGCCCATCCGCGCCCACCTCCGACTGAGGGCACACGTTCCAGAAATAGATCCAGTGCCACAAGGGCGGCAGCGCATCCCCGGCGACGGGATAACGCGGACCGTCCAGCGTCGCCGCCAGCGCTGCCGCAAAGGCAGGATTGATCTGGTCGTGGCGCGTTTCGGTCTTGTCCAGCCACTGACGCAGCAAGGTGATATCCAGGTCGGAATGCGACATGTCTGCTCGTGTCGTTGTTGTGCAATGGGCGCCAGTCTGTGGCCAGCCGACGCGGCAAACAATCTGTATTTTTGGAAGGGGGGCTTACGCAGAACTGAAGTCACGCCCAGGATGCGGATGCGGCATCGCATCACGCGCGCCAGGGATTTCTCTGCATGCGCTCGGACAAATCGGCGTACCATGAGCAGCCACCGAGGGCACGCGCGCAACGAACGCGGGAACGTGCCGCAACACAAGAGAGGGCGGCTTGCCGGAATGCAAGCGAGATCCTCACTGATCCTTTCCGGGAGACATCATGCTTTTCGATCTGACCGACCTGCGCCTGTTCATCCTGATTGCCGAACTCAACAGCCTCACCCGCAGCGCCGAGCGCATGAATCTCTCGCTGGCCGCCACCAGCAACCGCATCAAGGAACTGGAGACACGTTTCGGTACGCGCCTGCTTTATCGCGAGAGCAAGGGCGTGCAACTGACACCGGCCGGGCAGACCTTGCTGCATCACGCACAGCTCTTCATGCAGCAGATGGAACATCTCAAGAGCGACATGCAGCAGTACAACAACGGCATCAAGGGCTATATCCGCATCTTCGCCAACACCACGGCGGTGACCGAATTCATGCCCGAGATTCTCGGCAAGTTCCTGGCCAGGTATCCGCAGGTCAATGTCGCCCTGGAAGAACGCCTGAACCATGACATCCTGCGCGGCATCCAGGAAGGCACGGCCGACATCGGCATCGTCGCCGGTCCGGTACAGGGAGATGGATTGCAGGTGCTCAACTTCTCCACCGACCGCCTGGTCCTGGCCACCGCGCTGGAACACCCGCTGGCCGGCGCTGGCAGCCTTCCCTTCCAGGACACGCTGGAATACGAACACATCGGCCTGCACGAGGGCAGCACCCTGCACCATTTCCTCAACAACATCGTGGCCGGGCATGGCCAGCGGCTCAAGTTGCGTATCCAGGTACGCAGCTTCGAAGCCATGTGCCGCATGATCGAGACCAATGTCGGCATCGGCATCGTGCCGCGTTCAGCGGCACAGCGGCATCAGCAGACCATGCAGTTATCGGTGGTGGAATTGAGCGATCCGTGGAGCGTGCGCGAGCGCAGCATGGTGTTTCAGAACATGGAGACGCTCTCGCCGCATGCCCGCAACCTGGTGGAGTTCATCAGCGAGCAGATGATGCCGGACAATGACGAAGATAAACTATCCGCGCCCGATGCAGGCAAGCCTGTCGCTCGTGCAAGGAAGAGCGCCTGAGGTGGTGCTGGCCGGAAGAGCGCGCTCAGCCGCCGATCATCATCCAGACCGACAGCAACAACAATGCCGCGCAGAAGAGGATGCGCAGACGCCGTTCCGGCAAATGGTGCGCCAGCGCCACGCCCCATGAGATGCTCAGCACGCCGCCCAGCGCCATGGGCAGACCGACTGACCAGTCCACGTGGCCCGCTTGGGCGTAGGTCCACAGCGCCACCAGGGTGCCGGGCGTGACCATGGCCAGTCCGAGGCCTTGCGCGGCGGTCTGCGTCACGCCGAACAAGGCCGTCAGCATGGGCACGGCCACGATGGCGCCGCCCACGCTGAAGAAACCGGCCGAGGCTCCGGCCGACATCCCCACCAGTGGAATGTAGCGGCGTGAGAGCACCATGGACGACTCGACGCTGCGCTTGTTGCGCAACAGCGTCCACAGATAGTAAAGCGCGAGCAGCCCCATGAAGGCGGCGAAGCAGACATGCAGGCTGCGTGCGGCCATGGCTGTGGCTATCCGGGCCGCGAGGTAGGTGGTCACGACGGCGGGCACGCACATCATCGCGGCCGTACTCCACTGGATGCGATTGCGCTGCCGGTAGCGCCAGAAGGCGATGACGACATTGGGCACGATCATCACCAGCGCCGTGCCCTGGGCCAGTTGCTGGTCCATGCCGTAGAGGTAGCCCAGCACCGGAATGGCGATGAGTCCGCCGCCGATCCCGAACAGACCGCCCATGGCGCCCAGCAGGCCACCGAGCAGGAAGTTGACTACGCCGGAGAAAAACAAGGAAGCCGTCATCGGTGTACAGTGATGCCTCTGCTGGCCGGCTGCAGGATGCAGTGGCCGCATCGAAGGATAAAAAAGGAGACTGACATGAGCGGCGTCATCGTGTTTGCGCTGGAGATGGGCGTTATCGCCCTCATTGCGCTGGCCATCTACATGGTGATGAAGAAGTAGCGCCGCCGTTCAGGCCCGACAGTGTAGCGCAGCCGGCCCATGCTGTCCCGGCCGCTTGTGTTTTTCTGCCATCCCCCTCAAGCAAAGGACAACAGAATGGATCTCGGCATCAAAGGTAAAACTGCGCTGGTCTGCGCATCGAGCAAGGGACTTGGTCGCGCCTGCGCGTTCTCGCTGGCGCGTGAGGGCGTCCACGTGACCCTGCTGGCGCGCGGTGCCGAGGCGCTGGAAGCCACGGCCCGGGCGATCCGCGCGGAGACCGCCGCCACCGGCGCCGTCATTGCCGCCGTCGTCTGCGACATCACCACCCCGGAAGGACGCGCCCTGGCGCTGGCTGCCTGCCCTGCACCGGACATCCTGGTGACCAATGCCGGCGGCCCCAAGCCTGGGGACTTCCGTGAGTGGACGCGGGAGGACTGGATTGCGGCGGTGGACGCCAACATGCTCACGCCCATCGAGCTCATCAAGGCCACGGTGGATGGCATGATTACGCGCGGCTTCGGGCGCATCGTCAATATCACCTCCAGCGCGGTACGGGCGCCGATCGACATTCTGGGACTCTCCAATGGTGCGCGTTCGGGGCTGACCGGTTTTGTGGCGGGACTGGCGCGCAAGACGGTGGCGCACAACGTGACGATCAACAATCTCCTGCCGGGGCCGTTCGAGACCGATCGCCTGCGTTCCACCGCCAGCGGTGCCGCCGCCGAGAGCGGGCGCAGCGTAGATGAAGTGTTGGCGGAGCGGCGCAAGCTCAACCCGGCCGGGCGCTTCGGTGATCCGGCCGAGTTTGGCGATGCCTGTGCCTATCTGTGCAGTGCTCAGGCGGGTTTCATCACGGGACAGAATCTGTTGATGGATGGCGGGGCTTATCCGGGGACGTTCTGAGGCCGGTCTGCTGCGCTGGCGCATGGCATGCCGGAAAGGGATGGATGCAAAGCAAGTGATGTGATGTATAATGCGGCCCTCGTGCGACGGGCGCCATGCCCGGCTGCACAGCAAGGAGGTTTGGGTGAGTGGTTTAAACCAGCAGTCTTGAAAACTGCCGACGGGGTGACCCGTCCGTGAGTTCGAATCTCACAGCCTCCGCCAGGACATCATATAGAACCGGCCCCACAGGCCCGTTTATCATTTCTACCCACAAATTCACCCACAAACTAAAGCGTGGTAGCGAGGCGCTCATACGCCTGTAACATCGAGAAAGTATGCTGCGAGGCAACTCATAGACCTCGGGCAAACTGATGTACCAGCAGTTCAAAAAATTCCTATCAGAGAAGATTTCAGACTTCCGCCGCATGGTTCGACAAGCTCGCGGACAGGTTGAACTTGAAGAGCTCCAGAGCAGCGCGTGGGTCGTAGCTTCAGAATTGGGAGAGAAGAGAAAGTCAGAAATTGACTTCTCCAACAAGCAAGATCAAGACTGGATCTTGGCCACCGTCTACAACCAGTCTGTCCGCCCCGGCAAATCGGTGAGGTACGCCGTCAGCATCGATCAGCCCGCGGCGCGGGGCGACGATGATCTCCCCTCCCTGGCGGATACGCTGCCTGCGCCCGAAAATTCGGATCGTTACCTGAGTTGTTACCCTGTTTTGTTACCCTAGTTGTTACCCTAATCGGCAAGGTAACAACTAGGGTAACAAAACCCGCCGCTTAGAATTCGAAAGCGCCGACGATAAAAAATGCTCCTGCGCCATAGCTCGACAACTTTGCCTTAAACCTTGCAGAAGTCCCAATTTGGGACTACTATGCTTTCATAGTCAAATTTGATCAAGTTCATGCGCATTATTGCCCTCTCGACACTCAAGGAATTTTGGGAATCGCCAGATTATGCTGACGCAGAGGAACCAGGCTTAGCGTGGTATCGAGTTGTGTTGAAGGCAGATTGGAGCAAACCCGATGAGGTCAAAGCAACATTTGGCAATGCAAGCATCCTGAAAGACGGCCGCGCTGTCTTCAACATTGCCGGGAACAAGTATCGACTTGTTGTTTGGATCAATTATGACTTTCGCGTTGTGTATGTGCGCTTCATCGGCACCCATGCTCAGTACGATGACATCGACGCACAGACGATTTAACGGAGAACATCATGGATATCAAACCCATCAAAACTGACGCCGATTACCGCGCTGCCCTGAAGGAGATTGAAGGCCTGATGACGACCAAACTGAACACCCCGGAAGGTGATCGCTTGGACGTCTTGGTCACGCTGGTTGAAGCCTATGAGGCCAAGCACTATCCAATTGACCTGCCTGACCCTGTTGAGGCCATCAAATTTCGCATGGAGCAGGCTGGCCTGACTGTTAAAGATCTGGAACCGTATATTGGCCGTTCCAACAGAGTCTATGAAATCCTCAATGGCAAGCGCCCCCTTACACTCGGTATGATCTGGAAGCTCAACCAGGGGCTCGGCATCCCTGCAGAAAGCTTGATCAAGCCGCCTAAAGCAGTTGCGGCATAGTCAAACCTCTAAAGGTTGAAGGGGATAACGTTTCGTTACCCCATCACGATTCTTGGGGTAGGTGCCCAGAAATTTCTGGGCACCTACCTTGATACCTGGAGTAGTGAACCGCCCCGATTGGAGAATCAATTCGTTCGTCCCATCAGCTGCACCTCACGCCAAGACCGTACCCCGGCAATGCGCTTCCAACCGGATACAGGCAACAAGTACGTGACCTTCCGCCGAGGATCCCGAGCTTGATATAGAGCCTTCCTCGCCGCCCCCGGTGAGCCTCTCCTGCAAGAAATCCCGCATCCCAGAAGTACAGCACATGAGCCCCATGAGCTTCGATGCGAATCTCCTCCGAGGGCCAGCCGGCGTCTGCCATCTCGAGCACGCGGCGCCGTCGGAAGCGGCCGCAGGTGATGTGCAGACTCCATCGCTTCACCACGATCGCGCGCGCGGTCAGGTTGTACAGGTAGATCCTGTTGCCCGGACCAGCCGCGCCGGACCACCCCAGTCCGGCATCGATGCAATGGCCCTTGCGCCATCGCCTCTGCAGCCTGAGCAGAATCAAGATGATGATGATTGCTGCAGCCCATCCAGCCGCGCTCTGAAAATCCATGATGCTGCCTCGGAAAGATGATTGGTCTGGAAAGCATGCCGGCCTGCATGCGCATCACGTCATACAGGTCCATGCCTGTCCCGCGCATGAGGCCCGGCTATTGATGGGCATCGAATCCATCGGGCAAAACACGATGTCGCATCTTTTCCTACAATCATGCCTTTGATACTTCCCCCCGCAAGCGCGTTCTGCTCCCGAGGGCGACAGGTTTCCCTGCCTGCCACCCCCAACAGAACGCCACCACGCTCCCTTCCATGAATGCGCTCACCGCCCTGCTCCTGCTGACCATCATCCAGATCGCCACTTCCTTCGCCGCCACCGCCGTGCTGACCATCTCTCCTCTGCTGGCGGACTCGCTGGCCGTGTCGGCACGCTGGGTCGGTGTCTACACGGCGCTGCTCTATGCCGCAGCAGCCTGCTCCTCGATCTGGTTCGGCAACCGCGTGCATCGGCTCGGTGCCTTCCAGGTCAGCCGCTGGTGCCTGGCACTGTGTGCGCTGGGCATGCTGCTCATCGCCAGCTCGCGGATCGCGGGCGTATTGACCGGCAGTGTGCTCATGGGCATGGGATATGGCGGCATCACACCGGCCAGTTCGTACTTCCTGAGCCAGGGCACCTCCATCAAGCATCGCAGCCTGCTGTTCTCGATCCGGCAAAGCGGCGTGCCCGCCGGGGCTGCGCTGGCCGCCCTGGTGGTGCCGGCCATGACGCAGCATCTGGGACTGTCGTGGGCCTTCATCGCACCGGGCATCATCGGCCTGGCGGGCGCCGCGGCCTTCACCAGCCGATCCCCGCAGGAGCGCAGCCAGGCAGCACAATCCCACGCCGTCGCCAAACCCGCCAGCGTCTGGTCGCTCCTGGCCAGCTATCCGCCACTACGCATCCTGGCAGTGGTAGCCTTTCTGTTCTCCGGACTGCAGGTGACCACCCTGGCCATGCTGGTGCCCTTCCTGCATGGCTTCCAGCAGATGACGATCGCACAGGCAGGCTGGCTGCTCACGCTCGTGAACCTGGTGGGCGTGATCTTCCGCCTGGTCTGGGGCCGCTGCGTTGACCGTGGTGTGTCGGCGCTGCACATGCTGGCGCTCTCCGGCCTGCTCGGCACATCGGGATTCACCATCCTGGCCTGGGCCGCCTTCGCCTCGATACCCGCGTTCATGCTCTACCTGGCAGCGGCAGCCTTGGGTATCGCAGTCATCGCGTGGAATGGCGTGCTGTTCTCCGAGATTGCCATCGTCGTTGCGCGCGAAGAGGTGGGCCGGGCGACCGGACTGTGCGTCTTTGCCGGCTTCATCGGCGTGGTCTTGTTGCCGACCGTGCTGACCCTGGCCATCACGCAACGCTTCTGCAGCGGCCTGGTCTTTACCCTGGGCGCCCTGCTGTGCCTGCTCGCAGGCTGGCAGACCTGGCGCCGCGCACCACACCACCACCACTGAAGCCGCGCAAGCCGGGTCAGCGGCGCGACGCCGTGGTGAAACTGTTGCGCCCCATTTCGGCGGCATTGGCCAACAGTCGCAGCCGTGCCGAGCGCCAGTCGGACAACGAACGAATGCGCTCCAGCTCGGCCTCGCTGAGTACCGATTGCGCGTTGAGCATTTCCACGATGTCGGCGCTACCTGCATCGTACTTGCGCTGCACCGATTGCAGCGCCCGTTGCGCCGCCTCCAGCAGGCTGCGCGAGGAGGCCAGGCTGCGCAAGGCCGTGGTCGCCTCAGCATAGGTGATGGCGATGTCGCCCAGCACCTGGGCCTGGACGTCGCGCAGCTCGGCTTCGCGCAACTCTACCTGGGCCTGCGCACCGTCGATCTTGTAGTTGCGCGTAAAGCCTTCGAAGATGGGAATATTCAGATTCAGCCCGACCACGGTTTCACGATCACCGCGATTGCCGCCGCCCTGATTGGGTCGACCATTGACGAAGCGGCTGGCACTCAGATCCAGCGTCGGCAAACCCTCCGAGCGCACCACCGTCACTTTCTCACGAGCGGCTTCGACCTGGGCACGCGCCGCCAGGATGGCCGGATGGTATTGCTTGGCCGACTGCAGCCATCCCGGCAGATTCTGCTCCAACCCGAGCGGATCTTCCTCAACCTCGGAAGACAGCGTCAGCGCCGGCGCATCCCCTGCCTCATCCAGCAAGCCCAAGCCCACCGCCAGCGCTACCAGGCTGCGCCTGTGCTGACCGTTGGCGCGCGCCAGTTCCAGTTCTGCCCTGGCGACGTAACTGCGCGCCTGCAGGGTTTCCGGCAAGGCGCCCACGCCGCGCTGCTCGCGCCGGATAGCGGTCTCCAGCACCTGCCGCGCCAGCTGCAGGCCGCGCTCACGCGCCTGTACCACCGCACGGGCGCTGTGGGCGTCGTAGTACAGACCGACCGCCCCGGCCATGGCCTTTTGCAGGGCGGCATCCTGGCTGGCCAAGGCCGCCTGCAATAAGACGTCGGCGGCGCGCTGGTTGGCACTGCGGCCGCCAAAATCCAGCAGACGCCAGGTCAACGTGGCATAGAGCGTGCCGATGGAACGACTGCTGCTGCCCTGATCCGAACTCGTGCTGCCACGATAGCGGCTGGCGCCAGCGCCCAGGGTGGGGAGATAGGCGGCCCGCGCCTCCCCCAGCTGCGCCGCCTGCAGTTTGATGCTGGCCCAACCAGCCTGTATCTGGGGCTGGTGACACAGTGCCAGATCCACGGCATCGGCCAGGGTCAGTACCTTGCCGGGCGCGAAGCTGCTGCTGGTACAGACCATCGGCTGTTCATCACCGGGCAAGGGCTTGCCATGGTCCAGTTCAGGCGGTCGCGCCAGCAGCGGATCGAAACGCCCAGGCTCGCCGCTACGGGCTGGTGACACCGCCAGCAACGCGGCAGCCATACCCAGGGCGGCCATCCGACGGTGCCGATGATCAGCGCTCATGCAGTGCCTCCTTCTGATGACGCAACAAGGGGGAGAAGGCATATTCAATCACCCTGCGGCTACCGGTGCGGATGCCCACATTGACCGCCAGACCCGCTGACAGAGGCAGCCTGCGTCCATCCACGTCCAGGCTGTTCCTGGAGAGGACGATGCGGGCGATATAGATCCATCCCTTCTTCTCATCCTGGATGGCATCGCGCGACACGGATACCACCCTGGCCGGGAGGGTGCCGTACTTGGTGTAGTCGAAAGCATCGACCTTCACCTCCACCTCCTGCCCTACCTCGACGAAGCCCACATCCTTGTTCTCGATCTGGGCCTCGATTTCGATGTCGCCATCCTCCGGCACGATCTGCATGAGCGGCTGGGTGGCCGCAACGACTCCGCCGATGGTGTGCGCGGCGAGCTGCTGCACCGTGCCGCTGACCGGTGCGGTCAGGCGCAGCAGCTTGCTGTGCTCTTCGGCGCGGCGCTGGTCCTGGCGGGCGCTCTCGATGATCTTCTCGGCCTCGATGCGGCTGTCATGCGCCTCCTTCCGGGTCTGTGCCAGCAGGGCAGTCCGCTGATTGCGGGCCTCGGCCAGTTGGCCTTGTACATCCACACGCGCCTGTTCCTTCTCCAGCCAGGCGTGCCTGGAAACACTATGGTCGCTCATCAGATCCCGATAGTCGCTGGCACGCTGACTGGCCAGACGCAGCGCCGCGCCGTAGCGGACGATTTCGTCATCCAGGCGTACCAGGCGGGCGTGAAAGTCCTGGTACTGCCCCTGCAACTGGCGCTGCACGGAATCCCATTGCGCTTGCGTCACGCCGGCCACCTCCTCCAGTTGCGGTGCACGCAGCTGCTGCACTGCCTGCATCATGGCCTGCGCACGTGCCGCCTGCAGGCGCGCCTGGGCCAGCACGTCGGCGGCCTTGTCGCGCTCGCTGTCACTGCTGGTGGCATCCAGTTCCATGAGCACCTCCCCGGCCTGCACGTGCTGGCCCTCGCGCACCAGCAGTGCCCGCACGCTGGCCACCTCGACCGAGGCAATGGTCTTGATCCGGCCGGAGGGAATGACCTTGCCATTGGCGCTGACGACGATATCGATCTGTCCGATCACCGACCACACCAGCGTCAACACGACCATGGCGACCAGCACCCGTGCCGTCCAGCGCAGGCTGGCCGAGTCGGGCGCTTCCTGCAGCGACAGCGCGGCCGGCAGGAACTCCGCTTCCTGCTGCTGGAACAGGCCCGCTGGATGCTGGTGGCGCTCACGCCAGGCGTGCAGGAAGCGACGTACGTAGCGCTGCCACAAGGCCATCCAGGCCTGGGAACGATAATGCAGACTCATGCTGATCCCCCCCGAAGCGGCTTGCCCGCCTGCAACGCGTGCAGGTGCGCATAGATCCCGTTGGCTACCCGCAGCAGTTCTTCGTGGCGGCCACTCTCGACCACATTGCCGCGCTCCATCACCAGGATGCGGTCGGCCTCGCGCACCGCCGAGAGCCGGTGCGCAATGATGAGTACGGTGCGGCCGGCGCAGATCTGGCGCATGTTGTCCTGGATGATCTTTTCGGATTCATAATCCAGCGCGCTGGTGGCTTCGTCGAAGATGAGGATGCCGGGATTGCTGATCAGGGCGCGCGCAATGGCAATACGCTGGCGCTGGCCGCCGGACAGACCTGTTCCCTGCTCACCCACCAGCGTGTCGTAACCCTCGGGCAGCTCGCAGATGAAGTCATGCGCTCCCGCCAGCCGGGCTGCAGCGATCACCTCCTCGATCGGCGCCGAAGGATCGACCAGGGCGATGTTGTCGCGGATGGAGCGCGAAAACAGCGTGTTCTCCTGCAGCACCACGCCGATCTGCTGACGCAGCGAAGCCGTATCGATGATGGCGATATCCTGCCCGTCCACGCTGATGCGCCCGCTCTCGCAGACATAGAGCCGCTGTACCAGCTTGGCCAGGGTACTCTTGCCGGAACCGGAACGGCCGACGATGCCGATGACCTCCCCAGGCCGGATTTCCAGCGACAGGCCACGAATGACTTCCGGTGTCTCGGGACGATAGCGGAAGTTCACGCGGTCGAAGGCGATCGCCCCGTTCACGCGCGGCAAGCGCGTGCGATGGCCGGCGACTTCGCTGCGGGCATCGAGCACGTCGGCCAGGCGGCTCATGGAAATGCCGACCTGCTGGAAGTCGTTCCACAATTGCGCCAGCCGCAGGATGGGCGCGGCCACCTGTCCGGCCAGCATGTTGAAGGCCACCAGCTCGCCGACCGACAAGGCATTGTCGATGACCTGCTGCGCTCCCAACCACATGATGCCCACGCCAACCAGCTTGCTGACCAGGCTCACGCCGCCGCTGGCCAACAGGCTGATGTTGGTGGTGGTCAGGCCGGCAGCCACGTAACCCGCCAGCTGCTGGTCCCACTTGCGCTGCCAGTGCGGCTCCACGGCCATGGCCTTGACGGTATCCATGCCGGTGAGGGTCTCCACCAGGAAGGACTGGTTCTCGGCGCTCTTGTTGAACTTGTCGTTCAGGCGCGCGCGCAGCAGCGGTGTGAAGATCAGCGACAGCAGCAGATACACCGGGATGGAGGCCAGCACGATCAGGCTCAAGGGGACGCTGTACCAAAGCATCACCGCCAGGAAGATGAAGGAAAACACCAGATCCAGCACCAGCGTCATGGCATTGCCGGTGAGGAAGCTGCGGATGTTCTCCAGCTCGCGCACGCGGGCAATCGAATCGCCCGCGCGACGCACCTGGAAGTAAGCCAGCGGCAGGCTCAGCAAATGGGCAAACAGGCGCGCCCCCAACTCCACATCGATCTTGCTGCTGGCCTTGGCGAAGATGGCGGTGCGGATGCCATTGAGCAAGGCCTCGAAAATGGTGGCGGCGACCAAGCCGACTGCAATCACGTTCAAGGTCATCATGGCATGATTGACCAGCACCTTGTCCATCACCACCTGGAAGAACAGCGGCGTGACCAGGCCGATGATCTGCAGCACCAGCGAGATCAGCAAGACCTCGCCCAGCACCTTGCGGTACTTGACCACGGCCGGAATGAACCAGGTGAAGTCGAAGCGCGCCGATTCAGCGGCATAGCTCGCCTTGCTGGTCATGAGGATCACCTGGCCACACCAGAAGGCGGCAAACTCCGCGCGTGACATCACCTGCGGCGCTTGTCCCGGCCGTTGGATCAGCATGCGCGCGGCGGCCACGGGCTGGCTGGGATCGGTTTCGATCTTGGCCAGTACGAAGAAACGGCCGGCATGGTCGATGCCGATGGCCGGCAAGGGGGTGCGCTCCAGGCGCGCGGGATGCTGGCGGATGCAGCGTGCCTTCATGCCCAGCATGCGCGCACCCAGGAGGATGTTCTGCACACCGAAGGGCTGACGGCCGAAGCGGTGCTGCAATTGTTGCGCATCGGCAGCGATGCCATGCAGCCTGGCCAGCAGGATCAGGCACAGCAGGCCGCTGTCCGTGCCGGCCTGGCCGGGGTCGTTATCACTCTGGTTCATAGAATTCCCGAAGATGGCGAGACGGCTGTCGTCGTGATCGAAGGCGCGAAGGCACTGCCGTGCCCGTCCACATGCCCGTTCAGTGGTTGACTGTCAGCAGGACCTTGCCCGTCGCGCTGGACTGGCCACTGCTCCATTCGGCCTGCAAGGGCGGCGGCGGTGCGAAGCTGGCCATGGCCTGCACCAGTTGGGCCACATCGGTGTCGTAGAGCGTATAACCGTCCGCAGTGCAGATGCGCTCGATGTGATGATCGGTACCGCTCTTGCCGCCCACGTACCAGTCCTTGATGGTGACGCCGTCCTTGCTGCCCAGCACATCGATCTGCAGATCCTGGCCGGCCTGGCTGAACCAGAGGTCGGTCTGGTTGATGCCCTTGAACTGCAGCACGTCCTGGTTGCCGCTTGTGGCATCGCTGTCGATGATCTGGTCGCGACCATCGCCACGGGCAAAGACATAGGTATCGTTGCCGGCGCCGCCGATGAGGATATCGTCGCCCCGTCCACCGGTGAGGATGTTGCTGCCGCGGTTACCCGTGATCACGTTGTCCAGCGCATTGCCGGTGGCATCGATGTTCTCGTTGCGGACCTTGATGGGATCAAGCGTATAGACCATGTTGGCGCCGTATGCGTCGGCCACATTGCGCATGTCGTCGGCCGACAGGTAGCGGTTGGCATCACTGGCCTGGCCGCGTCCGGAGTCGGCGATATAGAAGCCGAGCACGTTGCCGCTGTCGGCATCGCAAGCCACGCCGGTGACCGTCACCACATGGTTGAGAACACCGCCCTGGATATAGTCAGGATCGCCCCACAGCTTGCCGGCATTGACGGCGATCAGGACGCCACGGCCATCCTTGAGCAGGCTGGCCAGCCTGGCCTGGTCATACCCGTTGCTGTAATCCGCCTGCAGGCCGAAGCTCTTGAGCAGGTTCACCTGATCGTACTGATTGCAGCCCCCGCGCGAAGCGTCGCTGCTGCCCTGCGTACGGCACCAGCCATTGGCGATGGCGCGCTTGACCACATCGGCCTCGGTCTCCTGCAGGCCGGACATGATGCAGATGTTGGCCACGCTGGTCTCACCGCAAGTGCCCTTGTAGCCGGGCACTTCGTCGCCCTGCGAATAGTCCAGGTCGTAATTGCGCGGAAAGCCATACACCAGCACGGCCTTGCCGTTGATGGTCTCGGCTTGTGCGCTGGTGCTGTCCATCAGGCTCAGGTTTTCCAGGTTGTTGCCCAGGGTATGGCTGATCTTGGCGCGGACGGTATCGATCCCTTCGCCGGCCATCTCCACCACCTTGTCGCCGATGTTGTCGACCACATAGGTGTCGTTGCCCTGGCCGCCGATGAGGGTGTCGGCCCCCTGGCCACCGTCGAGCAGGTTGTCAGCGCTGTTGCCGGTGATCAGGTTGTCAAGGGTGTTGCCAGTGCCATTGAAGCTGCCACCTTCGGCCAGGTGCAGATCCTCCACCTTGGCCGTGAGCGCGTAGTCGCAGGAGGCGATGACGGTATCGTGGCCTTCGTTGGCATCCTCGGCCACGGTGTCGCCGCCGCAATCGACCACATAGGTATCGTCCCCCTTGCCGCCTTCCATGTAGTCGTTGCCCGCACCGCCGTCGAGCAAGTCGTTGCCCACGCCGGCATACAGGGTGTCATTGCCGGTGCCGCCATAAAGCAGGTCATTGCCACCGATGTCATTGGTGACTGCGGCGTAGGCGCGCATGTAGTCACCATAGAGCACATCATCGCCGTCGCCGCCTTGGAGGACATCGTTGCCGGCACCGCCAAAAATGCGGTCGTTGCCCTCGTCACCATAGAGCTTGTCATCACCGTCATCCCCGTAAAGACTGTCGTCACCGATCCCGCCCCACAGCTGGTCATTGCCGAGGCCGCCCGAGATGCTGTCGTTGCCCGCACCGCCCGCGACCTGGTCGTCATCGGTCTGTCCGGCCTGCAAGCCCTTGATGCCGAAAAAGTTCAGGTCATTGCCATACAATTCGTCATCGCCGTCGCCACCCCAGATGCGGTCATTGCCCAGACCACCAAAAACACGGTCGGCACCGGCGCCGCCTGAAAGCAGATCATTACCGTCATCGCCGACCAACTGGTCGTTGCCGTTTTCGCCATAGAGCTGGTCGTCACCCTCCTTCCCCCACAAGAGATCCTTGCCATCGCCGCCCCAGAGAGTGTCATCGAGCTTGCTGCCATTGATCATGTCGTCACCGCCACCACCGGCCAACTGTCTGAAGGGCCCGGCCTGAACGTTGACGTTGTAGTTGCCAGTGCCGAGGTTGGGATCGAGCAGGTCCTTGCCGTCGGTACCGATCAGGTAGCCGGGGCTGCTGTTGAGCGCCTTGATCTGGTCCGGTCCGAAGTTCACCGTGCGGCCATTGTCGAGCTTGAAGGCACTGTCATCGTCACGCAGGTCGCGGAAATGGCTGTCGGGGACCGGTGGCTCCGCAGGTGCCTCCACATAGACCGCAGCGGGCGGCGCCACGTAGGCGCTTGGTGCGGGCGCTGCCGGCGGTGAGGCCACCGGCGGCAGCGCGGACACAGGTAGCGCCGCCACTGCGGGAGAGCTGGCGGGTACCGCAGGCGAGACGCGCGGTGCCGGAACCGGGACAGGGATACATACCGGAGGCGGAACGAGCGAGGAGATCGGCACGGGTACGCAATCGGAAATCAGGATCACATCCGGCGGAAAAGCATCCGCCAAAGGTACCAGGTCGGTCGTCCAGCAAGGCGGCTGGACCGGCGCATTGCAAGGCGGGACCTGCGCTGGCACGGTCTGGATGACCGGGCAGACCGTGGGAGCTGCAGCGGGGACCGGCAACGCGGATCCGGGTACCAGCGCCGACGGAGCCGGAGCCGGAGCCGGAGCCGGAGCCAGCGCTGGCGCTGGCGCTGCCGGAGCCGCCGACAAGCCCGGCATGACCTCGCCCGACGCCACCGGAAGCTTGTCCGAGGCGGGGCCAACGGTGCGTCCCTTGAGCAGATCGGCCTGCGCCAGCTCGGACGAGCCAGTCTCGCGCCAGGCCGGCAAGCCTGCACCCGCAGTCCCCGAGATGCTCGGCGCTGCCATCTCCTGCGCCTGCACCGCCCTGGCGCGTGCGGCCCGTTCACGCCGGCTTGTGCGGGCTGTCTGCGCCGCCGTGGTCGAACCGGGAAGCGAATGAGTCTCGGCAGCCGGGTCCATCGCAAAGACCGAGACGGGCGTGATACCCTCCTCGGCTACTCGCGGTGCGTGGGCAAAGCTGGCGGTCCTGGTGATGACGGCAGAGGTCGACTTGAGTGGACGCGGGGCCGTGGTCGGCAGCGCGGAAGCCAATGCCAAAAGGCGATTGGGGACAATGGTGATGGTCATGGTGTTTTCCCTGAGCAGTGTGAATCGATGGCAATGACACGCATCGAGCTTGTTGTCGGACCAAGGTCGCACTGTGCGGATGGCATTGCTGACATCCCGGCGCCTCTAGCCTCATCTCGAATTTGTTCGTGTCAAAACTCGTAAAACTTCTTCCCGCTGCCATTCAACCCAAGCTTGCCGCTGCCGACAATCGCACCATGGTGCCGAGATGCTGCGTCCTGACAGGCCCGCCACACCGCCGCATTTGGGCCAGATGAAAACTTGTTCATCCTCGCCCTAGACGGGCAAGTCGAACCAAAATAATTTATATGAATAAGCCTGCGAAAATCGCAAGCGAAGAAATCTTCCTCCTTTTCTGGCTGAAATGAAAAAGATGCAACGCCGGGCGAGGCGTAGCGTGCGCCCGCCCGGCACCGGACTCAGAACCTGTGCCGCAAACCGATGCGCACGACGTTCTGGCCGCTGTCGTCAGCCGGGGCCGATGGATAGGCCACGCCCCCGACAATTACCTCTTGGGATAGTGTGCCGCCGTACCGCCCGACCGCTGGCGCGAAGCCTCCCTGCATGCCATACTTGCCGCAGCCTGCTGACGCTTTTTGCACATGGGCCGGCAAGTTCGCTACACTGCCCCCTTCCCACTCCCTGCCCGCTGGCACGACCTGATTTGAATACTGCCGCCACCTTCCGCCTCGAACCGTCCAGCCCGCCCGTGCTGCACGTGGAAGGCGACTGGACCTTGCGCAACTACCGCGCCCTGTCGCGCCAGATTGCGCAGCAGCGGCCAGCCATGAACGAGGAAACGGAATTGACGTTTTCTGCACTGACCGCCTTCGATACCGTCGGTGCCAAGCTGCTGGTGGATCTGCTGGGCGTCCCGGGCGCCCTGCGCCAGACCGGCGAGCACAGCACCCTGCCGCGTGCCTGGCGCGGTCTGCTGGCTGCCGTGGCCGAGGCCCGCGCCATCGCCATGCCCAAGGCCGCCCCGCCGCCGCAGGCGTGGATTACCGACATGCTGGAACGCGTGGGCATGGCCACCCTCAATCTGCGCAGCTGTACACGCGACCTGCTGGGTTTTACAGGACTGTGCCTGCAAACGCTGGCCGCCTCGTTCTGGCGACCCTCGCGCTGGCGCTTTACCGGCGTGGTGGCCCAGGTCGAACAGACCGGGCTGGATGCCGTACCCATCGTGTCCCTGCTGACCTTCATGGTGGGCGCCGTGGTCGCCTTCCTCGGCGCCACCGTGCTGGCCGATTTCGGCGCCAGTCTCTATACGGTGGACCTGGTGGCCTTTTCCTTCCTGCGCGAATTCGCCGTGCTGCTGACCGCCATCCTCATGGCCGGACGTACTGCCAGTTCCTTTACGGCGCAGATCGGCTCGATGAAGGCCAACGAGGAAATCGACGCCATCCGCGCACTGGGCCTGGATCCGGTCAATCTGCTGGTGCTGCCGCGCATCATCGCCCTGTTGATTTCCATGCCCCTGCTGACCTTCATCGCGATGATGTCCGGCCTCTTGGGCGGAGCCATGGTCTGTGCACTGTCGCTGGACATCAGCCCGACCATGTTCCTCTCGCTGCTGCAGCAGGATGTGGGCATCCGTCATTTCCTGCTGGGCATGGTCAAGGCGCCGCTGTTTGCCTTCGTGATCGCCATCATCGGTTGCAATGAAGGTTTCAAGGTCAGCGGCAGCGCCCAGTCGGTGGGCCAGCACACCACCTCCAGCGTGGTGCAGTCGATCTTCGTGGTGATCCTGCTGGATGCGCTGGCAGCCCTGTTCTTCATGGAGATGGGATGGTGAATCGTGTTCACGACGAGAGCGCCGTGGAGTCCATCATCGACGTGCGCGGCCTGCGCAACCAGTTCGGTACCCAGGTGGTGCACGACCAGCTGGACCTGCAGGTGCGGCGCGGTGAAATCCTCGGCGTGGTCGGCGGATCCGGCACCGGCAAGTCGGTTCTGCTACGCAGCATCGTCGGACTGCAAGCGCCCGCAGCAGGCCAGATCAGGGTGTTCGGGCAAGACCTGGCGGCCCTCTCCAACGAGGCACGGTCGCAGTACGAGCGGCGCTTCGGGGTGCTGTTCCAGCAGGGTGCACTGTTCTCTTCGTTGACGGTGCTGGAAAACATCGCCCTGCCCCTGACCGAATACGGCGGGCTCGATGCCGACGAGGCGCGCGGCGTCTCGGCCATGAAGCTGGCCCTGGCGGGACTCCCCATCGCCGCTGGCGACAAGTATCCGGCCGCGCTCTCGGGCGGCATGATCAAGCGCGCCGCGCTGGCCCGGGCGCTGGCGCTGGACCCGGACATCCTGTTCCTGGACGAACCCACGGCCGGCCTGGACCCCATCAGCGCAGCCGCCTTTGACCGCCTGATCCTGACCCTGCGCGATGCGCTGGGACTGACCGTGTTCCTGGTCACCCATGACCTGGACACCCTCTACGCCATCTGTGACCGCGTTGCCGTCCTCTCGGCCAAGCGCGTGCTGGTGGCCGACCGCATCGAGGCCGTGGCGGCCTTCGATGATCCGTGGATACAGCAATACTTCCAGGGCCCGCGCGGACGGGCCGCCAGCCAGGCCGCGCTGCGTGCGGCGGCCACCCCAACGCATCAAGGAAACGCCTAATGGAAACGCGTGCCCATCATGTCCTCATCGGACTGTTCACCATCCTGGTCGCCCTGGCGGCGCTGCTGTTCTGCCTGTGGCTGACCAAGGCCGGACAGGATCGCGATGTCGACTACTACACGGTCATCTTCAACGAAGCCGTCAGCGGTCTCTCGCGCGGCAGCCCGGTGCAGTACAGCGGCATCAAGGTGGGCGACGTGGTCGGCCTGAGCCTGGACCCCGCCGATCCGCGCAAGGTACGCGCCCGCATCCGCGTCACCGGCAAGGCTCCCATCAAGGAAGACACCGGCGCCAAGCTGGCCCTGGCCGGCATCACCGGCACCGCGCTGATCCAGTTGACCAATGGCTCGCCAGCCAGTCCGCGACTGGAATCCAAGGATGGCAATGACCCCATCATCATCGCCTCGCCCTCGCCGCTGTCGTCTCTGCTCTCCAACGGCGAAGACCTGCTCTCCAACGTCAATGAAGTGCTGCTCAACGCCAAGCAGTTCCTGGCCCCGGAAAATGCGCGGCGCCTGAACCAGACCCTGGCCCATCTGGAACAGTTGACCGACACCCTGGCCTCCCAGCGCGGCAATGTCGGCACGGCCATGCAGGAACTGGCGGCCGCTGCGCGCCAGGCCAACCTGGCCATGCAGTCCGCCAACCAGTTGCTGGCCACGCGCGGCAACGACGCCATGGGCAACCTGCAGCAAGCCATGCGTTCGCTGGCCGCCAGCAGCCAGCAGATCGAGAAGCTGATCCAGCAGAACCAGGCGGCCCTCAACAACGGCGCCCAGGGGGTGGCCGAGATCGGCCCGGCCATCACCGAACTGCGCAGCACGCTGGCCTCCGTGCGGACCATCAGCCGCAAGCTGGAAAGCAATCCCGGCGCCTATCTGCTGGGCCAAGACAATCTCCAGGAATTCCAACCATGATGACCCCGCTCCTGCGCACCGCCCTGGTGGCCGCCAGCCTGGCCCTGACGGCGTGTTCCATCCTTCCCAAGGCCGATCCGCTGGCGGTCTATCGCCTGCCGCCGCTGGCCTCCGGCGCCACCCCGGCCAGCGGCACTGCGTATCGCGCGCTGCGTATCGCCACGCCTGCGGCCAGTCGCAGCATCGACAGTGAACGCATCCTGGTGCTGCCTGAGGGCGACGTGATCAAGTCCTATGCGGGAGTACGCTGGAGTGATCCGGCACCGCAGCTGTTGCGTGACCGCCTGCTGGATGCCTTCCAGGCCGACGGGCGCTTCCCGCGCCTGTCCGGCGACAATGCCAACATTGCTGCCGAGGTCGAACTCGATGGCGCACTGACGGCCTTCCAGACCGAGTATCGCCATGGTACGCCCAGCGTGGTGATCGTCTACGACGCCCGCCTGGTGGACGCCGCCACGCGCCAGCAACTGGCGGCGCGACGCTTTGCGGTAGTGGAAGCGGTGGCTGGCAGCAAGGTACCGGAAGTGGTCAGCGCCTTTGGCAGCGCCTCGGCGCGGCTGGCTGGCGAGGTCGTGGCCTGGGCGGCCACGGTGCGATGAAGGTATTGCGCCAGCGCGCCATTATCCAAACGTAGCATGGGCAAATCTGTTTGCCTGTGGCAGTCTGGCCGGTATTTTTCTTGCGGATCGGAAGGCAGCCATGGACAAGTTGCAAGCGATGGAAACCTTTGTGGCCGTGGTCGAGAGCGGCAGCTTCGTGGCCGCGGTAGATGTCACGGGCCTCTCCAAACCGGCGGTCTCGCGCCAAGTGTCGGAACTGGAACAGTTTCTCGGCATCCGCCTGCTTCATCGCACCACGCGACGGCTTTCGCTGACCGATGAAGGCCGCGTCTACTTCACTCGCTGCAAGGAATTGCTGGAATCGATTCAGGATGTGGAGAGCGAAGTCGGGCTCAATTCCGACCAGGCCTGTGGACGGCTGCGCATCGGCGCGCCGCAGGATTTTGGGGTGGAACAGCTGGCACCGCTGTGGGGCAGGTTCACCGAGAGCAATCCCCTGATCACGCTCAACATCACCCTGTCGGATCGCACCATCGATCTGCTGGAAGAGGGATTCGACATGGTCATCCGCATCAGCGCCCTGGGTGACAGCCGCATGGTCGCGCGCCCGCTGGCGCCGGTGCGCATGATCGCCTGCGCCTCACCGGGCTTCCTGCAACGGCACGGCACACCGCAGACTCCGGCCGAGCTGCGTGACTTCCCTTTCATCTCCTACAGCTACCGCAATGGCGGCGACGAGTGGCATTTCAGGCATGAGCACGGCGACACCTGCCAGGTACGCGTGCGCTCCACCGTCTACGTCAACAACGGTGCCACCTGCCGTGCCATGGCCGTGGCCGGCCAGGGCATTGCGATTCAGCCAGACTTCATCGTCAATGCTGCCATCCGCTCCGGAGAACTGGTGGAGCTGTTCGAGGGCTGGAGCACCGGTGAGCAACTGGTGGTGCATACGCTTTATCCCACCCGCACTCATCTGCCGCCCAAGGTGCAGCGCATGCGTGACTTCCTGGTGGAACAATTCAAGGTACCGCCGTGGTGCCCCCGACCTGCGGCGTAAATCATTTATTTCATTTTCAATGCGCAGTCCAGCGCAGGAACAAGGGCATCAGCACCGGCACCAGCACGGCGGTGAAGACGCCATTGAGCCCCATCCCCAGTCCGGCGAATGCGCCCATTTCGGCACTGACCTGCAAGGCACGCGCGGTACCGATGCCATGCGAGGCCACGCCCAGGGCGAAGCCGCGCACGGGGTGGCTGTCGATGCGCAGGAAGTTGAGCACGTAGCGCGCCAGCACTGCGCCCAGGATACCGGTACAGATGACCAGCACGGCGGTCAGTGAAGGCAGGCCGCCGAAGCGTTCCGAGATGGCCATGGCAATCGGTGTGGTGGCGGACTTGGGGGCCATGGAAATGACGATGTCACGCGAAGCCCCCATCGCATAGGCAATGCCGACTGCCGAGACCACGGCGGTCACCGACCCTGCCGCCAGTCCCAGCAAGAGCGGCAGCACCGCGCGGCGGAAATTGTGCCACTGCTTGTAGAGCGGCATGGCCAGCGCCACGGTGGCCGGGCCGAGCATGAAGTGGACGAATTGCGCGCCCTCGAAGTAGGTCTTGTAGGGTGTATGCGTGAGGGTGAGGATGCTGACCACGATGGCAATGGCGATCAACACCGGATTGGCCAGCGGGTTGTAGCCCAGGCGGCGGTAAACCCACAACGCGAACAGATAGGCCACCAGCGTGGTGGTCAACCCCAGCAGCGGCGAAGCCGCGAGATAGACCCAGACATCGGTCAGGCGAGCCAGGCCGTGCATCAGTTTTCCTCCTCATCGCCGGTTGCCTGCCGCGCGCTGGAGAAGCGCTTCATCGCGGCGTTGGTCACCAGCGCACCGACGGCGATGGCCAATACCGTACTCACCACCAGCGCCACCACGATGGCCGGCAGATCGCCCTTGAGCTGACCGGCGGCGGCAATCACGCCGACCCCGGCGGGTACGAACAGCAGCGACAGATGCTGCAGGATGCCCCAGGAAGTGGGCTCCATCAGCTGCGCCAGACGCGGCGAAGAGAGAAAGGCGATCAGCAGCAGGAGCATGCCGATCACCGGACCGGGAATGGGCAGGCCCAGCAATTGCGCGGCGCCTTCGCCCAGGCATTGGAAGACCAGCAGGATGGCTAGGGGGGTGAGGTTCATGATGACTCGCTGAGAGTATGGAGGCGAGATCATTATAAAAGCTCGACTGCAAATGCTGGCCAAGCAGCAGAGCCAGAGGCCTTCACCGTCCCTCCGATCAGCAACCGTGCTCAACAATGATCAAGCAACTATTGCTATGTCCGAGTCTGATCCCGCAACCGATCCAACCGCAACCGCTGCCGCCCATCCGTCAATCGCCACATGGCCAGCGTCGCCGCACCAAAGGCAGCCAACCCACTGGCCCCGGCCAGGATGAACATCAACAGGATCTGATATTTGGCGGCCGACAAGGCATCCATGCCGGCCAGCACCTGGCCGGTCATGATGCCCGGCAGGGTGATGATGCCCGCCGCCGACATCTGGTTGATGACCGGCAGCAAGCCGCTGCGGATGGCCGCCATGCGCGGCGCACGCAAGGCTTGCTGGCGGGTCTGGCCCAGCGCCAGGCGGGCTTCGATGATGGCCGTCGACTGGCGTGCCCCGGTGAGGAAGGCGTCCAGCGCGATGCTGGCCGAATTGAGGACGCTGCCCAGCACAATCCCCATCAGCGGAATGGCATAGCGCGGGTCGTACCAGGGATCAGGACGCAGCGCCGTGGACAAGGCCAATCCCACCGTCAGCAGGGAGGCCGTGCCCACCACGACGGCGCTGATGCGCAGTCCGGCGCTACCCGCCAGCGGCGTACGCGGACGGCTGGCGACTTCGCGTGCGGCGGCGGCGATCATCAGCAGCACCGCCACCGTCGTCAGCCAGGGCGATTGATGGCCGAGAATCCAGCGCAGCACCAGCCCCACCAGCAGCAGTTGCGCCACCATGCGCAGCGCCGCTACCAGCAGTGGACGGTGAATCCGCAAACCCAGCGCCAGCGACGCAATGGCGTTGACCAGCACCAGGATGGCCGACAAGGCCAGGTCGCCAGAGGACAATTCCAGGACGCTCATGCGCGCTCCCGCTTCATCACGCGCAGCACACCGCTGGCCAGACGCTGCGCCTGCTCTTGCGCATGCGTCACCAGCAGCAGCGCCATGCCCTGCTGCATGGCCTCCCGCAAGACGGCTTCCACCCGGGCCACGTTATCGGCATCGAGCGCACTGGTCGGTTCATCCAGCATGAGCACGGCGGGCCGCTGCAGCAAAGACCGGATCAGCGCGGCACGCTGGCGCTCACCGGTCGACAATTGCGTCAGATCGGCTTCGAGGCGACTGGCAGGCAAGTCCAGGCGCATCGCCAGCGTACAGGCGGCCTCGCGTTGCTGCGGCTGTAGATGCGCCATGACGCTGCTGTCCCACCACGCCGCCTCAGCCGCCTGATACAGCACCTGGCGCCGCCATTGGGGGGCCGGCATGGCACTGCGCGACCGGCCCTCCAGCCAGGCTTCGCCCTGCCCTTCGTCAAGATCGGCGATCAGGCGCAGCAGGCGCGTCTTGCCGGCGCCGGATGCGCCTTCCACCGCCAGGCACTGGCCGGCCTGCACCGAAAAACTGAGCGGTGCCACAACGGCCGAACCAAGGTCTTGCACGCGCAGGCGCGGCACCGCGTGGTCCGACGCGCAAACCGCTGCGCCAGCAGAAGAACACGAAACGGAACGGACAGCAGCCATGACAAAGAAAAAGGAAAAGGAAAAGGAAGGAAAACCGGAGAGCCTGACCTTCCGAAGGCAGACCATCCACGCCAGTGTGACACAAGCCCGCCCGGTCTCGCTATCGGGTGCATTGACGCTTTCTGCACCGAGGCTGACGTTTTCTGCACCATGTATCTGTCATCGGCCTTCTACCATGGGCGCTCCTCAACCTTCACTGGAGCGCTTTCATGTCCTTTCTCCGCAATTGCGTGGCCGCAGCGGCCCTGACGTTTTCTGCACTGTCGGCCCAGGCCGCCGATTTCACGGTCAGCAGCACCGACATCAAGGACGGCCAGATGCTGTCGATCTCGCAAGTCTTCAACGGCTTCGGCTGCATGGGCGCGAACCGCTCGCCGCAGTTGTCGTGGTCGGGCGCGCCGGCCGGCACCAAGAGTTTTGCCGTGACCGTCTATGACCCGGATGCGCCCACCGGCAGCGGCTGGTGGCACTGGACCGTGTTCAACCTGCCGGCCTCCACCACCAGCCTGCCGGGCGGTATCGATGCCCAAGGTCGTGGCCTGCCCGCAGGGGCCATGCAGGGTCGCACCGATTTCGGCAGCAGCGGCTTCGGCGGCGCCTGCCCGCCGCAAGGCGACAAGCCGCATCGCTATCAATTCGTCATTTGGGCACTCAATACCGAAAAATTGCCACTGGATGCGCAAGCCAGCGGTGCTATGCTCGGCTTCTTCCTCAATGCCTCCGCCCTCGGCCAGGCCCGGCTGACCGCCTACTACGGACGTGACCTCCCGCATGCAAAGTGACATTGCCATCCTGCCCTTCACCCATGGTCCCCGCCCAGCGTTGACGCGCATCCGCGCCCGTCATGAACAGCAGTTGCGCCAGGTCTTCATCGGCCTGGCCAGCATCTGCCACGTGCGCCAGGGCAAGAAGCGGCTGCAGTGGGGCCACCGCCATCTGGTGTGCGCACAAGATGTACTGGTGCTCATCGCTGCCGGCACCCGGGTCAATGTCGCCAACCTGCCCAAGGGCGGCGAGTATGCTGCGGACATGATCTCGCTGCCGCCGGCACTGATCGAGCGCTTCCGTCTGCACTATCCCGGCCAGGGCGTGCAGGCGCGCGATGTCAGCGCCGTCAGCAGCGTAGCGCAGGATGCCGACATCCTGCGCGCCTGGCGTCATCTGCAGGACTGCATCCGCGACGACGCCGCGAGCGAGCTGCAATGCCAGGCAGCCGAGGGTCTGTTGCTGGCTCTGAGCCTGCGCGGCGCCATCGGCGGCCTGCTGCGTGAGCGCGGCGACGCCATCAGCCACCATATCGAACAGGTCCTGCTGATGCTGCCTCCCGAGCAGCGCAGCCTGGAGCGCGTGGCCGAGGCGTTTTACTGCAGCGTGTCGACCCTGCGACGGCGTCTGGCACGGGAGCAAACCGGCTTTCGGGAACTGCTGGACAAGGTGCAACTGGGACTGGCGCTGGACCAGTTGCAGGCCTCCTCCTTACCCATCGCCGATATCGCCTCGGCATGCGGCTACGACTCGCCGTCGCGCTTCGCGATGCGCTTTCGGCAGCACTACGGACTCAGTCCCAGCGAATTGCGTCAGACCCTGCCCTGAATACGTCCCCGCGTCCGGTGGACCACGCGATGGAGACTGCATCCGATCGCGTGTATCCGACCTGCAGGCCACGCCAGAATGGGGCTCGCCGAAGGTTACAATGTCGCCTTCGCCCACTGCACACGCCTACTCATGACCGATCACCTGGAAATCTTTTACCGACTGCTCTTCGCCATGCTCATCGGTTGCGTCATCGGCATCGACCGCAACCTGCGCGGCAAGCCCACCGGCATGAAGACCCTGGGGCTGGTATCGCTGGGCTCGGCACTGGTGACGATGGCCGCCATGAATTTTGCGCTGGAGGCCACGGCCGAGAACCGCGATGCCATCAGTCGAACCATCCAGGGCGTGATCACCGGGATCGGCTTCCTCGGTGCCGGGGTCATCATCCATGAGCAGCGCAGCGAAAAGGTGCGCGGACTGACCACGGCGGCCTCGATCTGGGTCACGGCGGCGGTGGGCATCGTCTGCGGGGCCGGCTGGTGGCGCGTGGCACTCATGGCTACCGGCCTGATCCTGGCCCTGTTCGTGGTGGGCCGCCCGCTGGAACACTTCCTGCACCGCCAATGGCTGCGCAAGAGCGATGTCGAGCGCGCCGACATCAGCGCCCGCGAAGAAGACTGAGACCGCATCACGCCTGCAAACCCATTGTCATCCGCCCTTGAAGCGCCACATGGCCCTGCGGCAAGACCACCCCTCCATTCCTGCACTGCCCCTGCCCATTTCCAGCTCGCACTGCCACGATGCACTGCACCACGAACGCGCAGGCCGCACCTGAATACATCATGCAATGATATATATCGGTGATGCTGGCTTCGCCCAATGTCGCGCTTCGACCCCACCCTTCCTCCCGCAAACCCTCTCGCGACGGCCCTCTCGGTCCAATCCCGCCGGCTGGCACGACCTTTGCTCAATGATCATCGGGATCAAGGACGATCCCCCAATCTGATGCCGATCTAACGATGGATCTGCAATGCACACGGACAATGGCGTCCGCTTGAAACGAGGCAAGGCCTCGGTTTTGAGCGGACGCCTTTTTGTTTTCAAGGGACCCGACATGAGCAAATCCAATCGTATCGCGCTGTTCTCCCTGGGCACGCCCCAGATGCGCGCCTTCCATCTGACCTGGATGGCTTTCTTCGTCTGCTTCTTCGCCTGGTTCGCCTGCGCGCCGCTGATGCCGGTCATCAAGGGGGAGCTCCACCTCACCCCCGGCCAGATCGCCAACATCAATATCGCGGCGGTGGCCGTGACCATTCTGGTGCGCCTGATCATCGGCCCCATGTGTGACCGCTTCGGCCCGCGCAAGACCTATACCAGCCTGCTCCTGGTCGGCGCGGTCCCCGTCATCGGCGTGGCCTTCGCGCAAAGCTACGAGAGCTTCCTCTTCTTCCGCCTGCTCATCGGTGCAGTGGGTGCCAGCTTCGTCATCACCCAATATCACACCTCGGTGATGTTCGCCCCCAACGTGGTCGGCACGGCCAATGCGGCCACGGCCGGCTGGGGCAATGCGGGCGGTGGCGTGGCGCAGGGCGTCATGCCCCTGCTGATGGCGGCCATGCTGATGCTGGGCGTCTCGCACAGCTGGGGCTGGCGCGCGGCACTGCTGGTGCCGGGCGTGCTGATGCTGGTAATGGCCGCACTCTACTGGCGCTTCACCCAGGACTGCCCGGAAGGCAACTATGACGATCTGCGCGCCGCCGGCGTGAGCATCGAAAGCGGCAAGCGCGGCGGCTGGGCCAGCTTCCGCGCGGCCGCTGCCAACTATCGGGTGTGGATGCTCTTCATCACCTACGGCGCCTGCTTCGGCGTGGAAATCTTCATCCACAACATCGCCGCCATCTACTACGTCGAACATTTCCAGCTCTCGCTGGAGTCGGCCGGCATCGCTGCGGCCAGCTTCGGCCTGCTGGCGCTGTTTGCCCGTGCCCTGGGCGGCTTCATCTCCGACAAGGTGGCCCTGCGTGGCGGTCTGAACCGCCGTGCCACCCTGCTCTTCGTGATGATGCTGGGTGAAGGTCTGGGACTGCTGTGGTTCGCCCATGCCGGCAGCGTGGTGGCGGCGATCATCGCCATGCTGTGCTTCGGACTGTTCACCCACATGGCCTGCGGCGCGACCTATGCGCTGGTACCTTTCATCGACCGCAAGGCGCTCGGTGGCGTGGCTGGCATCATCGGCGCTGGCGGCAACGTGGGGGCTGTGGCGGCGGGCTTCCTGATGAAGGGCCTGGGCAATACCCAGCAGACCCTGTCGATGCTGGGCGTGCTGGTGACCATCTCGGCCCTGTGCGCGGTGGCCATCCGCTTCACCGCCTCGGACAAGCACGGCGATGCCGTCCTGGCCGACAGCAAAGTTGCCGCCTGAGGAGATACGCCATGAACATCATCGTCATCGGCCACGGCATGGTCGGCCATAAATTCCTGGAATGCCTGGCCGAGAGCGGCGCAAGCGATCTGAAGGTCACCATCCTCTGCGAAGAACCGCGCCCGGCCTACGACCGCGTACATCTCTCCGAATTCTTCGCCGGCAAGAGCGCAGAAGACCTGTCACTGGTCGCGCCCGGCTTCTTCGATGCAGGCCGCAGCCCGGTGCAGTTCGATCTCAAGCTCAATGCCAAGGCCCAGCACATCGACCTGGAACGCAAGCAGGTACTGGTCAACGTGGCTGGCGCAGAAGAGACCTTGTCCTATGACAAACTGGTACTGGCCACTGGCTCCTACCCCTTCGTGCCGACGGTGGCAGGCAACCAGCGCAAGGACTGCTTCGTCTATCGCACCATCGAAGACCTGGAAGCGATGCTGGAATGCGGCAACCGTTCGAAGAGCGGCGTGGTCATCGGCGGTGGCCTGCTGGGGCTGGAATGCGCCAAGGCCCTGCGCGACCTGAAGCTGGAAACGCACGTGGTCGAATTCGCCCCACGCCTCATGGCGGTGCAGGTCGACGAAAGCGGTGGCCGCATCCTGCGCCAGAAGATCGAGGAACTGGGTGTGACGGCCCATACGCAAAAGAACACGGTCGAGATCGTCGATGGCAAGCAGCACACCCATCGCATGAACTTCGAAGACGGCTCGCACCTGGAAACCGACATGATCGTCTTCTCCGCCGGCATCCGCCCGCGTGACGAACTGGCGCGCCAGGCCGGCCTGAAGGTGGGCGAGCGTGGCGGCATCGTCATCGACAACAGCTGCCTCACGTCCGACGCGGCCGTGTATGCCATCGGTGAATGTGCACTGTGGAACGGCAAGATCTTCGGCCTGGTCGCCCCCGGCTACGACATGGCCCGCACCGCCGCCAAACATCTGCTGTCGCACCGCGATGAAGCGATCGAAGTGCCCGCCTTCAACGGCGCCGACATGAGCACCAAATTGAAACTCATGGGCGTGGACGTGGCCAGCATTGGCGACGCCCACGGCAAGCAAGCCGGTAGCCGTTCGTATCAGTTCACCGATGAGCGCAAGCAGATCTACAAGAAGATCGTCGTTTCCGAATCCGGCAAGCATTTGCTGGGCGCGGTGATGGTGGGCGATGCCTCGGAATACGGCACGCTCTTGCAGATGATGCTCAACAAGATCGAGCTGCCGGAGTCGCCCGAATTCCTGATCCTGCCGCAATCGGACGGCAAGGCCAAGCCGGGCCTGGGCGTGGATGCACTGCCGGAATCGGCGCAGATCTGCTCCTGCAACAACGTCTCCAAGGGCCAGCTGTGCGCAGCCGTCGCCTCGGGCATCACCACTATCGGCGATCTGAAGGCTTGTACCAAGGCCGGCACCGCCTGCGGCGGCTGCGTGCCCCTGGTCACCCAGGTGATGAAGGCCGAGATGAAGAAACAGGGTCTGGCGGTCAACAACCACGTCTGCGAACACTTCCCCTACTCGCGCCAGGAAATCCATCACCTGGTGCGCGTGGGCCAGATCAAGAGCTTCGATGAACTGCTGACAAAGCATGGCAAGGGGCTGGGCTGCGACGTCTGCAAGCCCATGGTGGCCAATGTGCTGGCCTCGCTGTGGAATGACTTCGTGCTCAAGAAGGAACACGCGGGACTACAGGATTCCAACGACTACTTCCTCGGCAACATCCAGAAGGATGGCACCTACTCGGTGGTGCCGCGCATGGCCGGTGGCGAAGTCACGCCCGATGGACTGATCGCGGTCGGCCAGATCGCCAAGAAATACGGCCTCTACACCAAGATCACCGGCGGGCAACGCGTGGACCTGTTCGGTGCCCGCGTGGACCAGTTGCCGGACATCTGGGAAGAACTGATCGCTGCCGGTTTCGAGACCGGCCATGCCTACGGCAAGTCGCTGCGCACGGTGAAGTCCTGCGTCGGCTCGACCTGGTGCCGCTATGGCGTGGGTGACAGCGTGGGCTTCGCGGTGCGTCTGGAAAACCGCTACAAGGGCCTGCGTTCGCCACACAAGATCAAGTTCGGCGTCTCCGGCTGCACCCGTGAATGCGCCGAGGCACAAGGCAAGGACGTGGGCATCATCGCCACCGAGAGGGGCTGGAATCTCTACGTCTGCGGCAATGGCGGCATGAAACCGCGCCATGCCGAACTGATCGCCTCCGATCTGGATGAAGACACCCTGACACGTTATGTGGACCGTTTCCTGATGTTCTACGTGCGCACCGCTGACCGCCTGCAACGCACCAGCACCTGGCGCGAGAACCTGGAAGGCGGACTGGACTATCTCAAGAGCGTGGTCATCGATGACAAGCTGGGCATTGCCGCCGAACTGGAGAGCGAAATGCAGCGCGTGGTCGACACCTACCAGTGCGAATGGAAGAAGGCCGTCACCGATCCGGAAACGCGCAAGCGCTTCCGCCACTTCGTCAACAGCAAGGCGGCCGATGGCAACATCAAGTTCGTCGAGGAACGCGGGCAGATCCGTCCGGCCACGGTGGCCGAGAAGAAGCTGCTCGATATTCCCGTCGTCGCCGAGACCGTGTAAGAAGGAGCCCAGCATGCACAGCGACCAACAAATCAAGCAATGGACTCCGGTCTGCGAACTGGCCGAGATCGTCCCCAACACCGGTGTGGCCGCGCTGATCGGTGACCAGCAGGTAGCCATCTTCCATGTCATCGACCGCAGCCAGGGCCAGGCACAACCGCGCGTCTTCGCCATCGGCAACTATGATCCCAATGCGCAGGCCGCCGTGCTCTCGCGCGGGCTGGTGGGCAATCTGGGCGAACGCATCGTGGTGGCCTCGCCCATCTACAAGCACCATTTTGACCTGACCACCGGCCAGTGCCTGGAAGAACCTGCCCACTCGGTGCCGGCCTGGCCGGCGCGCATCGATGGCGGCAAAGTCTGGATCGGTGGCTGAGATGGTGACCACGGCCGACAACACGCAAGCCAGGCCCTCGCTGGTGGTGGTCGGCAATGGCATGGCCGGCATGCGCACGGTGGAGGAATTGTTGAAGCTGGCGCCGGACCTCTACGACATCACCGTCTTCGGCGCCGAGCCGCACGGCAACTACAACCGCATCATGCTCTCGCCGGTGCTGGCCGGTGACAAGAGCATCGATGACATCATGCTCAACCCGCGCGCCTGGTACGAGGACAACGGCATCACCCTGCATGCGGGCGATCCCGTCATCCAGATCGACCGCCGCCAGCGCACCGTCCACGCGCAATCTGGCCTCACGGTGAAATACGACCGCCTGCTGCTGGCGACCGGCTCCACGCCGTTCATCATTCCGGTGCCGGGCCATCAATTGCCGGGCGTGATCGCCTTCCGCGACATTCAGGACGTGGACATCATGCTGCAAGCGGCGCGCACGCACCGTCATGCGGTAGTGATCGGCGGCGGCCTGCTGGGACTGGAAGCGGCCAATGGCCTGATGCGCCAGGGCATGGACGTGACCGTGGTGCACGTCACTGACGCGCTGATGAACCAGCAACTGGACAAGCCCGCCGCCGCCCTGCTGAAGAAGGCACTGGAAGACAAGGGCCTGCGCTTCCTGCTCAATGCCCATACCGAAGAAATCGTCGGCCCGGATCGCGTGAGCGCAGTGCGTTTCAAGGATGGCAGCAGCATTCCCGCCGACCTGGTGGTGATGACAGCGGGCGTGCGCCCCAACATTGCGCTAGCCAAATCGGCAGGCTTGCACTGTGAACGCGCCATCATCGTCGACGATACCCTGCAAACCTATGACCCGCGCATCTATGCCGTGGGCGAATGCGTGCAGCACCGCAAGGCCACCTTCGGACTGGTAGCGCCGATCTGGGATCAGGCCCGTGTCTGTGGTGCACATCTGGCCGGGGCCGGTCATCGCCGCTATGTGCAGCAGGCCACGGCGACCAAGCTCAAGGTCACGGGCGTGGACCTCTATTCGGCGGGTGATTTCATCGGCGGTGAGGATACCGAAGACCTGGTGGTACGCGATCCGCGCCGCGGCATCTACAAGCGCCTGGTATTGCGCGGCTCGCGGCTGGTCGGCGCGGTGCTGTACGGCGATGTCAAGGATGGCCCGTGGTACTTCGACCTGATCCAGAGTGGCCGCGACATCAGCGCCTTCCGGCGCGAACTGCCCTTCGGACAGGCCATGTGCCAGCATGCGGCCTAGCCGGCAGGCTACCGACGGCAATCAGTAACAAAGGATACCAATGAATCTTGCACAGACTCCGCTGGCCCTGGCCGTGGCCACCACCTCGACGACCTGCCCCTACTGCGGGGTGGGCTGCGGCGTGACGGCTGCGCTCAAGGACGATGGGCGCATCGGCGTGCAGGGCGACGTGCAGCATCCGGCCAACTTCGGCCGCCTCTGCGTGAAGGGATCGGCCCTGGCGGAAACGGTGGATCTGGATGGCCGCCTGCTGCATCCGCAAGTGCGCGATGCGCAAGGCGCATTGCAGCAGGTCTCCTGGGATCAGGCGCTGGAGCAGGTGGCGAGCAAGTTCTCAGCCGTCATCGCCGAACATGGTCCGGATGCCGTCGCATTGTATGTCTCGGGACAATTGCTGACCGAGGACTACTACATCGCCAACAAGCTCATGAAGGGCTACATCGGCAGCGCCAACATCGATACCAATTCGCGCCTGTGCATGTCCTCGGCGGTAGCCGGCCACAAGCGCGCCTTCGGTGAAGACCTGGTGCCGGTCTGCTATGAAGACCTGGAACTGGCCGACCTGATCGTGCTGGTCGGATCCAATGCGGCGTGGTGCCATCCCATCCTCTTCCAGCGCATCGCCAGGCTCAAGGAAACCAGGCCGTCCATGCGCCTGATCGTGATCGACCCGCGCCGCACCGCGACCTGCGAGCTGGCGGACCTGCACCTGCCGGTCAAGGCAGGCACCGATGTGTGGCTCTTCAATGGCCTGATGAGCTATCTGGCCCATCGCGGCCTGCGTGACAACGCCTTCATCGCTGCGCATACGAACGGCTTTGACGAGGCACTGGCGGTAGCCGATGCCGATTGCGCCGATCCCGCCACGGTAGCGCGTCTGTGCAAGGTGGATCTGCAAGACCTGCTGGCCTTCTACGAAGCCTTTGCCGAGACCGAGAAAGTCGTCACCGGTTTTTCCATGGGCGTGAACCAGTCCTCGGTGGGCACCGACAAGGTCAACAGCATCATCAACTGCCACCTGGCCACGGGCCGCATCGGCAAGCCGGGCACGGGGCCGTTCTCCATCACCGGACAGCCCAATGCCATGGGCGGACGCGAGGTCGGTGGCCTGGCCAACATGCTGGCCGCACACATGGATCTGGATCAGCCCCTGCATCGCGAGATCGTGCAGGACTTCTGGCAATCCCCGCGCATCGCGGACAAGCCGGGCCTCAAGGCCGTGGACATGTTCCGCGCCATCGAGGAGGGTCGCATCAAGGCGGTGTGGATCATGGCCACCAATCCGCTGGTGAGCCTGCCTGATGCCGACCTGGTGCAACGCGCGCTGCAGAAGTGCGAGCTGGTGGTGTCTTCCGACGTCGTCATGCAGACCGATACCAATGCGCTGGCCCACGTGCTGCTGCCGGCACTGGCCTGGGGCGAGAAGGACGGCACGGTCACCAATTCCGAGCGCCGCATTTCAAGGCAGCGCGCTTTCCTCACCGCACCGGGTCAAGCCCGCGGTGACTGGCAGATCATCTGCGAGGTCGCACGACGCATGGGCTTTGCGGGATTCGATTTCGACGGCCCGCATGCGATCTTCGATGAACATGCGCGGCTCTCCGCCCATCGCAATGGCGAGACCGATGGCGGGCGTGCACGGCGTGTCTTCAACCTGTCCGGCCTGACCGGCATGGACAAGGCTGCGTATGACGCCATGGCACCGATCCAGTGGCCGGTGCAGCGTTTGTCCGATGGCAGCGTGAGCGGCACGGCGCGCGTCTTGCAGGATCATCGTTTCTCGCACGCCGATGGGCGTGCGCGTTTTGTACCGACCGCGCCGCGCGCGCCGGGGCATGCGCCCTGCGAGGATTACCCGCTGATCCTCAACACCGGTCGTGTGCGCGACCACTGGCATACCATGACGCGCACCGGCAAGTCGGCCACGCTGGCCAGCCATATTCCTGAATCCTTCATCGACATCCACCCGCAGGATGCGTTGCTGTATGGCGTGCGTGAAGGTGGCCTGGCGCGCATCAGCAGTCGCTGGGGCGCGATGGTGGCGCGCGTGCAGCATGGCGGCGGCATTGCGCGTGGCAATGTGTTCGTGCCCATCCACTGGAACGGGCAATCGGCCTCCGATGCGCGCGTGGGTGCGGTGGTCAATCCGGTGGTCGACCCGGTCTCGGGCGAACCGGAATTCAAGCACACGCCGGTAGCAATCGAGGAGTTCCGTGTGGGCTGGCATGGTTTCATTCTCACGCGCCATGCGCTGGACCTGGACGACATTACGCATTGGACGCGCGTACAGGGCCGCGACTTTGTGCGATATGAACTGGCCGGACGCAATCACATCAGCGACCACACGGCCTGGGCGCGCGCACTGCTGGGTGTGCAGGCCGATGATGCGGACTGGCTGGAGTATGAAGATTTGAGCGATGGCAGCTATCGCGCGGTCCACGTTGTGGAGGATCGCATCGACATGTGCCTGTTCATGTCGGCGCGACCTGACCTGCCCTCGCGCTCGTGGCTGGCGGGGCTCTTTGCCAAGGAGAAACTGGAAGAAGCGGACCGCGTCGGCCTGCTGGTAGGCCAGCCCATCGAGAAAGGTGCCGATACCGGACCGACCGTGTGTTCCTGCTTTGGCGTGGGACGCAACACCATCTGCAACGCCATCCGCGCGCAGGGCCTGAGCGAAGTGAGCCAGGTGACGGCCTGCCTGAAGGCGGGCGGCAATTGTGGCTCGTGCGTGCCGGAGATCAAGAAGCTGATGGTGGAGATCAAGGTAGTGGCCGAGGCCGAAGCACGGGAGCGTGAGACGGCGGCCTAGGGCCTGGCAGCGTGGATTACGATGTTTGTTGACCGTTTGCAAGGGATGCTGCTATTATCTCGCTTCTCGGAGTGTAGCGCAGCCCGGTAGCGCACCTGGTTTGGGACCAGGGGGTCCAAGGTTCGAATCCTTGTACTCCGACCACTCATCAAAAACGGGCTGTCGTGGACAGCCCGTTTTCTTTTCTGGATCGTTGACGGTAGCGCATTGGCGCAGCATCACACCGTCAGCCACGCCGAACTGCCCTTAGCTCAACTGGATAGAGCAATGGCCTTCTAAGCCATAGGTCGGGGGTTCGAGTCCCTCAGGGCAGGCCACATTTCCCGGCATTTTCATTGCAGCACACGCAACCGCGGCGCTCAGGATCAGTGGTGACCGCCTGATCTGCATCGACCATCAATGCAATGGCAGGCAATGACTGACCACCAGCCACCATTGTTCAGCGAACCCAAAGAAATGAGCTCGCTGATTCCGCATTGAAGAACAGCAAGACAAGAGGGACGCCACGCTGCGTCCCTCTTGTCTTCACCCATGCGCGTGCGCACCGACCAGCAGCATTTCACCGCTGCGCTCCGCGACTGGTGCCACGGCCACGGGCGTGGCTGCGGACACCATCTCAATGGGCTTGTCCCTTTCAGGATCAAGCTTGAACACCTGCACCGCCCCCGCCAACTGTACCGCCTGCTCCTGCAAGGACTGCGACGCCGCAGCCGCCTGCTCCACCAGTGCCGCATTCTGTTGCGTCGCCTGATCCATCAATCCAATGGCCTGATTGACCTGGACGATGCCGTCACTCTGTTCGGCACTGGCGGCCGTGATGTCGGCCACGATATCGGCCACGCGATGCACACTGCCCACGACCTGCTGCATCGTCGTACCCGCCTGCGCCACCAGACGGCTACCGCTTTCCACCTTGCCGACCGAATCATCGATGAGCTCCTTGATCTCACGGGCCGCCGCTGCCGAGCGCTGCGCCAGTGAGCGCACCTCGGAGGCGACCACCGCAAAACCGCGCCCCTGCTCGCCTGCCCGCGCCGCCTCCACGGCGGCATTCAGGGCAAGGATATTGGTCTGGAAAGCGATACCGTCAATCACGCTGATGATGTCAACGATCTTCAGAGACGAGGCATTGATCTCTTCCATCGTCTTGACCACCTCCTGTACCGCCTGACCACCCTCGCTGGCCACACCGGAGGCAGAAATCGCCAGCGCATTGGCCTGCTGGGCATTATCGGCATTCTGGCGCACGGCAGCGGTGAGCTGGTCCATGGCCGAAGCGGTCTCTTCAATGGACCCGGCCTGGGATTCGGTGCGGCTGGACAGATCCAGATTGCCAGCCGCGATTTCTGCGGTGGCAGTGGCAGTGGCAATGGTATTGGCGCTATTGCGCACATTGCTCACGATGCGCACCAGACTGTCGGTCATCTGCTGGATGGCCTGCATCAACTGGCCGACCTCATCATTGGCGCGATGACGGATGCGGGTGCTGAGATCGCCCGTAGCAATGGCGCGCGCAGTCAGGATGGCTTCACCCAGCGAAGTGGTAATGGCACGCGAAATCAGCTGGCTCACCAGCACCACCACCACACACACGAACAGGCTCATCAGCACGGCCTGGTAGATCGCCGAACGCAAACTGTTCTGGGCCGTCTGCACACCCTGCTGGCCGAGCTGCTCGTTGTGGCGGCGATGTGCAGCCAGCGCGTTGATGAGCTTGGTACCGGGCGGAACCACGTAGTGCTCCACGGCCGCCAGCGCTTCCTCGTTCTTGCCTTCGGCACCCAGCGCGATGACCCGCTGTCGGTTCTTCTCATACTCGGCAAAGGCATCACGGTCTGCCTGCAGCAACTGCCGGTCGGTGGCATCGGAGAGGACGTCCTTCTCGTAACGATCAAAGGTGGCAATGACCTGGTCACGCAGCGTGCTCATGGATTTTTCCAGCTGGAGGCGGGCGGTGGCATCGGTCGCGGCGGCATAGCGCCAGATGCCGACACGGATACCGAAAATCGCCTCGCTGGCCTCGCCCAGTACCAGCAGACTGGGCACGGTGTTGACCGAAGAATAGCTGGCCGCATCGGCAATGCGATTGCTGTGATAGATGCTCAAACCGGTGACGCCGGCCAGGCCCAGAACGACGGCGAGCAGAAGCAGACGGATTTTATTGGCAATGGTCATGATCAGGTTTCCTGCGCTCGATGTGGACGCGCATCAGGTGGATGGACTGAAATGGGTTGGGTTGACGCCAAAAAATTATATGTCCGCAAAAAATATGGAAAATCCACATGTGCCCGCATCTTGATGCGAATCATGATTGCCGCCTGGAAAACGACGCTGGATCAAACGAACGTAAAAACTAAGTTGCATCCTCCGCAAAAGCGCGTATAAGTGGCCTCATTCAATAAAAAGAATTAGTAAATACGGCAAAAGAAAATAGTCCCCGCAAGCTCAATTCAGCCAGTGAGATCAATGGATCGAACCAGGGAGAAAGAAAGTACAGCCGGAAGAAAGGCAAGGAAAACTAAGTTTTTCGCCATGCCTTTGGCGTACGCGGAAAAGAAAACAGCGGAGCCATCCTGCGCTCCGCTGATTCAGAAGACGATGAATCTGCTGCTATGCGCCCTGCCGATAAATATCCGGACGCGAGATATGCCACACGAAGTCACCGCGATTGATGGCCTCGAAACCACAGCTGGCATATAGCCACGGTGCGGTAGAAGTGGTCAGCATGACCCGACGCAGTTTCTGCAGGGTCGGATGCTGGTTCACCGATTCGATCATCCAGCGCCCCAGACCCTGGCCGCGCAAGTCGCCGACGACGAAGACGTCGCACAGGTAGCCGAAGGTGGCATGGTCGGTCACCACGCGGGCAAAACCGATCTGCTGCTTGCCGCGATAAAGACCGAAGCAAAGGCTGTTGGCCAAGGCGGTACGCACGGTGTTGAGGTCGATGCCGGGGGACCAGCTCGAATGGGTCAGTACGTCGTGGATGAGAGGGATGTCCAGCCGGTCGGGATCGGTGTCGATGAGGAAATCATCGCGCCGCCAGATCAGGTGATGGCTCATGGTCGTTCCTAGCTTGATGGCTTGTTGTCGTAAAAAGTTTGCCCTGGTGCATGTTGCCTGTTACTGCGAAAACAATTTAGAACGTTTCTCCTCTTCCGGAATGGGCACGCCAACCCGCCCTGGCGAGCTGCTGCAGCGCGTGCTGACGGGCTTGACGACGGATCTGCGACAGTGCAAAAAATCGCCCGATTTATCTTTTCCGTGGATGAGATTCGTTCCGTGGCCGTTCATGATGCCACAGCCGCCCCCGCCTTGCGCAAGGCTTTCCATCGAGCAAGAGCGTCTGACTGACGCTTTCGGCTGAAACATTGCTTGCACTTCCGTTACACCTTGTCGACTCAAGCTGGCAGACCATGAATTCACTTCGGTGCGACGGCAGCGACCACGATCACCCGTATGGCTCCCGCGCACGCCATTGGCAAGGAGAACGACATGAACAAGATATCCCTGGCCTGGGCTACCTGCCTGGTCTTTTCGCTGGTCTCGGGTCTGCCCGTGCAGGCGCAGACGGCCTATGCGCCACCTGCACCGGTCTATACCCAGCAGCAGCTGGACCAGATGCTGGCACCGGTGGCGCTCTACCCGGATTCCCTGCTGGCCCAGGTCCTGATGGCCTCGACCTATCCGCTGGAGGTGGTGCAGGCCCAGCGCTTCGTGGAAGCCCGACCTGGCCTGCAAGGCGATGGGCTGGCCCGCGCCGTGGCCCCCATGCCCTGGGACCCGAGCGTGAAGGCGCTGGTGCAGTTTCCCTCGGTGCTGGCCATGCTCAATGACCGCCTGGACTGGACCCAGCAACTGGGCCAGGCCTTCCTCGGCCAGCAAGCCCCCGTGATGGATACGGTGCAGAACCTGCGCGAGCGTGCCCGCATTGCCGGCACGCTCGAATCCAGCCCGCAGCAGCGCGTGGTGGTGCAGGATGAGGTGATCGAGATCGTGCCGGTCAATCCGCAGGTGGTCTACGTGCCCTACTACAACCCGACCGTGGTCTATGGCAGCTGGTGGTGGCCCTCGGCCCCGCCAGTGGTGTGGGCACCGCCGCCGCGCTATCGGCCGCCCAGCTATGAACCGGGCTTCTCGGCCAGCATCAGCTTCGGGGTGGGCATCGGCGTGATGCGTGCCGTCTTCGGTGAGGCGCGGCCGGACTGGCGCCAGCGCCAGGTGCTGGTGACGCAGACCCGCATCAACAACGTCACCAACGTCACCAACACCAACATCATCCATCAACGCTATGTCAACAATGTCACCGTCAACCGCAACGTGACGATGAACCAGCGCCCGGTGGTATGGCACCACGATCCACGCTATGCCGGTGGGCGCTATGCCCAGCCATCCGCGCCCGCCGTGGCACCGCCGCCGGGACACCATGCACCGGCTGTGCGGCCACTGCCGGTGGTCGACAACGTGCAGCAGCGCCTGGCCCAGCAAGACCAGTTCCGCCAGCGCCAGGCCGTCGAGCAGCAACGCCAGCGCGAACAACAGGCCAATGACCAGCAACGCCAGCGTGAGCAGATGATCCGCGATCAGCAACACCAGCGCGAGCAGCAAGCCCAAGAGCAGCGCCAACGGCAACAGGCCGAGCAACGGCAGTGGCAGCAGCACCAGCAAGGTCAGCAGCAGAGACAGCAACAGCAATTGCAGCAACAACAGCGCGAGCAGCAGATGCGCCAGCAGCAGATGCTGAACCAGCAGCGCGAGCAGCAGCATCGCCAGATGGAGCAGGCCCGGCAGCAGCAACAGCAACAACATGAGGTCGCGCAACGTGAGCAGCACCAGCAGCAGACGCGGCAGCATGAAGCCCATCCGCGCCGTGACGACCGGCGCGACGAGCGCTCCTGATCTGGTCACAACGCCGCCCGCCCGGCCCTGAGCAGCCCGCCGCCCGCACGTTGCCCATCAGCAAACATGCGGGTAAGCGGGCCGCTTCAGTTATAATCTCGGGTTTTCCAGAGCTTACGGAACAGGGCGTGCGGCGCCTCCTTGTCAAAGGACCAGTGCGCGCAGCCCGAGGCCATGCGGGTTGGATTGTCCAGCCGCGCCAGGGGCCGCGTTCCTGCGGGCTCCCACCCCGACCGATCCGCCATGCAAGAACCCAGCAACGAACTCCCCGAAGTCGCCGGCGCCGCCTGCGATGATGCCGTCAGTGTGCCCGGCAGCGGCAGCAAGGTCTCGTCCGACCTGATCGCGCGCGAAGTCAAGCGCCGCCGCACCTTCGGCATCATCTCCCACCCTGACGCCGGTAAAACCACGCTGACCGAAAAGCTGCTGCTGTTCTCGGGCGCGATCCAGCTGGCCGGTACCGTGAAGGCCCGCAAGAGCGGTCGCCACGCCACTTCCGACTGGATGGAAATCGAAAAGCAGCGCGGCATTTCGGTAGCCAGTTCGGTGATGCAGTTCGAGTACCGCGACCACGTGGTCAACCTGCTCGACACCCCCGGCCACCAGGACTTCTCGGAAGATACCTATCGCGTGCTCACCGCCGTGGACTCGGCGCTGATGGTGATCGATGCCGCCAAGGGCGTGGAAGAGCAGACCATCAAGCTGTTGAACGTCTGCCGCATGCGCAATACGCCCATCATCACCTTCATGAACAAGCTGGACCGCGAAACCCGCGATTCGCTGGAGCTGTTGGATGAGCTGGAATCGGTGCTGAAGATCCAGTGCGCACCCGTGACCTGGCCGATCGGCATGGGCAAGAATTTCCGTGGCGTGTATCACCTGCTGCGTGACGAGATCATGCTGTTCAAGGCCGGTGAAGAACGCGCCAACGGCAATGTGGAAATCATCAAGGGCATCGACAATCCCAAGCTGGCCGAGATGTTCCCGCTGGAAATCGAACAGCTCAAGATGGAAGTGGAACTGGTGCATGGCGCCTCCCACCCCTTCAACCTGGAGGACTTTCTGGCCGGGGTGCAGACGCCGGTCTTCTTCGGTTCGGCCATCAACAACTTCGGCGTGCGCGAGATCCTCGATGCGCTGCTGGACTGGGCACCGGGTCCGGGCGGACGCGATGCCACCGTGCGCGAGGTCAAGCCGACCGAGGAGCCGTTCTCCGGTTTCGTCTTCAAGATCCAGGCCAACATGGACCCGGCCCACCGCGACCGCATCGCCTTCCTGCGCGTGTGCTCGGGTCGCTTCGAGCGCGGCATGAAATTGAAGCACCTGCGCCTGAACCGCGACATCAAGGTGTCTTCGGTGGTGACCTTCATGGCCTCCAGCCGCGAGCAGGTGGAGGAAGCCTATGCCGGCGACATCATCGGCCTGCCCAACCACGGCAACATGCAGATCGGCGACAGCTTCTCCGAAGGGGAGATGTTGCAGTTCACCGGCATTCCCTACTTCGCACCGGACTTCTTCCGCGTGGCGCGCATCCGCAATCCGCTCAAGATCAAGCAGTTGCACAAGGGCCTGCAGCAGCTCGGCGAAGAAGGCGCGGTGCAGGTCTTCAAACCGGTGACCGGCAGCGACCTGATCCTGGGCGCGGTGGGCGTGCTGCAGTTCGAAGTGGTAGCCAGCCGCCTGCTGAATGAATATGGCGTGGATGCGGTGTTTGAAGGCACCAGCATCAGCAGCGCCCGCTGGATCAGCTGCGATGACAAGAAGAAACTGGCCGACTTCGAGAAGTCCTCGGCCGGCGCCAACCTGGCCATCGATGCAGCCGGCAACATGGCCTACCTGGCCAGCTCGGGCGTGAACCTGCGCCTGACCCAGGAACGCTGGCCGGAGATCACTTTCCATGCGACCCGTGAGCACGCGGCCAAGCTGGATTGACCAGGCGTTGAGCGCATCGACCGGCCCGCGCCGGTCATGAAATGAAAATCGCCCGACAGGCGCAAACCTGTCGGGCGATTTTTTATGCCTTGCTGATGGGGAATTACTTGGCGTTCTTGAACGCTTCCACACCGGCCAGGATTTCAGCACGGGCAGCGTCCGGGCCTTCCCAGCCCTCGACCTTGACCCACTTGCCCTTTTCCAGATCCTTGTAGTGTTCGAAGAAGTGCTTGATCTGGTTCAGACGCAGTTCGTTCAAATCTTCAGGCTTTTGCCAGTGGGTGTAGATCGGCAGGATCTTGTCGACCGGCACGGCCAGCAGCTTGGCGTCGATGCCCGATTCATCGGCCATCTTCAGCACGCCGATGGGGCGGCAGCGCACCACCACGCCCGGGATCAGCGGGAACGGGGTGATCACCAGCACGTCGACCGGGTCGCCGTCTTGCGACAGGGTCTGGGGAATGTAGCCGTAGTTGCACGGATAGTGCATGGCAGTGCCCATGAAACGGTCGACGAAGATGGCGCCGGTGTCCTTGTCCACTTCGTACTTGATCGGATCGGCGTTCATCGGGATTTCGATGATCACGTTGAAGTCATTGGGCAGGTCGCGGCCAGCGGGGACGTTGTTCAGGCTCATGGGATTCTCACTAGGGAAAGAAACGAAAAGCGGTTTTCGGGTCGCCACCGCCTGAGCTTAATGCTCGATGCAATAAGCATTAAGCTGGGCTTAATGCTCAAACCAGGCCGTGCCAACACCGGAAAGCCGCAATTATAGCGGCATTCAGGCTCAGTCCGGCATCTTGGCCGGTGCAACTTACGCCAACATGACAGCGCCCGGCCATGGTCATGAAAAAGGCGGAAGGGCTTGCGCCGCTTCCGCCTTGGTCATTGACCCGCACAACAAGTTCAGCGGATGGCGGTCGCCAGGGCGCATTGCTTGTAGTGGGCAGCGGCCTGGTCGGGCTGGTCCAGGGCCTCATGCAGCTGGGCCAGGGCCAGGTGCGATTCACGCACGGTGCGGGGTTCGATGGCGTCCGAGAGGGCTTGCTCCAGATGGCGCTGGGCCTTGCCCCACAGCTTCTGGCGCAGGCAGAACATGCCCAGGGTCAGCGCCAGTTCGGCATCCGTCGGGTTCTTGGCCAGCCAGGATTCGCAATGCTCGATCTGCGACAGCAAGGCCGGCGAGCCGGCTTCGGCGGTCGACTCACGATAGGCGCGCAGCAGGCGGATATCCCAGTCGGCAGCCAGGGCGCGTTCCAGCAGACTGCGCGCCTCGTCATGCAGGCCACGACTGGAGAAGGCCTGGGCCGCCCGCACGGCGATGTAGGGCTTCAACTTGTCGGCACCGGGTACGCCATTCCAGAGCAGGCGAATCGATTCGGCATCGTGCGAGCGGTCCGACAGCAAGGCATCGTAGGACATCTCGCGCAGGCGATTGGACAGGGCCGGATGCAGGGCATTGCGCTTGTCCAGGGTCTGCACCAGGCGCAGTACCTCGGGCCAGTTCTTGGCTTGCTGGTTGGCCTTCAAGGCCCACTGCAGGGCCTGGATGTGGCGGGTGCCGTTGGCGTTCAACTCTTCCACCGTTTCCAGCGCCTGTTTGAAGTGATGTTCGTCCACTTGCAGTTCCAGTGCCGTCATCAGGCGCGCAGCTTTCAAGGTCGGATCGACTTCGGTGCTGGCCAGCCAGATGTCGCGGCGCTCGCCCTGGCGCATGCGGTGCGCGGCACGGGCTGCGATCAAGGCGGCGATGCCGGCGTTGTCGGGCAGGTCGGAGGCGCGTGTGGCAGACTTCTCGGCCTGGCCGAAGCGGCCTTCGAAATAGGCCTTCAGGGCATCGCGCAGGGCCTTGTTGCTTTCATTCTCGCGCTTGGCACGACGATAGGCGATCACGCGGCCGGGCAGCTTCTGCGTCAGGCGGATGGCGCGGATGACCACGTAGATGGTCAAAAACACCGCCAGCACGGCGAAGATGAAGAAGTTCAGGGACAGGTCGATGCGGTACGGCGGATAGAACAGCACCACATTGCCCGGGTTGAAGCGCGCCAGCACGGCCAGGCCGATGGCGGACGCGAAGAGGGTCAGAAGCCAGAGCAGTATTTTCATATCAGGTTCCCGTCAGCGGCTCACGGACGGGCCTTGTAGTTGCGCACGGCGTTGAGGCTTTCGGCCAGCGTGGGCAACTGAATGGAGACATTGCTACCCTGTACCTGCTTCAACAGCGCCTGGGTAGTCTGGACCTGCTTGGCGCGGGTATCGAAATACTTGGCGATGGTGTCCTGGGCCGACGACAGGTCATTGCGGAAGGCGAACTCGTTGCGCGAAAGCAGGGCCAGGCGCGCATTGAGCAGGCGCAGCTTGAGGTTCTCTCGCACGAAGTAGGCCTGGCCCGGCGAGAGCAGGATCGCTTCCGGTGTCTGCACTTCACGGATACGTACCAGTTGGCGCAGTTCGGACCACATCTCGGTGCTCATGCTCTGCCAGGTCTCACGCGCACCGGCCAGCCATTGCGACCAGGCCGAGGCTTCGGCGGGTGCGGCTTCGGCCCGGGTCTTGCCATGCTTGGTCTCGCCCTTGGCGGCGGCCTTCACCGGCTGCGGCTTGGGCTCGCTGGCCGACTCCACCGGATGCTCGTCCACCAGCAGCGGCAGGGTATCGACCTGGCCGATGGCGCTATCGAGGCGCACGGCGATGCCGGCGATGTCCACCGTCGGCAGGGCCTTCAGGCGCTCGATGTCATGCGCAATGGCACGACGGATCACGATGAACTGCGCCTTGTCCGAACGCGACAGGCTCTTGTCGGCATTCTGCAGGGCGATCAGCGCACCTTGCACGTTGCCGGCCAGCTCCAGCTGCTGGTCAGCAGTGGAGAGCACTTCCTCGATTTCGGAGAGGGCCCAGTCGTCGCGGTTCTTGTTCAAGTCCTGGTACATCTGCTCCAGCGCCAGCTGCTGGCTCTGGGATTCGGCCTGCTTGCTGTCCAGCACGCTGACCTTGGATTGCAGCTCCTTGGTGCTTTCCTGCACTGACTTGAGCACGCCCTTGAGTTCATTGCTGTTGTTGTCGCCACTCTGCAGGCGCTGCGCGACTTCGCTGCGCAGGTCGCGCAGTTCGGTATGCGAAACCCACCACTGCGCGCCCAGGCCGGCGATGACCAGCAGCAGCACAATGGTCTGCGCACGCTGGCGGCGACGCAGCACCGCCGTGCCATCGGGCGGGGTGAAGGTATAGGACGCCTGCGGCGCCGCTGCACCAGCGTTGTGGCTGGCTTGCGGTTGAGGCTCCGGCAATTGGGGGGTGGGTTGCTGTTCGTTCATGGGCTGGATTGTAACGCGGCAAATTACGCGGCCGCTCAGGGAGCGGGTGGAGCAAGGGCGGCAAGCAGGCGTTCGTCACCCGATCCGGTCAGGACCACCTGCACGAAACCCTGCTCCCGCGCGGTCTCGGCGATCCTGTGGTGAGAGACGACGATGCGTTGTCGTTGCAGTTTTACCACACGTTCCTCACCTCCGGCTAGTCTTGCCAAGTGAAGCAAATTGCGCAAGGCCTCGGAACTGGTGATGACCCAGTCGGCCCCGCCATCGAGCAAATCCAGCAGTTGCAGGCGGCTTGGCGCATCCAGTTCGGGGGCCAGGCGGCGATAGGCGGTGAGGAATTGAACCTCCACGCCCTGTTGTTGCAAAGCTTCACTCAGGAAATCGCGGCCGGCCTGGCCGCGCACGATCAGAGCACGCCTGCCGCGCAATTGTTCCAAAGGGAGGGATTTGAACAATTCCTCGGAATCCATCTTGTCGGCGCGTTGGGGGCCGTAGATGGTGGCATTGCCCCCATCGATGCCATGTCCGCACAAGGCCACCCTGCTGCCCTCTCCCACGATGCCGATCGGCACATCGCGCGGCCATTGCTGCAGATGGGCAAAGACGGCATCGATGGCATTGGGACTGACGAAGACCACCAGTGCGAAGTCCGGCAGGCGCGCCAGCGTGGCCTTGAGTTCGCTGTCATCGTCCACCGGACCGATGACCAGGAGCGGAAACACCACGGCACGCCGGCCCAACTGCTGCACGCGCTCGGCAAAGCTGCCGGCCTGTTGCAGTGGCCGCGTCACGACTACTGGCAACGATGCGGGGGGGTCAGGCCGAAGCGGCATCAGCCTGGGCCTTGCAGGCCGCCAGAATGGCATCGGCGCCGCGCGCCTTGAGCAGCTCGGCCACTTGCGCACCGAGCGCCTCGGGCGCATCCGGCGAACCTTCGGCCTCGGCGGCGGCGGCTTGCGCGCCATCGGGGGTGGCGATCATGGCGCGCAGGTGCAGGCGCTCGCCCTCCAGCGTGGCATAGGCCGCCAGCGGAATCTGGCAGCTGGCGCCAAAGATGCGCGAGACCGAGCGCTCGGCGGCCGAGACCACGGCGGCGGGCTCGTCATGCAGGGGGGCCAGCAGGCGCTTGATATCGTCACGGCCCTCGGGGATCTCGATGGCCAGCGTGCCCTGGCCGGGCGACGGCAGGCTCTGTTCGGGATCGAGGAAGGAGCGGATGCGCGCCTTCAGACCCAGGCGGTTCAGTCCGGCCACGGCCAGGATGATGGCGGCATAGTCGCCGCGATCCAGCTTGGCCAGGCGGGTATCGAGATTGCCGCGCAGCGGCCTGACCATCAGTTGCGGATAACGCGCGGCGATCATGGCCTGGCGACGCAGGCTGCTGGTGCCGACGATGGCGCCAGCGGGCAGCGCGTCCAGCGAATCGTAATCGTTGGAGACGAAGGCGTCGCGCGGGTCTTCGCGCTCCAGGATGGCGGCCAGCTCGAAGCCTTCGGGCAGGTCCATGGGCATGTCCTTCAAGCAGTGCACGGCGAGGTCGGCGCGGCCTTCGGCCATGGCCACCTCCAGCTCCTTGACGAACAGGCCCTTGCCGCCGACCTTGGAGAGCGCGCGATCAAGAATCTGGTCGCCACGGGTGGTGGTTCCGAGGATATTGATGCTGCACTGCGGATATAATGCGGCCAGACGGTCCCGCACGTACTCGGCCTGCCACATGGCAAGGCGGCTCTCACGCGAGACGATGACGATGTTGGAAGGAGGAAATTCTTTCAAGACGGGCTTTCCGATTCAGTCGTGGCACCCGCGGCCGAGGAGACAGGGAAAGCAGGAGACCGGCGAATCCAGACTGAACAATACGATTAAAAAAAGCGATCGAGGGCAAGCAGCAACGAACATCGATCACAGAGACCAGAAGCGAGACGCACACCAAAAACGAGGCAAACAAACGAGCCAAATTCTAGCACGCACACCCACGGCAATCCGATCCACAAGCACGACTTTCTCCTCCGAAAACCGCAGCAACCGTTGATCATGGCGACCAAAAATCCAACACCACGCAGTGCCCGTTCCACTCCCTCCACCCCCCGCGCCACCGCTGCCACCAAGAGCAGCCCGGCCAGCAAGACCATCAGCAAACCCGCCCGCAGCACCGACAAGGATGCGCCCCTGAAGGAAGACATCCGCCTGCTCGGACGTCTCTTGGGCGAAGTCGTGCGGGAACAGGAAGGCGATGACGTCTTCGAGGTGGTGGAAACCATCCGCCAGACTGCCGTGCGTTTCCGCCGCGAATCCGATGCCAAGGCCGGCGCCGAGCTGGACAAGCTGTTGAAGAAACTGACCCGCGACCAGACCAATTCGGTGGTGCGCGCGTTTTCCTATTTTTCGCACCTGGCCAACATCGCCGAAGACCAGCACCACAACCGCCGCCGCCGCGCGCACCTGCTGGCCGGCTCCGAAGCCCAGCCCGGCAGCGTGGCCTATGCCCTGTCGCGGCTGGATGATGCCGGTGTCTCGGGCGCACAAGTGCGCAGCTTCCTGAAGGAAGCACTGGTCTCGCCGGTGCTCACCGCCCACCCCACCGAAGTGCAGCGCAAGTCCATCCTGGACGCCGAGCGCGAGATCGCCCGCCTGGTGGCAGAACGCGACCTGCCCTTGACACCGCGCGAACTGCGCCACAACACCGAACTGCTGCGCGCACGCATCGCCACGCTGTGGCAGACGCGCATGCTGCGCTATACCAAGCTGACGGTGGCCGACGAGATCGAGAACGCCCTCTCCTACTACCGCATCACCTTCCTGCGCGAACTGCCGGCCCTGTATGACGACATCGAAGCCGAGATCGACAGCCAGTTCCCCTCGCGCGCCAAGACCCGCACCGCAGAACTGCCGCCCTATCTGCAGATGGGCAGCTGGATCGGCGGCGACCGCGATGGCAATCCCAACGTCAATGCCGCCACCATGCAGCATGCCTTGAAGCGCCAGTCCACCACCATCTTCGATTACTACCTCGACGAAGTGCACACGCTGGGCGCCGAGCTGTCCATCTCCACCCTGATGGTCGATGCCAGCCCGGAACTGTTGGCCCTGGCCGATGCCTCGCCAGACCATTCCGAGCACCGCGCCGACGAACCCTACCGCCGTGCCCTCATCGGCATCTATGCGCGCCTGGCCGCCACCGCCCGTGCGCTGGGCGTGGTCAACATCCTGCGCCAGGAAATCGGTGCCGCCGCGCCCTACGCCAGCCCGGCCGAATGCGTGGCCGAACTGGAGGTGCTGGTGAGCTCGCTGCAGGCTCATCACGGTGCCGCCCTGGTCAAGCCGCGCCTGGCCGGATTGAAGCGTGCCGTGGAGATCTTCGGCTTCCACCTGGCCACGCTGGACATGCGCCAGAGCTCCGACGTCCACGAGCGCGTGCTGGCCGAGCTCTTTGCCAAGGCCCAGGTCGAGGCCGACTATGCGGGCCTGACTGAAGAACGCAAGATCGCCCTGCTGCTGGGCGAACTGTCCAGGCCGCGCCTGCTGTATTCGCCCTACCTGCAGTACGCCGATGAGACCAATTCCGAGCTGACCATCCTGCGTGCGGCGCGTGAAATCCGCCGCCGCTATGGCGAGCGCGCCATCCGCAACTACATCATCTCGCACACCGAAACCCTCTCCGACCTGCTGGAAGTCTTGCTGCTGCAGAAGGAAACGGGGCTGCTGCACATCGAAGGCAACCAGCTGCACGCGCTGGAGCTGATGGTCATTCCGCTCTTCGAGACCATTCCCGACTTGCGCTGCGCCGCCGAGATCATGCGTGGATGGCTGACCCTGCCGCAGGTCAAGGGCTTGATCGCCAAGCACGGCAAGCTGCAGGAAGTGATGCTGGGCTATTCGGATTCCAACAAGGATGGCGGCTTCCTGACCTCCAACTGGGAGCTCTACAAGGCCGAAAACCAGCTGGTGGAACTGTTCAATGAAGCCGGCGTGACGCTGCGCCTCTTCCATGGTCGCGGCGGCACCGTCGGTCGCGGCGGCGGCCCCAGCTACCAGGCCATCCTGGCGCAGCCACCGGGTACCGTCAACGGCCAGATCCGCCTGACTGAACAAGGCGAAATCATCGCCTCCAAATTCTCCAATCCGGAAATCGGCCGCCGCAACCTGGAGCTGCTGGTCGCCGCCACCCTGGAAGCGAGCCTGATGCCGGCCGCCGCCGACGGCAAGGAAGCCAAGAAGCTGGCCGAGTTCGAGCGCGTCATGGAAGAACTCTCCGAACGTGCCTATCGTGCCTACCGCAACCTGGTCTACGAGACCCCGGGCTTCACCGATTACTTCTTCGCCGCCACGCCCATTGCCGAGATCGCGCAACTGAACATCGGTTCGCGTCCGGCCTCGCGCAAGGCCACCCAGCGCATCGAGGATCTGCGCGCGATTCCCTGGGGCTTCTCGTGGGGCCAGTGCCGCCTGCTCTTGCCGGGCTGGTATGGCTTCGGCAGCGCGGTCTCGGGCTGGCTGGAAGAAGCCGACAACGCCAGGGAGAGCGCAAAACGCCTGGCCACCCTGCGCGCCATGTGCAAGGAATGGCCGTTCTTCGCGGCCCTGCTGTCGAACATGGACATGGTGCTCTCCAAGACCGACCTGGCCGTGGCCTCGCGCTACGCCGGGCTGGTGGCGGACCGCAAGCTGCGCAACACGATCTTTGGCCGCATCACCGGCGAGCATGAACGCACCAGCGCCATGCTCTCGTCCGTCACCGGAACCAAGGATCGGCTGTCGGGCAATCCGCTGCTGGCACGTTCGATCAAGAACCGCTTCGCCTATCTCGACCCGCTGAACCACCTGCAGGTCGAGCTCATCAAGCGCCATCGTGCCACCGCTGCAGCCAAGCGTACGCCGGAAGAGCGCGTGCAGCGCGGCATCCACCTCACCATCAACGGGGTCGCCGCCGGCTTGCGCAATACCGGCTGAGCCAAGCTGTCGTCATGCCAACAAGAGGGCTGCCCGCCGATGCGGGCGGCCCTTTTCGCTTGGATTGCTGCCAGGAGACGCCCCGTCTCAAGTTCAGCGTTTGCATGCCGATAACAGATGGCTGTGATGACATTTGACGAAGCGACAAGCTGTTGCGGGCGGCGCACAAATGCGCCCACGCTTTTGTAATGGATCAGTTTTTTTGCACCGCAAAACTGAATCCATCCTGCCGCTCAGCGCTTCACTTTTGTAAAATGTAAGCTGAAGAATTCAAATACACATAATCGTTGCAATCCATGAAGCATATTGCTTCAGCGACCATGTTCTTCCAAGGTGGGAATGGTTGCCGGGCGACGATCGGGCATCGAAACAGGGAATCAGACATCATGCGACATTGGGGAAAACCACTGGCTGCGTTCTGCATTGCAGCATCGCTGGCCGTGATCGGCGCCTGGGCGCAGGCGGCCGCCTATTCGGCGCCGCCGCCACCACTGGAAGCGCGCCGCGTATCGCTCACCAGCGTGGACAACAAGGGGGGCAAGGCCACCGCGCTCTATGGGGTGTGGATCAAGGCACGCAGGACGCTCAACAGCAAGGGACCGTATCCGACCGTGATCGCGCTGCATGGCTGCGGCGGACTGTACAGCATCATCAAGGATGGTCGCGGCGAATTCACGCCGCGCCACCTGGCCATGGCACGGGTTCTGACCGATGCCGGCTACAACGTCCTGTTCCCGGACAGCTTCACCCCGCGCGGTCGTCGTTCGACCTGCCAGGACTCGGTGGCCCAGCGCGAGGTCAGCGCCATGAACCGCCGCTTCGACGTCGAAGCGGCCCTGCACTGGGTGACCGCGCAGCCGGACGTGGACGTCAAGCGCATCGCCCTGCTGGGCTGGTCGCATGGCGCCTCGACCGTGCTGGCCTCACTGAACCTGGCCGAAACCGATGTGGCCATCCGCAAGATCCAGCCGCGCGCGGCGGTGGCCTTCTATCCGGATTGCCGCCCCTACGCCAAAACCAACGAACCCTTCAAGCCGGCCGCACCGCTGCTGATCCTGATGGGCGAAAACGATGACTGGACCCCGCCCCAGGCCTGTGAAGCCATCGAACAGAAGATGCAGGGCAGCGATACCGAGATCGCCCTGCGTCTCTATCCGGACACCTATCACGACTTCGACGCCCCCGGTCTGCCGGTGCATGTGCGCATGGACGTGGCCGGCGTCGGCAAGCGCGGCGAAGGTGTCACCAGCGGAGGCAACCCGGATGCGCGCGCCCAGGCCTATCGCTCCATGCTCAACTTCCTGGACGCCAAGCTCAATTACTGAAACAAAGACCGCCGCGGCGCCTCGCGGATTTCGGTCAATGGCTTCACCAACGACAATGCCGGCCCCTTGCGGGAGCCGGCATTGTCGCTTTGCTCGACCTGTTTCTTCACATCGGCCGGAAACCGCCGTCCATCGGCGCTCTCCGGCTTGCCTTGCGGTCAGGCGATCAGGTCCTGCATGCCCTCGCCCAGTTCGGCCAGCGGCGGCATGTCCTCGGTGAAGGTGCCTAGGGTCAGGCCCAGCCTGGCGGCCACCTCGCCCGGGAAGGTCGATTCCAGTTCATCGGCCGAGTATTTGTTTTCCTCGGCGCGGGCGCGCCAGGTGGCCAGGTGGACGATGGCGGCGTACGCATCGAACTGACCTTCCAGCGGCTGCGGGAAAGCCTTGATGACCTGCGCGAACTCATCCGGGAAACGCCAGCGGCGCGCCAGCTCGGCTCCCACATCGGCAAAGTCGTAGCCGAAGGACTTGCGCTCCACATCGAGGCGACGGGCATCCAGGGGACCGGCCACCTTGTCCACCTGCAAGGCCTGCTCGGGCATGGCCGCGTGCATGACCAGCTGGCCGATGGCGTGCATCAGGCCCACCGTGAAGGCGAAATCGGAATTGAGCTTGACCTCTTTGGCCAGCCACTTGGCGACCAAGGCGGTATCGAGGCTGTAGCGCCAGAACAGCTTGAGGTCCACGCCCGGCAGCTTCTTGAAGCTGCCGGCCATGCCGGTACTGACCACCAGGGTGCGCACGGTCATGAACCCCAGCATCAGCACCGCATCATCGACGGTGCCGATGGTGCGCGAGACGTGGTAATAGGACGAATTCGCCAGACGCAAGATCTTGGCACTGAGGACCTGGTCGGCGGCCAGCTTCCTGGCGATCTCCTCGATCGAGACCGCGTCGTTGTTGAAACTTTCGATGACTTCCTGCACCACCTTCGGAATGCTCGGCAAGGCAGTTTGCTGCTGAAACAGTGCTTCCAAATTCATGCTTCTCTCCTGTAAGACGACCCCCAGACATCTTGCTCGCTCTTCGCTTGTCAGGACCACCCCCGTGGCATGCCCGGTCGGACGACGCCCGGCAACATCGACGGCAATCGCATCATCGCGGCTGCGCCTCGGCTGGCAGCCCTTTTTCTTCACCGGAAACCTGCAGAACTTCCCCCGGTTCAGTCATCGCGCCTTGAGTATAGCGTCAGCCCTTGTCATCAACACAAGGCTTTTTTGCGGTGCAGGAGAGCTTGCACAAATACAACAAGCAAAAATGATGCCACATGGCAACTTCGAGTGATTTCGTGTGGCCGTGCGCCGCATTTCACCAGCGGCCGGGAACCCCTGAAAAAACTGCCCACAGCAGCACGCGCCAATGCGAAAAATCCGCATCCCGCAGCATTTCCGGCTGCATTGCCGTGGCTTGGCGCAGTTGTGCTTGCTATAATCGCCCATTCTCCGGAATTCCCTATATGACAGACCAATTTGCTAAAAAGGGCGAAGCCTGGTCGGCTCGCTTTTCTGAACCCGTCTCCGATCTCGTCAAGCGCTATACCGCATCGGTGTTCTTCGACAACCGCATGGCCCAGGTCGACATCCAGGGCTCGCTGGCGCATGCCGAGATGCTGGCCCACCAGGGCATCATCAGCGCGGCCGATTACGCCGAGATCCAGCGTGGCATGGCCCAGATCAAGGGTGAGATCGAGTCCGGCCAGTTCGAATGGTTGCTGGACCTGGAAGACGTCCACCTGAACATCGAGAAGCGTCTGACCGAGCTGGTCGGCGACGCCGGCAAGCGCCTGCACACCGGCCGTTCGCGCAACGACCAGGTGGCCACCGACATCCGCCTCTACATGCGCGGTGCCGTTGACGACATCATCGGCCTGCTGCGCGATCTGCGCGGCGCCCTGCTGGACCTGGCCGAACAGCACGCCGACACCATCCTGCCGGGCTTCACCCACATGCAGGTGGCGCAGCCGATCACCTTCGGCCACCACGTGCTGGCGTACGTCGAGATGTTTGGCCGCGATGCCGAGCGCATGATCGACGCCCGCAAGCGCATCAACCGCCTGCCGCTGGGCGCAGCCGCCCTGGCCGGCACCACCTTCCCGATCGACCGCCTGCGCGTGGCCAAGACCCTGGGCTTCGACGACGTGTGCCGCAATTCGCTGGACGCCGTCTCGGACCGTGACTTCGCCATCGAATTCTGCGCCGCCGCTGCACTGGTGATGACGCACATCTCGCGCATGTCCGAAGAGCTGGTGATCTGGATGAGCCCGCGCGTGGGCTTCATCGACATCGCCGATCGCTTCTGTACCGGCTCGTCCATCATGCCGCAGAAGAAGAACCCGGACGTCCCCGAACTGGCGCGCGGCAAGACCGGTCGCGTCAATGGTCATCTGATCGCCCTGCTGACCCTGATGAAGGGCCAGCCCCTGGCCTACAACAAGGACAACCAGGAAGACAAGGAGCCGCTGTTCGATACCGTCGACACGCTCACCGATACCCTGCGCATCTTCGCCGACATGGCCCGCGGCATCAGCGTCAAGCCGGAAGCCATGCGCGCGGCGGCCCTGCAAGGCTACGCCACCGCCACCGACCTGGCCGACTACCTGGTCAAGAAGGGCCTGCCCTTCCGCGACGCCCACGAAGCCGTCGCCCACGCCGTGCGTACCTGCGTGGACAAGGGCTGCGACCTGGCCGACCTGTCGCTGGATGACCTGCGCGCCTTCTCCAGCCTGATCGGGGAAGACGTGTTCGCCGTGCTGACCCTGGAAGGCTCGGTGGCTGCACGTGACCATATCGGCGGCACCGCACCCAACCAGGTGCGTGCAGCCATTGCGCAACTGCGCAAGGAACTGAACTAAGCAAGACCTGGCACCACCCTTCGTCCGCAGGCCGGACGTTGTTCGCATGCCGCCGTGGCGCGCCCTACCCGGGCGCGTTGCAGCGGGTTGTAATTGCTGGCGCAGCCTGCCTTTTCGGGTATGCTGTGGCGGCTGTATCGAAAGAGACCGCACAACGGTCTTCAGAGGATGGAGCACAAGTCCCGGCCATCCCGGGCGCCTTTTGCATCATCCTCGATGAAGGAATCACCCTGTGACGTCGCGCGACACTGTCGAGCGCGCCGTGATGCGGACGATTTCTACAATATCTAACTGAGGAGAGAACTCGATGCAATTCAATACCATGCTCAAGACCATTCCGGCCCTGCTGATCGGTGCCACCCTGTCGCATGCCGCGCTGGCTGCCGACATCAAACTGGGCGTTGCTGAAGCCCTGACCGGCCCGGCGGCCAAGTATGGCGTGGCCATCAAGAATGGCTTCACCCTGGCTTCCGAAGAGATCAATGCCAAGGGCGGCGTCAACGGCAACAAGCTGGCCCTGGTGATCGAAGACGAACAGGGCAAGAAGGAAGAAGCCATCAACGTCTTCAAGAAGCTGATCTTCCAGGACAAGGTGCTGGCCGTCTTCGGCCCCACCCTGTCGAACTCGGCCTTTGCCGCCGACCCCATCGCCAACGCTGCCAAGGTCGTGGTCTTCGGTACCAGCAACACCGCTGACGGCATCACCGCCATGGGCCCCTTCACCTTCCGCAATTCCGTGATGGAAGCCGACGTGCTGCCCGTCACCGTCAAAGCGGCCGTGAAGCACTTCGGCATCAAGAAGGTCGCCGTGATCTACGGTAACGACGACGCCTTCACCAAGTCCGGCTACGACGTCTTCAAGGCCACCCTGGAACAGCAGAAGATCCCCGTCACCACCACCGAGGCCTATGCCAAGGGCGACGTCGACTTCAAGGCCCAGCTGACCAAGATCAAGGCCGGCAACCCGGACGCCATCGTCTGCTCCTGCCTGGCTGAGGAAGCCGCCAACATCATCCTGCAAACGCGCGCGCTGGGCATGAAGCAGCCCTTCATCGGCGGCAATGGCCTGAACTCGCCCAAGCTGTTCGAGATCGCCAAGGATGCCGGCGACAACACCCTGATGGGCAGCCCCTGGTCGGCCGAAAACCAGACCCCGGTCAACAAGGCCTTCATGGCAGCCTACAAGGCCAAGTTCGGTTCGGACCCGGACCAGTTCGCCGCGCAAGCCTATGACGCCATGTACATCATGGCCGATGCGATCAAGAGCGTGAAGCTCTCCGGCAACCTGGCCAAGGACCGTGACGCCGTGCGCGCCGCGCTGCCGGCCGTGAAGATCGAGGGCGCCACCGGCAAGTTCGCCTTCCGCGCAGCACCGGCGGTAGCGGGCAAGCAGGTCGGCTTCGATGCGGACCAGGAAGCCATCGTCAACATCGCCAAGGGCGGCAAGTTCGTCCTGCTGAAGTAAGCAGCCCGAGGCCGTAACAACGGTCGCTGCCGGAGCACCGGCGGCGACCGTTTGCAAGTGATCGCGCGCCGCGCGGCGCTTGGCATCTCATCACCCATTGCAGGTTCCCATGTTAGAACAACAGCTCATCAATGCCCTCTCGCTGGGCAGCGTGTATGCGCTTTTCGCGCTCGGTTTCACGCTGGTCTTTGGCGTGTTGGGCGTGATCAATCTTTCGCACGGCGCCATCTTCATGCTGGGCAGCTATGCCGCCCTGCTGCTGGTGGAGCAGATGGCGCTGCCCCTGTGGGTGGCACTGCTGCTGGCCATGGTGGCCACCGGTCTGCTCGGCCTCATCATCGATGTGCTGGTCCTCAAGCCCTTGCGCCGCCGCAATGCACCGCACCTGATCCCGATGATCGCCACCATCGGCGTGGCCATCATGATCACCAACATTTCGCAGGGCATCTTCGGTGCCGAGAACAAGCGTTTCCCCCAGGGCACCATCCCTGAAGACAGTGTGAACCTGGGCAACCTGCACATCACTGCGGTCCAGGTGGCCATCATCGTGATTGCCTTCGTGCTGATGGTGGTGCTGCTGGGCGTGATGCGCAAGACCCAGCTGGGCCGGGCCCTGCGCGCCATCGCCGAGTCGCCCAAGGCGGCTTACCTGCTGGGCATCAACGTCGAGGGCCTGTTCCTGCTGACCTCCTTTGCCGCTGCGGCCCTGGGGGGGGCGGCCGGCGTATTGGTGGGCGTGTCCTTCAATGCGATCTCGCCCTTCATGGGACAGCCGATGCTGCACAAGGGCATCGCCGTCATCATCCTGGGCGGCATGGGCGATATCCGTGGCGCCATGATCGGCGGCCTGTTCCTCGGCTTTGCCGAGGTGTTGACGGTGGCCTATATCTCCAGCGACTTCCGCGATGCGGTGGCGTTCGGCCTCCTGTTCCTGATCCTGCTGGTAAAACCCTCCGGCATGTTTGGCAAAGTGCTGGAAAGGAAGGCATAAGATGGGCTTCATGGATTGGTGGGATGGCTTCTGGGCCACCTACAACACGGTCATTTTCAGCGTCGGCGTCAATGCCATGCTGGCGCTCTCGATCTACGTCACGCTCTCCTGCGGCCTGCTCTCGCTGGCCAATGCGGCCTTCATGGGAATTGGGGCCTACACTGCCTCGCTGTTGACGATGCAGTTCGACATGCCCTTCCCTGTTGCGCTGGCCGCTGGCGGCGTGTTGCCCGCGCTGGTGGCGCTGGTGATCGGTATTCCCACGCTGCGCTTGTCGGGCGTGTATCTGGCCATGGCGACGCTGGGCTTTGGCGAAGTGGTACGGGTCATCGTGCTGAACCTGGACATCACCGGCGGGCCCATGGGCCTGAATGGCGTACCGCCGCTGACCGAGTGGTGGCACATCGTGCTGCTGCTGGGCGTGACCGTCTACGCCCTGGCGCGCCTGCGCCGCTCCAAGACCGGCCGCGCCTTCGAAGCCATCAAGGAAGATGAAGTCGCGGCACGTCTGATGGGCGTGAACGTGGCAGGCTACAAGCTCTTGGCCTTCGTCATCGGGGCGGCCATCGCGGGCGTGGCCGGTGGCCTGAACGCGCACTTCACCTTCACCATCGGCCCCAACAACTATGGCTTCGAGAACGCGGTCGACATCCTGACCATGGCTGTCTTCGGCGGCACCAGCAACCTGATCGGCCCGATGATCGGTTCGACCATACTCTCGCTGCTGCCGGAAGTGCTGCGTCATTTCAAGGACTTCCGCCTGGCCATCAATGGCCTGATCCTGATCCTGGTGGTGCTGTACCTGCCCAAGGGCATCTGGGACCCGCGCCGCATCCGCGCCTTCCTGGGCCGCAACGCTGAGAAGAAGGTGAAGTAATGCTTCTACAACTGAACGACATCAGCAAGAACTTCGGTGGCCTGCAAGTGCTGCAGGGTGTGAACTTCAACGTCAAGGAAGGCGAGATCTTCGGCCTGATCGGCCCCAACGGTGCCGGCAAGACCACCGTCTTCAACCTGATCACGGGCCTCTTGCGCGCCTCCTCCGGCAGCATCCGCTTCAATGACGACGACATCGGTGCCGTCGCCCCGCACAAGATCACCGAGCGCGGCATTGCCCGTACCTTCCAGAACATCCGCGTGTTCAAGGAAATGACGCTGCTGGAAAACGTGGTGGTCGGCATGCACGAACACCTGAACTATGGTGTGACCAGCATGCTGTTGAACCTTGGCGGTTTCCGCAAGGCCGAAAGTGAAGCCCGTGAACGTGCGCTGGAACTGTTGTCCTGGGTGCGCCTGGATCACAAGGCGCACATGCTGGCCGACAGTCTCTCCTATGGCGAGCAGCGCAAGCTGGAGTTCGCCCGTGCCCTGGCGACCAAGCCCAAGCTGTTGTTGCTGGACGAGCCGGTGGCCGGCATGAACCCGGCCGAGAAGACCGAGCTGATGAGCGAGATCGTCAACATCAAGGCGCGCGGTTTCACCATCTTCATGATCGAGCATGACATGCGTTTTGTCATGGGCCTGTGCGAGCGCATCGCGGTGCTGAACTTCGGCAAGATCATCGCCGAGGGCACGCCAGACCAGATCAAGAACAACCAGGAAGTGATCGAGGCCTATCTCGGCAAGGAAGAAGCATGAGCGCCAGTGGTAACAAGCAAGCCATCCTGCAGGTCGAGGACCTGGCCGTGGCCTATGGCCACATCGAAGCGGTCAAGGGCATCAGCCTGTCGCTGAACGAAGGCGAAATCACCGCGCTGGTCGGTGCCAATGGTGCCGGCAAGAGCACGTCGCTGTTGGCCATCTCCGGCCTGGTGAAGGCACAGCGCGGCCGCGTGCTGCTCAACGGGCAGGATTTGCTGCAGATGTCACCGCACCGCATCGTTGAATCCGGCGTGGTGCAGGTCGCTGAAGGCCGTGCCACCCTGACCACGTTGAGCGTCGAAGAGAACCTGGCCCTGGGCGCCTATACCCGCAAGGACAAGGAAGGCGTAGCGCGGGATCTGGAGTGGGTGTATTCCCTTTTCCCGGTGCTGAAGAACCGTGCAGCCGGGCTGGCGGGCAATCTCTCGGGCGGCGAGCAGCAGATGCTGGCCATTGGCCGTGCGCTGATGGCCAAGCCCAAGGTGTTGTTGCTGGATGAACCCTCGATGGGGCTGGCCCCGCTGATCATCCAGGAAATCTTCCGCATCGTGCAGGAGATCAACAAGACCGGCATGACCGTGCTGCTGGTGGAACAGAACGTGCGCCAGGCGCTGCGTATCGCGCAACGGGGCTATGTGCTGGAGACGGGCAAGATCGTGCTGGAGGATAGTGGCGCCAATCTGCTGGGCAATCCGAAGGTGGTGGAGGCTTATCTGGGTGGTTGATGGGCATGAATGTGGGGCCTGCGAAAAATAATAAAAAATTTTTCAATTAGGTGTTGACCATCAGCCTGATAGGCCTTAATATGCAGCCTCTTTCAAGCACAGCAAGTCACCGCTGATGCCAGAAGGCCCACGTGGCGGAATTGGTAGACGCGCATGGTTCAGGTCCATGTGCCGCGAGGT
>NZ_JABFMQ010000022.1:0-71613 GCF_013359625.1 Herbaspirillum sp. C9C3
GGCGGCCTCTCCCGGAGGGTTGCCCCCAGAAGGCGCGCTGGCCGCGTTGCACGTCCACGGCATCATCAAGAAAACAAAGGCCCGGCAGCTTGCGCTACCGGGCCTGGTCATTTTTGCGTTGGCGCCTGCGATCAGGCCCGGTAGCCCTTGCTGCTCATCGGTACGAAGGCCAGCAGCACCCCGAGGATGGACAGGCCGATCACATACAGCGCCGGACCTCGCGGGTCAGCCTTGATCCACAGCGAGATCAGCACCGGCGTGAGCCCGCCGAAGACGGCATAAGCCATGTTGTAGGCGAAGGACAGTCCGGTAAAGCGCACCGCCGGCGGGAAGGCACGGGTGGAGACAATGGGGGTGAGCGAAATGCTGCCCACGAACAGGCCCACCAGCGCATAGCCCGCGATGAGCGACGCGGGCGAACCCGGCAACTGACCATAGAACCACCAGGTCGACAGTCCCAGGCCACCCCAGCCGATGATCATGCTGACGCGCGTGCCGATGCGGTCACACAGCCAGCCGATGGCCAGGCAACCCAAGGTCAGCATCAGCGTGCCGGCGCAGTTGGCCTGCATCACCAGCTTGGCCGGCAGGTGATGCACGGTCTGCAGATAGGACGGCGTCATCAGGATCACCACCACCACCGCGCCCGACAGGCACCAGGTCATGCCGGCCGTCAGCAAGCTGGCGGCGCGGTGTTCGCGCAGCACGGTCTTCAAGGGCAGTTCATTGGACTGCTGGCGACGTGCAGCCAGCTCGCGGAATACCGGGGTCTCTTCCAGATAGCGACGCAGATACACCGACACCAAGCCGAACACGCCCCCCAGGATGAAGGGAATGCGCCAGGCATACGCCGCCACTTCAGCCGGGCCATAGACGCTGTTGATGAAGATGCCCATGAGCGACCCCAGCAAGATGCCACCGGTGATGCCGGCAGTGAGCGATCCGACACCGAAGCTGTAACGGTTGGCCGGCACGTGCTCGGCCACGAAGACCCAGGCACCCGGCATTTCACCGCCGATGGCGGCACCCTGCAGGGTGCGCATCAACAGCAGCAGGATGGGCGCGGCCACGCCGATGCTGGCATAGGTCGGCAAGAGACCGATCACCAGCGTGGGCACCGCCATCAGGAAGATCGAGAGCGTGAACATGCGCTTGCGGCCGATCACGTCGCCATAGTGGGCGATGATGATGCCGCCCACCGGGCGCGCCAGATAACCGGCGGCGAAGATGCCGAAGGTCTGCAGCATGCGCAGCCATTCCGGCATGTCGGCCGGGAAGAACAGCTTGCCGACCACCGCCGCGAAGAACACGTAGATGACGAAGTCGTAGAACTCCAGCGTGCCCCCCAAGGCGGACAGGCCCAGGGTGCGGTAGTCGGAGGAAGTGAGCGGACGATGCCGGGACTCGTTCAGAGCCCCGGTCAATTCAGCAGATCGGGCAGAAGTGGTCATGATGGTTCACTAGCAGCAAAGCGGCAATCCGGAGCGCCGCCAGCATCGCCACAGGATCAGCGAACCCATGGCAATGCCGCAGCCAGCCGGATGGCCTGCTTCAACTTGTTCGGTCGGGTAAGCGCAGAGGGCATGCCGGGACAGTGCTGGGCATGTCTGCGAAGGACAGATTCAGCGGAAAACGTAAAGCGAAGAAATACGATTTGGCGTCGAAACTTGCCCAATGATACCCCAAAAGCGGCGAAGCTTCCGCAATGCAGCATTTCTTGCCGTCGTTGGCGGACCTGGCAGCATCCCTGCCGGTTTCAGGCCGATGTGAAGTTTAGGGCCTGTTCACATTAAATCTGCGAGATGCAGATTTAATGTGAACAGGCCCTAGTGACGGGAACAAGTCAGAAAGCCCGCCCGACAGCCTCTGCTGCCAGGCGGGCTTCGGTAACAGGTGAAGCCAATGACAAAATGGCGCGAGCCTCTTGCGGCTCAGGACTCCAGGACAATATCAACGGTCGAGCAACGGCGCAGCATCAGGAAGCCTTCGCCGTAGATATTGCGGATCTGCATGGGGGCCTCCTGCAACGAGCGTAATTTCTGACGCACGCGGTAGATCAGCGCATCGATGCGATGGGCATCATATTCCTCGCCCCCGGAACGCAGCAGGTCGAACAATTGCGCGTGCGAGACCGGATAGTTGGGACTTTGCAGCAGCGCAGCCAGGGCGATGCTTTCCTTGTCGGTGAATTGCAGCGCCACCGCGCCATTGCTGGAGAGGCGTCCGGAGCGACGGTTGAAGGCCCACTTTTCGGACTGCGGCGAACTCTGGTGCGGCGCGGTCTTCATGCGCCGCGCCAGGGCCGTGAGCGTGGCCGAGACTTCCTCCAGCTTGACCGGCTTGACCAGGTAGTAATCGGCGCCGTCGCTCATGCAGCGCACCCGCTCCTCGCTGCGCGTGGCGGCGGTGAGGATGATGATGCCCATGGACGGGAAATTCTGCCGCAGCGAGGCCAGTTCCGGCAGGAGACTGCCATCCGGCAAGCCGATGTCGGAAATGAGGATGTCGGGCTGACGGCTCCTGAGCGTGTCCCTGGCCTGCCCCAGTGCCGAGCAGACCGAGACCTCGTATCCCAATTCCCCCATATGTGCGCTCAACGTGTTACGCCAGTCGAGATCGCTTTCTACGATAAGTACTTTCATCACTCTTTTGTTCCGGACGAAACCTGTTTTTATGACTGCCGGAGCATCCCCATGCGCCCCTCCCGGACGGGAACCGGGACCTTCTGCGAGCGCGGAAATGCTTTCCATAATCACAACGTTATACAGAAAATATCTGCAAATAAAATCATAAAAACTCGCAGATCCCTTACACCTGAAAACTCCGCCTGGCCTGGCTTTGCGCCCGTTGGCGCAGGAGGTCCGTGACCGTCCCGAGCAGGTGGTCTACCGAGCATGGTTTGAGTAAAAAAGCGGCAATGGTGGACAGTCGCGCACTGGCTGCCGGCAGGTGGGCACTGATCAGCACCACCGGAATCCGGGAAAAACGTTCATGCGAGCTGGTGTAGCGCGCCAGCTCCATGCCATCCATCCGCGGCATGCCCAGGTCGGTCAGGATCAGATCCGGGACATGCTCAGGCATGAGCGCGATGGCCTCCACGCCATCGGCTGCCGCCACCACCTGCAGCCCACCCTGCTGCAATATTCCGCACAACATCGCGCGCGACTCCACGTGATCTTCCACGACCAATACGGTCGGTGCCTTGCTGATCGTTGCCACCTTGTCCTCCCGCCCTCTATCCCGCACGTCATGTCACGGTTACTTGTCGTGATTTATGGTGATGGTTGGCGATGAAACGCGATATCAGGAAATTCCTGAAACTCGGACAACATGGCGTCACCGCAATCCGGGGACAGGCGCTGCGTGCCCGGCACGAGCGTGAGGGAAAGACGCGCAAGACCGCCCCTGGCCAAGCTCTGCCATGGGCGCCGGGGCAATCAGGGGTGGGGGGATCAGGCGTGCGTGCCGAGCAGGCGCTCGATTTCGGCCAGCAGTTGCTCGAAGAAGACCGGCTTGCGCAGGAACAGATTGTGACTGGATTGCGACAGATCGTGACGTTCGGGTGCACCGCTGCACAGGATGATGGGCAGGCCGGCACCTTGTGGCAAGGCACGCAGGGCGCCACACAGCTCCAGTCCGTTCATCACCGGCATCATGCAGTCGGAGATGACCAGATCGGGCCAGGCCTGCTGCACCTTGACCAGCGCATCGGCGCCGTGCACGGCGGTCATCACGCGATAGCCGTGCAGCTCCAGCAGCATGGCATAGGTGTCGGTGATGTCGATCTCATCGTCGACGATCAGGAGCAGCGGTTGGACCGCCGGCTGGGGAGGTGACACACCGGACATGGTCAACGTCCATCCGCAACCGGCGCGGCAACAGGGGTGACCAGGCCATCGATCTCGATGCCGGCGTCGGAGATGTTCATCAGGCGGCTGGCGCCGTCGTAGCCGTTTTCGCGCAGTTTCATCACGGAAATCTGGCGGCGGTTGACGTTATCCTTGACCACGTATTCCAGCAGCATCATGTTTTCGTACAGTTGCGAGGAACTGGGATCGACCTGGGGCCGCGATTCGCGGAAGTACGGCAACTGCTCGGTGATGAAAGTGGTCACGCCGCGCGCACGCAGTTCATTGGTCAAGGCCACCAGGAAGGGGCGCATGCGCTGCTGCTGCACCACGATGCTGCGCAGGCCATCCACGCCATCAATCAACAGGCGTGTCACGCCACGCTGGGCGATGTTGTCCAGCATGCGCTTGGCCAGATCGTCGCACAGCATTTCCAGCGGTAGCTGCCACATCATCTGCAGAGCCCCGCTGTCGATATGTTCATCCAGCTGCATCCCGGCCTTGCGGGCTTTGGCCAGCAGGCGCTCGGGCGATTCGTAGAAACCCAGGATCAGGCATTGCTGTTCATCCTTCAAACCCTGCTCGATGAAATGCAGGCCCATGAGGGTCTTGCCCACGCCGGGGCTGCCCAGCAGACAGGTGAGCGAACCGCTGACCACGCCCCCGCCGATGCACTTGTCCCAGGACGCAATGCCCACGCTGACATAGCGGTCCGAGGTGCCCGGCACCTTGCCTGCGCGGGTGGCGGTGGCTTCGAAGCGGGGGAAGATCTCGACCCCGCTCTGGTTGATCTCGAAGACGTGCTTGCCCAGCAGGTGATTGGCGCCGCGCAGCTTGAAGACCTTGATCTCGCGCACCAGCTGCATGCCGGACTCGTACTGACTCAGTTCGATCACACCATCAACCAGAGTGTTTTCCGACTCGGGCATGTTGCCTTCCACCGGCGAGAGCAGCAGCGTAGTGCAATTCATGGTGAACACCAGGGCATTCAGGGAGTGCATGAATTCCGACAGGTTCAGATCCGACGGTCCCGACTCCCGCACCGAACGGAAGCCGTCGATGATCAGCATGGAGGGACGATGGCGGTTCAGTTCGGCGCTGATCAGGCGCAGCAGGCCGCGCAAACCCTCACTGGCCAGCGCGCCGTAGCCGCTCAACATCTGCATCTGGTCGCCGACCAGGCTTTCGTCGAAAAAATCGAAATTGCTCACATGATTGAGCATCTTGGCGTGCGATTCGGCAATGAGCGTCAACAACATCACCTTCTTGCCACCGCGTGCCTGCGCAAAACCGACCTGCGAGGCCAGCGTGGTCTTGCCGCTACCGGCCAGCCCCTGGATCAGGTAGAGACTGCCCGCCGGCAGGCCACCGCCCAGGATCTCGTCAAACCCGGCAATACCGGTGCTGAGCAGCGCAATGCGGCTGGCCCGTGAGGTCGGGACGGCAGCGGGGTGAGGGGACGATGGGTGATGGCTCATGGGGAGGATGGCTCGGCGTTTTTATTGTGCAAAGATTTAATGAGTTTCGTCATTATACGATTGCCTATTACTTGCTTATGGTTGTCATGCAGGCCGAAAGTTGCATTGGTCAGGAAAAGAAAAGATCCTGACATCCCTCAAGCCAGGCCAGCGGCGTACCGATACGGGAGCATCTTCCTTCCTTTCGAGGGCCGCATGAAAGTGACGCCTGCAGCAATCTCCCAGATCGTCCCGGGCCAGGCCAGGCTGGCCGGGCACGCCTTCCCGCCCGATCCGGACCGTCCATCCCCGGTGCCGGCAGCGCAGCAGACCCAGGATTCGGTCGTGGTCAGCCTGTCGGACCAGGGGCGGCGGCAATGGACGGAGGAAATGCAGCAGGCACTGGCCAGCCCGCTTGAGGGGGCGGTATCGCAGGCGCAAAGCCAGGCCAGGTTGCGCAAGAGGATGGAAAAACTGCTCAAGCGTACGGCCCTGCTGGAGATCGATGTCTTCAGCGAGCTGCGTGAAAAGGTGAAGGCGCAACTGCAGCAGAAAACCCCCTTGCCACCGGCGCAGCGGCAGGCCAACGAGGACAGGCAGCAGCGCCAGCAGGCGTGCGGTCCATCGACGCCCCAGTGAGCCGCTGCGGGCAGGAGCGCAAAGCGTCAATACGAAAAGGCCAAGGAAAAAGCGCCGTTGCCCTCGCAGGCAACGACGCTTTGTTTCACTTCCCCTGCGGCAGGAACGCCTCAGGACTTGGCGTAACGCCCTTCCAGATCGGCCTGGGCCCGCAGCCGTTCATATTCGTTTAGCGGCATGGGCTGGGCATCGGGCTCGCCCAGTTTTTCCAGCGGGATGCGATAGGTTTCGCGGGCCGACAGCGCCGCCAGGGCCGACACCACGGTGATGCCGAAGGCAATGCTGCCCACGGTGAGCCAGATGTTGTGCGAGCCGGGGGGCGCCACGGCGGTAAAGAGCGCCGGCAGCATGGCGGTGATGGCGGTCCCGACGTTCTGCGCAATGGCCATGGCCGAGACCCGCGAACGGGCCGGGAACAGTTCTGGATAGAAACTCGGGAAGACCGCGTTGTAACCCTGATAGACCACGCCCCACATCAGAATCGACATCACGAAGGCCAGCTCGACATTGCGGATGCTGATCGCATACAGGTAGGCGAAGGCGAACAGCCCGGCCAGCAGCGAGCCGATGATGATGGGTGGACGACGGCCGATGCGGTCCGACAGCTTGCCCACGTAGGGAATAACCAGCACGGCGACGATGTTGCCCACCACCGGAATCCACAGGTAGACATCCTTGGCGAAGCCGATGCCATAGGCCGGCTGCACCGCATAGGCGGCACCGAAAATGGTGGCCACCACCGGGATCACGTTCATGAGCGCCATGCAGACCACGCGCAGCATGTCGGGCGAACTGTCGCGGAAGGCTTCCACCACCGGCGAGCGACGCTGCAGTTCCTTCTTGTCAGCGGCCTTGAAGAGCGGGGTTTCCTCGACCGTGCGGCGGATGATCCAGCCGGCGATGATGACCAGGAAACTCAGCAGGAAGGGAATGCGCCAGCCCCACACGTTGAACTGTTCAGCTGGCATGTAATGCGCCAGCGGCAGGAAGACGGCGGCAGCCAGGATCTGTCCGGCCTGCACCCCTTGCAGGGTGAAGCTGGAAAAATAGCCGCGCCGTCCGAAGGGCGAGTGCTCCAGGATCATGGAACTGGCGCCGGAGATTTCACCGGCCACCGCGAAGCCTTGCGCCAGGCGCATGATGACCAGCAATGCAGGTGCCCACAGGCCGACCTGGTCATAGGTCGGCAACAGCCCCACCCCGATGGTGGAAAAACCCATCAGAAACATGCACCACAGCAACACCTTCTTGCGGCCATGAGTGTCGCCCAGGTGGCCCAGCACGAAAGCGCCGATGGGACGCGCCACATAGCCCACGCCATAGGTGGCCAGGGAGGCGATGATGGCCGTAGTCGGATCGCCCTTGGGGAAGAACAGCTGCGGGAAAATCAGTGAAGCGGCGGTGGCATAGATGAAGAAGTCATAGTATTCGAGCGCCGAGCCGATCCAGCCGCTGGCGGCGGCCTTCTTGCTCTGCTGCGACTGATCGCGGGAATGAGAGGATTGCATGGTGTCTCCGTGATGATGCTGGGCAAGCCGTCCGTTTTGTCGGGAAGATGCGGACCGGCTTGCCGGTATAAGGAAATGGCGTCGTTCAGAAGCGATGCAGGATGCCCATCTGCAAGCCGATCAGGCTCTTGCCATTGATGTCGGCCCCGGCCAGGTTGCTGCCCGGTCCGGCCGAGCCGCTGAAGCGCCAGCCGGCGTTAGCCTGGTTCTTCATGTAGTTGGCGAAACCATAGAGCGTGGTCCGCTTGGAGAGGTCATAGTAGGCGCCCACGTTGCCGCCCTGTGCACCACCGTCCTTGTGAGAGGTGTCGACCATCACGCCATACAGCGCGCCGATGCGCAGCTGCGGGGTCAGGCGATAGTCCGCCGAGACCTGATAGACGTTGTAGAAGCGCTGGATATTCGGATCGTTACCGGCAAAGAAGTTGTTGGGATTGCTGACATTGTTGAGGATGGTCGCGGCATTGTTGCCGTTGGCGTTGGCGGTGGTGTTATTGCTCCGTACGTAGGCCAGGTAGATCTTGCCCGGGCCGTAGTCGTAGTCGGCATACACGTTATGGTATTGCACCGTATTGCTGTAGAGGCCGCCGGCATTGGGCTTGGCCACCACACCGGCATAACCGGCGCGATACGGGCCGTTAGTGTAATCCAGACCGAACTGGTAGACACCTCGGCGGCCCGGTCCCTCGCCGGCCGTCTCCGGCATGGCGTAGTGGATGTCGAACTGGAAGCCGGCCCAGCGCGGCGACTTCCACGACAAGTCATTGTCGAAACGCGAGGGCACGCCGAAGGTATTGATGATGGAACCGTAGGTGGTGCGCTCGGTATAGTCGATGGCGCCACCGATGAAGAAGGGCACGCTGTTCTGGCGGCCGATGCGGAACTCGCCTGCGGCGGGCGTCCTGATGCCGACCCAGGACTGGCGGTCGAACAGGCGCGTGCTGTCGGCCAGGCCACCGGTGTCACCGGCAAAACCGTTTTCCAGCGTGAAGGTGGCCGCATAGCCGCCACCCAGGTCTTCCACGCCTTTGACGCCGATACGGCTGCGCAGGATGGCGCCATCGTTGAGCGCCCACAGGCTCTTGCCGCTGCTGCTGTGCATGTAGCCCAGGTACTGATCGACGGTGCCGTACAAGGTGACGTTGCTGCTGCTCTGGGCCAGTGCCGCAGTGGATGCGGCCAGCAGCAGGCCCATGGCGACGGGGGTCCGCAAGTTGCGCGATGCGCATTCGGATCGTGGTTTCATGTCTCTGATCTCTGTTGTTTGTGGTTGTTGTGGTGGTTGTGGTGGTAGAGCGGGCCGCACTCCCGGCGCACGCAACAGGTCCCCTGCCGACGCACAGCGCGGCATGTCCGGTTCGGGAGAATGGGCAGGGGCCCGCGCACTCCCTGGCGTGTTCAGGGAGGGGGCCGGTGGTTCAGGATGAAGGACGGTGCGATGTCATGAGGTCTCCTCTGTTGTGGTGATGCGCACCGCCCCCAGGGGAGACGGTGCCGCATCGTCAAACCCGCTCGCTATGGTCTTGTTGTGGCGAGCCGGCGGTAATGCCGATGACTGATTGTTGACTGCAGGTTAAAGATCACGCAGTGCGTTCACGCCGCCACCGGCTCACGTGCCCGCAAGCCGCGCCGCAAGACCTGATCGGTCACCCACTTGGCGGACCGGCGCGCACGCTCGGCCACCACGGCCGGCGACATCTGCAGGTAATCGTCATTGAACACTTCAAAGCTGTAGTCGCCGCGATAGCCGCCGCGATGCAGGCGTCGCACCATGTCCGACAGTTCCGGCGAATGCTCGCCCTCACCGGGGAAGACGCGCAGATGGCGCGCCGTCTCCAGCCGTTCTTCGGGCGTGCGGATCTCGCGCCACATGAAATCCGACAACTGGACCATCACGATGCGGCGACCGGGAATGGCCTCCAGGTCTTCCAGCGCGCCGCCATTGGCGAGGATGTGGAAGGAATCGATCACCACACCCAGGTTGGCGTGATCGGCCATCTCCACCACTTCCCAGGCCTGCATGTATTGATTGATGTGACGCCCCCAGGACAAGGCCTCGAAGCCCACACGGATGCCCAGCGGTACCGCCAGGTTGGCCAGCTTGGCGAGGTCGCGCGCGATATGGCGCGTATCGCCGCTGGCATGCTGCGAGGTCGAGGAACACACCATCAGCAGCGGCGCACCGACGGCCTTGCAGATCTGCAGCAGGTTGCGCGCCACGTCCACCTTGTAGTCGTGCAGGCTGCCCTGCAGACCTTCGTAATCGCGCATGACCTGGATGCCGGTGACGCGCACGCCGCTCTCGCGCACCAGCTTCACTGCCGCTTCCAGCCCGCCGGGATACGCGACCAGATCCTTGGACCACAGCATGAGCTGCGAGAAACCGGCCGCCTTCGAAGCCGCCAGCTTGGATTCCAGTCCACCCGGCAGGGTGATGGTGTCCATACCGAAATTGTCGAGGTTCACAAGGCCTCCAGGTGACGGAAATCGTCGGCCGCCACGCCCGGCCAGCCGAACAGTTCGAGGTACAACGGCGCCTGCTCGATGAGCATTTCCTTGCCCTTCTGGATGCGGCAGCCCTTGGCCCGGGCCTGCACCAGCAACTGGCTCATCTCGATCTTCATGCCGCAGTCGGCCACGATGGCCCCGGCACTCACGCCTTCCAGCGCAAAGGGCATCGGGTCGCCCGCGTGCATGCCCAGCGGCGTACAGTTCACCAGCAGGTCAACACCGCTGGCGTCCGGTGGCGCAAAGCGCACGCGGGTCGCCGGATAGGCCGCTTCCACACGCGCCAGCAGGGCTTCGGCCCCGGCGCGATTGGTATCGAAGACGCTGATCTCGGCGATGCCCTGCGCGGCCAGCGAGGCGACGATGGCACAACCGACACCACCAGTGCCCACCACCAGGGCGCGCGTCTTGTTCCATACCAGCGGACGGTCCGCGGCCGTGCGCGCCAGTGCTCGGATGAAACCTTCGCCGTCGATCAGGTCGCCCCAGATCACGCCATCGGCATCGCGGTAGACCGCATTGCAGGCGCCGGCCACACGGGCGCGCAGGGTGGCCTGCTGGACGGCATCGAGCGTCATGGGCTTGTGCGGAATGGAGACGAAGATGCCGCCGACGTTTTCCGTCTTCATGAACATGCGCACGGCTTCGCAATAGCGCTCGGGTTCGATCTTGAACGGGATCACGCGTGCATCCAGATCGTGATGCCTGAAGTAAGCGTTGAACAAGGTCGGTGCCTTCACCTGTTCCACCGGCCAGCCGATGACAGGGAAGATGCGGGTGGTGCCTGTGATTTCCTTCATGGTCTCAGTTCTTGTCTTTCTGGCTGCGGACCAGTTCGAAACTGATGCCGCCCTTGTAAAGCTGGGTGAGCGCGCCACGCTCGCTGATCTGGGTGGGTGCGCGGTCGACGAAGATCACGCCGCGCTCCTGCAATTGCCGCACGGCTTGCAGCACGTCGGACGTGCCCAGGCCCAGGCGCAGCCACTCTTCTTCCCAGTGGATGTCTTCAGTGCCCGCGGGCGGTTCCACCAGCTGGATGTAGAACTGGCGGCACGGACTGGCCAGCAGCATGCCCTTGGGCAGGATGCCGAAGAATTGCCCTTCCGGCAGCACCGAAAATCCCATCAAGGAGGAATAGAAGTCGATCCATTCGCGCGTGCGCTCCGGCCCCACCGCCTGCACCAGCCCGAAGAAGTGCATGCCCGAAAGCGCCGTGGTCTTGCGCCGCTCCTGGCTGGAAGGCTTGAAGTCAACGTCGTAGATGGAGAAATCGCGATAGCGGTCGACGAAGTAGATGATGGAATCGCCACAGCCATGAACACCCGGGATGTTCAGTTCCATCGCCCCGGCGCGCGTGGGAATCGGCCAGGCACCCAGTTCGGTGACGCGGCGATAGGCCTCGTTGGCATCGCGCACGCGCAGCGCGATGGCGCTCAGGTTGGTGGCCTGCACCTCGTGATCGAAACCGGACCAGGCCGACACATCGGCGTTGACGATCACGTTCATCCCGCCCTGGGTGTAGAGCACCACCTCACGCGAGCGATGGCGACCGACCTGCTCGAAACCCATGCGCTCAAGCACCGCGCCCAGCGCCAGCGGCTCGCTGGTGGCGTATTCGATGAACTCGATGCCATCGATGCCCAGCGGATTGGTGGGGACAGGATTGTTTTCTATGGTGTTCATCATGATCCCGATGATTTGTCTCGGAGCCGAGTATAGCCAAGCCCCACCCCCGCAAAAAGGCCGACATACGCCCAAACGTGCGATAATCGCGCAACTTGTTCGCCAATCACTCATTTCTGGACTTTTTTACGATGATCGACCAAACCTCCGTGGAACTGGACATCCAGAAACGTGACCTGATCGAAGGATTGATGAAGGGATTTGATGTCATCATCGCCTTCAACAGCGATTCACCGCAGCTGACGGCCAGCGAGGTGGCCGAGCGCGTGGGCCTGACCCGCAGCGCCGCGCGCCGTTATCTGCTCACGCTGGTGCACACCGGCATGGCGGCCTCGGACGGCAAGAAGTTCTGGCTCATGCCGCGTCTGTTGAACCTGGGCCAGTCCTATCTGGAATCGGCCCGCGTGCCGCGCGCGGTGGTGCCATTCCTGCAACGGCTGACCCAGCAGTTGCAGGAGTCCACCAATTTCTCCCTGCTCGATGGCGACGAGATCGTCTACGTCACCCGCGTGACGGCTGCGCAGCTGGTCAATGCCGGTTTCGAGCCGGGCACGCGCCTGCCGGCCTACACCACCACGGCCGGGCGCGTGCTGCTGGGCATGCGCGAGGATGCCGAGATCGCCGCCTATCTGGACCGCGTGACCCTGATCCCGCACACCCACATGGCCATGACCGACAAGGCCGCCCTGTTCACCGAGATCGTCACCATGCGCAAGCAGGGCTATGGCATTACCGAGAACCAGTTCGAGATGGGCATGCGCGGCATCGCCATTGCGGTCAAGAACCGCAATGGCCGCGTCATCGGCGCCTTGAGCGTGACCTCCAACATCGCCGCCTGCTCGCGCGAGGAAGCCATCGCACGCGGCGTACCGGCGCTGCAGACCACGGCCAATACGCTGATGATGTGGGTATGAGGACGAGGGGTCAGCGATGAGCGAACGGGAGAAGATCGACTTGCCGGAAGACAGCAGCGAGGCTGGCGAGGGCGGCCTGGCCCGGCGCGACTGGATTGCCGGACTGGAGAAGGGATTGCTGATCCTGGAAGCCTTCGACTACGACAACCAGCGCATGACCTCGGCGCAGGTGGCCGCACGCACGGGCCTCTCACGCACCGCCGCGCGACGTTATCTGCTCACGCTGGAACACCTGGGCTACCTGCACAGCGAAGGCAAGACCTTCGCCCTCACGCCCCGGGTGCTGAAAGTGGGCTGGTCGTATTTCGATTCGGCGCCGCTGCCGCGCATCCTGCAACCGCATCTCCAGCAGATCACCGGGCAGACCGGCGAGGCCGTCTATGCCAGCGTGCTCGATGGCTGGGACCTGGTCTTCATCGCCCGCAACGGCACCACGCGGGTGATGACCACCGGCTTCGTGCTGGGCGCACGGGTACCGGCACAACTGGCCTCACCGGGCATCGTGATGCTCGGTGCCCTGCCCGAACAGCAGGTGCGCGACTGGCTGGCCACCTGTGCCATGACGCCCTTCACGCCCCACACCATCACCGATCCGGATCGCCTCTACGAGCTGATCGCGCAGGCACGCCAGCAGGGTTATGCCCTGGTGGAGCAGCAATTGCAGACGGGAGTACGCGGCATTGCGGTGCCGCTCAAGAATCGCCATGCCAAGGTGGTGGGTGCGCTCAGCCTGAGCTTCCCGCTGGCGGTGGAATCGCAGGAACAGACGCTGGCGCGCGTGCTGCCCGCCTTGCAGCAGGCAGCCAATGCGCTGATCCATCAGGTGTGAGGGACCAGCGCGTGATGCCGGTTACAGATCAGTGAAGACGGTCTCCGCAGCCAGGCGCGACTTCGGCAGTTTGGCATTGAAGTCATCGGCACCGCTGTAGCCCAGGCCGACCAGCACGACGCTGGTGAAACCCTTCTCGCGCAGGCCCAGTTCCTCATCCAGCACCTTGGCATTGAAACCTTCCATCGGCACGGCATCCACTTCCAGTTCGGCCGCGCCCAAGAGCAGCGTGCCCAGCGCCAGGTAGACCTGCTTTTCCATCCAGTGCTGGGCATCCTTCAATTCATAGCGATGCAGGTTGCTGTAGAGCAGGCGCGAGCCGTGCTGGCCGGCCTTGGCCTCGGCATTGGCGAAGCGGCCATCGGCGTCTTCTTTCTCCAGCACGGCGTCGAGGTGCGGCTCGCTGATGGCGGTGCGGGCGCACAGCACCAGCACGTGCGAGGCGTTTAGGATCTTGGGCAGGTTGTAGGGATGACCGGCTTCGGCGGCCTTGCCGATGCGGGCCTTGGCGGCATCAGTGCAAGCCACCACGAAATGCCAGGGCTGCGAATTTACCGACGATGGTGCCAGGCGCAGCAGCTCGCGCAGTTCGGCGATGATGTTCTCGGGGACCTTGCGGCTGGGATCGAAGGCTTTGGTGGAGTGACGTTTGCGGGCGGCTTGGAGCAGGCTCATGGGGTTTCCTTGCGTTTAATGGTGGTGGCGTTGAGCATTAAAGCGCGCTTAATGCTCATGAATTGGCGAGTGCGGCTTGCGTGACATCATCGGGCAGGATGCGGTTTCAACAAAGCCGAGCGGGACAGAAACATTTTCAAAAAATAATTGAAAGTAGAATGAGGACTTCGATCCTCCTTGTTCAACATTGCCGCTCATGATTCGTCTGGAAGACCTCGCCATCTTCGTCTGTGCCGCCGACAACGGCAGCCTCTCCGCCGCCGCCCGCCAGCACGATGTCACCCCTGCGGTGGCCAGTGCCGCCATGAAGCGCCTCGAAGGCGAACTCGGCGCACGCCTGCTGGCGCGCTCCACGCGCAGTCTGCGTCTGACGCCCGATGGCGAACGCTACCTGCAATACGCCCGCAACGTGCTGGCCGAAATCAATGCCGGACGCGACGCCGTGGCCCACGGCAGGCGCGTGGTCGGCGGCAACCTGTCGCTGTCGGTGCCCTCGGATTTCGGGCGCAACCTGATGTGCCAGTGGCTCGATGAATTCCAGGCCCAGCATCCGGCGGTGAGCCTGCAGGTGCGCATCAGCGATCGCGTGGCCGACATGTTCCGCCAGCCGGTGGAGGTGGCCATCCGCTACAGCCCGCCGGAAGATTCCAGCCTGGTCGCCCTGCCCCTGGCCCCCGACAACCGCCGCGTGCTGTGCGCCTCACCCGACTATCTGGCGCGCCATGGTCGTCCGCGTACCCCGGCCGACCTGCGCCAGCACAACTGCCTGCGCTATCTGCTGTCGGACATGCTGCATTCGCAGTGGACTTTTTTCCAGGACGGCACCCCGGTACAGGTGCAGGTCAACGGCGACCGCGTCTGCGACGATGGCGAACTGGTGCACCGCTGGGCCGTGGAGGGCCGGGGCATTGCCTACAAGTCGCGGCTGGACGTGCTGGCCGACCTGCGCAACGGCAGGCTGGAAGCCCTGATGGAAGATTACGCCGGCGAGGCTTCTCCGCTGAACCTGGTCTGCACGCATCGCATGAGCCTCTCGCCCACGGTGCGCGCATTGCGTGAACTGCTCGGCGAGCGCATTGCGCGTTACCTCACCGATCGCTGAAGAGCACCTGCATCAAGCCTTGCTCAGGGTACGACGCCAGCCCGGCGCGGGCAGCGCCGGCAAGAGCAGCCCCAGGCACAGCAGCCCCATGCCCAGCAGCAGATCGGCCGAGAGCTTCTCGCCGAAGACCAGCGAGGACAAGGTCAGGCCCACCACCGGCACACCCAGCATGCAGACCGAGACCGTCACCGGCGAGAGCCGCTGGGTCATCTGCAACACGATCAGGAAAGTCAGCGCAGTGGCCAGCGGACCGGTATAGGCAATCACGCCCCAGGAGTGCGGATCGGCCAGGAAGGTCGGTGCGCCATCCACCAGCAAGGCCAGCCCGCACAGCGGCACGGCGGCCACCAGTGTCTGCCAGGGCAGGAGGTCGAAGTCCAGCTTCACGCCGGGGGTCAGCTTGATCTGCAGAATGTTCATGGCCCAGGACAGCGAGGCCGCACCCAGCATCAGGTAGCCGATCATGCTGTGCAGGTCCGCATGCAGCAGCGCCGGCAGCACGATCACCGCCATGCCTGCATAGCTGCAGACGGTGGCCAGCGATTGCCGGGTGCTCAGTTTGTGCTTCAACACCAGCGCTGCGCCGGGCACCACCCAGATCGAGGTGGCGTAGGCAATCAGCGAGGCGCGGCCCGGCATGACGAAGTGCAAGGCGCCCGTCACCAGCGCCGTGAAGAGACCCATCTGCAACACGCCCACACCAGCCACCACCGGCCACTCCTGGCGGGTCGGCAGGCGCAGCTTGCCCAGCGCGACAGCGATGGCGAAGCTGAGAATGGCAGCCGACAGGAAACGACTGGCTGCGAACCACAGCGGCGGGATGAACTGGCTGCCGAATTTCATCACCGGCCAGTTGCCGCCCCAGATGCAGATCGCCACGACCACGCAGACCAGGAAAAGCCGGCTCATCGGCTGCGGCCGGGAGGAGACAGGGCGGGCGGTGGCGGGTGCGGCAATGGCGGTGGACATCTGGGCTCCAGGAGGAAAAGGCGGAGCGCCGCAGGCCGGTAAACCGAGCCGTCCGGGGCATGCTGCAGCGCATCCAAACGGCTCTCATGGTAGAGAAGAGGCGGCAAATAGTGCTGCCGTATTTGAGGGGAGACAAGGATCTTGACAGCACTTGCTGCTGCCAAAGCACTGATCTGCAGATTATTTGTCTGCAAAGACCCATTTGGTGCAGCATGCACCACTCCGGAGCCACTGCAAGCCCATGGAAAAAGGGCGGCCTGCCGTTCCGCAGCAACCGCCCCCTTTCCGGCCGATATGAAGGTTAATGCGGGCAGGTGCCCGCCAACCCCTAGCGCACGGCCAAGCCCCCCTGCCCCTGTCGATCCAGGGTGAAGACTCCGACCAGATTGACCAGCTTTTCCGCCTGCTCCTGGAGCGACTGTGCGGCAGCGGCGGCCTGTTCCACCAGGGCGGCGTTCTGCTGGGTGGTTTCATCCATCTGGGTGATGGCTTCTCCGACCTGTTCGATGCCGGCGCTCTGTTCGTGGCTGGCGGTGGCGATCTCGCTGACCACGGTGGAGACACCCTGGATGCTGGCCACCACTTCCTGCATGGTCTGCCCGGCCTGCTGGACCAGGTGGGTCCCGGTATCGACCTTGCCTACCGAATCGTCGATCAACTGCTTGATCTCCTTGGCGGCGGCGGCCGAGCGCTGGGCCAGCGAGCGCACTTCCGAAGCCACCACGGCAAAGCCGCGCCCCTGCTCACCGGCGCGGGCCGCTTCCACCGCAGCGTTCAGCGCCAGGATATTGGTCTGGAAGGCGATACCGTCGATGACGCTGATGATGTCCACGATCTTGCGCGAGGAGGCATTGATGGAGGCCATGGTCTGCACCACCTGCCCCACCACTTCACCGCCCTGGATCGCCACCTTGGCCGCACCCGAAGCCAGTTGGTTGGCGTGCTGGGCGTTGGCGGCGTTCTGCCTGACGGTGGAGGTCAGTTCTTCCATGGCCGAGGCGGTCTCTTCGAGCGAACCGGCCTGTTGCTCGGTACGGTTGGAGAGGTCCATGTTGCCGTTGGCGATTTCATCGACCGAGGTCTTGATGGACACGGTCGCCCCCTTGATGCCTTGCACGGTCTGAACCAGGCGATCGCGCGTATAGGCCACGGCCGCCACCAGGCTGTGCTGGTCGCCGCTGCTGGTGCGGATGCTGCCGGTGAGGTCACCGGCGGCGATCTTGCGCGCCATCGCGGCGGCTTCGGAGGGCTCGCCGCCGATGGAGCGGAAGATATTGCGCGAGACCAGGCCGGCGATAATGGACAGCAGCACGCCCAGCGCAATGAGCACCACCACGGCCTGCACGAGAGCGCGACGGAAGTCGGCCTCGATGTCATCGGAATAGACGCTGCAGATCAGGTCCCAATTCCAGGGCTTGAAACGCTTGACGAAGCCCATCTTGGGGCTGGGCTTGTCGCTGCCCGGGCGCGGCCACCAGTATTGAAGAAAACCCTTGCCGCTCGGCGAAGCGCCGGCGGCGGCGATCATCTTGTAGAGTTCGTTGCCCTTGGCATCCTTGAAGGAGAGCATGTTGCGGCCATCGAGCTTGGTGTTGATGGGGTGCATGACGATGGTGGAATCGGCCCCCACCAGGGTGACGTAGCCGTCGCCCGTATAGCGCTGGTCGCGGATGCGGGCGATGGCGCCCTGTTGCGCCTCGGCGCGGGAGAGCTTGCCGTCGGCCTCCAGTTTGGCGAAGCCGGCCACGGTGGTATAGGCCATTTCGGTCACGTCCTCCAGCCCGCGCTGGCGTTCGGCGATCTGCAGGTCACGGGTCTGGTAGGCATGCCAGATGGAGAGGAACAGCAAGGCCATCCAGGAGAACACCAGGGGTAGCCAGAGTTTTTTCTTCAGCGAGAGTCGATTCATCATGAGCGTGGAGGCGTGGTCGTTATCGGAAAGGGCGAAACAGACGTCATTGGCGGGAATGACACGACCACGCAGCCCCAGCTTGCCGCCAGGCAATCCATGGCGATCCTCCCCCCATGCAGATTACGGCTTGCGACACGCACACTAAAGGCCAAACTGACAATTAATCGATAAATTGTTTATAAATTCTTGCTAGCCAGGAATTTGCACCTTGGGCCGGGCCGGATCCGGCAAGCCGCAGGGCAGGAATTGCCCGCGCCCCGGCGTCCCCAGCACCTTGCCATCACGCCACACAATCTCGCCGCGCGAGATCGTCAGCACCGGCCAGCCGGTCAGCGGCATGCCTTCATAGGGCGTGTAGTCCACATCGTGATGCAGCATGCTGTTGCGCACCGTGACCTGGCGGTGCGGGTCCCAGATGGCGATATCGGCATCGCTGCCAATGGCGATGGTGCCCTTGCGCGGATAGAGGCCATACATCTTGGCCGGGTCGGTGGCGGTCAGCGCCACGAAACGATTGAGATCGATACGGCCCTTGCCCACGCCTTCGGAGAACAGGATGGGCATGCGTGTCTCCAGCCCCGGCGTGCCATTGGGGATGTAGCGGAACGGCACTTCCTGCCCGCCCGGTTTCTTGCCTTGCGCATCCTCGTAGCGGAACGGCGCATGGTCCGAGGAAAACACCGTGAACAAGCCACTGGCCAGGCCATCCCAGACATATTGCTGGTTGGCCTTGTCGCGCGGCGGCGGGCTGCAGACGCACTTGGCACCGTGGTAGCCGTCATCGAGGTGCTCGGCCGTCAGCACCAGGTATTGCGGGCAGGTCTCGGCATGGATGCGCAGGCCGTGACCGTGCGCCCAGCGGATCTGCTCGATGGCTTCGCGGCCGGAGACATGCACGATCAGGATGGGCACGTCCACCAGTTCGGACAGGGCGATGGCGCGATGCGTGGCCTCGCGTTCCACCATCATCGGCCGCGAATGGGCGTGGTATTTGGGCGCGGTCAGCCCGGCTTCTTCCAGCTGCTCGGTGAGCCAGCCGATGCAGTCGGCATTTTCCGCATGCACCATGACCAGGGCCCCTTCCCGGCGCGCCAGCGCCAGCAGGTCGAGGATCTGGCGGTCATTGAGCTTGAGATCGTCATAGGTCATGTAGATCTTGAAGGAGGTGTAGCCCTCGCGCACCAGTTGCGGCAACTCGTTCCTGAGGACCTCTTCGCTGGGGTCGCTGACAATCATGTGGAAGGCATAATCGATCACCGCCTTGCCCTCGGCGCGGCGATGGTAATCCTCCACCGCCGCGCGCAAGGAACCGCCCTTGGCCTGCGCCGCGAACGGGATGACCGTGGTGGTGCCACCGCAGGCAGCGGAAATGGTGCCGCTGCGAAAATCGTCGGCCATGCGCAGCCCCTCTTCCATCGGCTGGTCCAGATGGCAATGCGCATCCACGCCGCCGGGCAGCACCAGCTTGCCGCTGGCATCGATCTCGTCACGGCCGGGCGGCAGTCCGCGTCCCAGCATGGCGACCTTGCCGTCCTTGATGCCGACGTCGCACTGCATGATGTCGGAGGCGGTCGCCACGGTACCGTTGCGGATCACCAGGTCAAAGCTGTCCATCTGTATTCCTTTCCAACAAGCGTGTATCACCCCGCGCCGCCGGCAACAGCCGGTGCGTCAGTCAAGGGAGGTAGAAGAAATTGCCGCAGCGGCGGCCAGCGCTAGCGCACGTCGCGGAACAGGCTGCCCCAGCCGCGAATGCGCGAAGGATCGGCACCGGCCTGTTGCAGTGATTTCCAGACCACGGTGGAGATGGTGTCGTAGATCGGGATGCCGACCTCGCGCTCCAGCTCTTCCACCAACGGAGCACCGCGCAGGTTGGTGCAGAAGATGGTGATGGCCTGCGGCTTGTCCCTGGCGACTTCGCGGACCATGGCACGCAGTTCGTCGGCACTGACTTCGGAGAAAGAGAAATTGTCCTGCTTGCGCAGGTGGCGTTCTGACACGCACTCCAGCCCCGAGGCTGCGTAGTTCTTGATGATGGCGGCCTGCACCTCGTCCAGATAAGGCGTGACCAGACCGAAACGCTTCACGCCGGTGATGTCGAAGATTTCGTTCAAGGCCAGCACCGACGTGCAGGCCGCAATGCCGGTGGCGTCGGTGATGCGACGGCACAGGCGTTCATCGGCATCGAAACCCAGCCAGCCCGAGGAGGTGCCATTCCAGGCGATGCTGCCGACCTTGGCATGCGAGAGCAGTTCGGCGGCGCGCAGGATCTCGCTGTCGTCGAACTGCGCCAGGGCCTGATTGGACAGCGCGATCTCGGTCACCCGAAAACGTCCGAAATGCGCACTGGCCTCGGGGATGTCGGCCAGCATGGCGGTGGTGACCGGCTCCAGCGTGGTGTTGGAGGACGGCGTGAGCATACCGAGCAGAGTACGTGGGATCATGAGATTTCCTTTCAGGCTGCCAGCAGGGCAGCGTCGGCATGGGCCAGCGCCGATTCCTCGCGGATCAGGCTCAGCACGTGGCGCTTGTATTGGTTGAATTCGGGCGTGGTGGTATCACGCGGACGCGGCAGGTCGATGTCGATCAGCTCGCGCATGCGACCGGGCCGGTGCGTCATCACCGCTACCTTGGTGGCCAGGATCAGCGCTTCATCCACGCTGTGGGTAACGAAGACGATGGTGCCCTCGTAGCGCTGCCACAGGGCCACCAGTTCTTCCTGCATTTCCATCTTGGTCTGCGCATCGAGTGCGGCGAAGGGTTCGTCCATCAGGATCACCGAGGGATTTTGCAGCAGTGCGCGGGCAATCCCCACGCGCTGCGCCATGCCTCCCGAGAGTTCGCTCGGATAGTGATTCTCGAAACCCTTGAGCTTGACCGTCTCGATGAAAGGCTGTGCCGCCGCACGTCGTTGGGCGGCACTCTTGCCTTGCAGCTTGAGCGAGAAGGCGACGTTGTCCCAGACCGGCAACCAGGGCATCAGGTTGGCCTGCTGGAACACCATGCCGCGATCCGCGCCGGGACCGGTGATGGGCTTGCCGGCCACGGTCACCACGCCACTGGTGGGAAACTCAAAGCCGGCGATCATGTTCAACAGCGTCGACTTGCCACAGCCGGAGGGACCGAGCAGGCAGAGGAATTCCTTCTTTTCCAGGCGCAGGCTCACGTGGTCGATGGCCAGCATGTCGGTGCCGCGCTTGCGGTCCTTGAAGACCTTGACGATATCGTTGAGTTCGATGAATGCCATGATGCGATGTCCTTGATCGTTGATGAACAGCCCGAGGCCGTCTTTTCAGCCCTTGCCCTGCACGGTAGCCACGTGCTGCCAGCGCAGCATGGAGTGCATGATCTGCTTGAGGATCCAGTCCGCCAGGAAACCCAGCAGGCCGATGCTGATCATGGCCGCGATCACCAGGTCATAGCGCAGGAAGTAATACGAATCCCACAGCGCATAGCCCAGCCCGCTCTTGACGGCCACCATCTCGGCAGTCACCGTCAACATCCAGGCACTGCCGATGCCGATACGCAGGCCGGCAAAGATGCTGGGCATGGCCGCCGGCAGGATCACGAAGCGCAGCAGCTGGCTCTGTTTTGCGCCGGCCATGGCGGCTGCGCGCAGCAGGTTGCGGTCGGCGGTTTTGACGCCATGGACGGTATTCATCAGGATCGGGAAGAAAGCCCCCAGGAACACCAGGAAGATGGCCGGCTTGTTGGCGATACCGAACCAGATGATGGCCAGCGGAATCCATGACACCGGGGGAATCGGCCGCAGCATCTGCACCGTCGGTTCGATGGTGCGTTCGACCCAGCGCCACCAGCCGATGGCCACACCCAGCGCGATGCCCGAGACCGCCGCGATGAGGTAGCCTGCCGTCACGCGCAGGCAGCTGGCCATGGCGTCGTAGATCCATTTGCCGCTGCTGTCCTGGGCCGCTTCATTGAAGCCGAAAATCCAGTCCATCCAGGTCACGAACACCCGCGAGGGTGCCGGTAACAGCGCGGGCGGAATCACGCCCGAGCGGGAGAAGGCCTCCCAGAACAAGACCAGCAACAGCGGCACCGCAAAGCGCCACTTGGCTTCCGACAGGGATTGCTTCCATCCGCTCATGATGATTCCTTTGGGGCCAGATCGTGGATCAATAACCGAGTTCGGTCTTGGGCTTGCCGGTCACGCTCATCAGGAAGCTGTAGTCCATGTTCTTCTCGGCCAGGGCAGAGACATCGCTGGAGACGTATCGCAGGTCCTTCATCATCACGGCGATGGCCTTGGTCTGGGTGCGGTACATGCGATAGTCGGGATAGGCGTTCTTGAGCGCCTCGGTGGCGATCTTGGCATCCAGCCCGGTGCCCTTGACGATGCTGTTGATCCAGCCCTGCTTGTCCTTCTGCAGCCCGTCGACCAGCCTGACCACCGCCGCCACGGTCTCCTTGACCTCGGCCGGATGCTCCTTGATGACATCCGAACGCGTGACGATCAGGTTGGTCAGTCGCCCGGCCGCCTGGTCATAGGGATAGGCAAAATGCTTGCCAACCCCGGTCATGCGGATCTGCGAAGCGAAGGGCTCGACCGAGCAGATCAGCTCGACCTCGCCGCGCGCGAGTGCGGCGGCGTGGTCGGACGGGTTGGGGATGTTGACGAACTGGACGTCCTTGGAGGGATCGATGCCATGGCCGGCCAGTTCGCCCCGCATGTGCAGGTCCTGGGCATTGCCACGCGAGGCTGCGATGCGGAAGGGCTTGCCCTCGGCCTTGTATTGCGCAATCAGCTTCTTGAGACCGGCCCAGTCATCCGAGGCCAGCGTGCTGTCCTTGCCCACCAGCATCTCCGAGCCACCATTGACCTGGCCCGACACCGCCACCAGGTCGAAGCCCTTGTCCAGACCGCTGACATAGGCCAGGTAAGTCACCTGGGCGATGTCCACGCTCTTGGAGACCAAGGCCGTGAGGGCATCGCTGCCGGCGGTGAAGTTGATGCCCTCGATGTCCACGTTCTGCGCCAGCGCCGGCACCATGGCCATGGACATGCAGTGCGCACACTTGGCATAGGCCAGCTTGATCTTGGGCTTGGCCTGGGCCATGGCCGAACCGGCACCCAGAGCACTGCAGGCCAGCAGGGTGGCCAGGGCGGCAGCCTTGAAGAACAGGCCGGAGGGGGACTTGCGGACTTGCTGTTGCATGGTTTTCTCCCAGGTGGACAATCGAAACAGGCTATTTTGTGACAATTTGATTTTCTATTGCCACCGTTTATGCAAAGCCTGTGCCAGCCCGAAAAGCGCGCTCGCAGACGGCGAGAATTCTTCTTGAAGAGCCTTTGTAGCGGCCTTATCGGAATGTCTTTCCACTCTGCATTGCCGACCGACAATCCCGACGGGCGCACCAAAGGAAGCCGATTGCACCATCGCGACAAGAAAAACGCCCCACCAAAGTGCAACATTTCACAGTCATTTTTGTACGCCTAATTTTATTATTTTGTGACAATCAATCCCCACAATTTTCCGCTATCATGGCGGGCAAATCCCAGTCATCCCATGAGAGAACATGCGCCCGACTCCCGCCAGCAGCCCCCGCAAGAAACCCGGCAAGCACGAGCATCCGGACACCAGCCCGCTCCCGGGTCAGGCCTTGAGCGTGCGACCGCTGGCCGGTGATGCCATCTATGAACGCATCGTCGGCGCCATCATGGAACACCGTCTCACGCCCGGCACCAAGCTGGTGGAGGAGAAGCTGGCCGGCATCTTCGGCGTGAACCGCACGCGGGTGCGCGAGGTGCTGGCGCGGCTGGCGCATGAGGGCCTGATCACGACCATTCCCAACCGTGGCGCCTTCGTCGCCAGCCCGACGCCGGAGGAAGCCCGCAACATCTTCGCCGCGCGCCGCATGCTGGAGCCTGCCCTGCTACGCCACCTGTGCGAGCACACCCGGCCCGAGCACATCGCGCTGTTGCGTGCGCATGTGGCCGAGGAAGCGCAGGCGCGCGCCAGCAACGACCGGCGCGCCATCATCCGGCTCTCGGGGGAATTCCACATCCGTATTGCCGACATGGTGGACAACCCGGTGATGAGCAAGATGATGCGTGAGCTGGCCTCGCTGACCTGCCTCATCATCGTGCTGTACGACTCCCCGACCGTGCCGGCCTGCACCCATGATGACCACGGCGACATCATCGACGCCATCTCCGCCGGTCGCACGGAAAAGGCGGTGGCCACCATGCTGGCACACCTGCACCACATCGAGAGCGTGCTCGACATGTCCGCCCCCCAGGGTGAGGACGAAGACCTGGAGGCGCTGCTGGGCATGGTGTAGGGGCTGCATCGAAGCAGCGCTTGAGGTAGTCTTCCGGGAGGCCCGGCGATGACATGACACGGGCGCCCCCATTCGGAGACCACACCATGCAAGAGACAAGCCAGGACCTGCTGCTGCGCCACGACCAGCACGGCATCACCACGCTCACCCTGAACCGGCCGGCACAATTCAATGCTCTCTCCGACGCCATGCTGGCGGCCTTGCAGGCGCAGCTCGATGCGCTGGCGCAAGATACGCAGGTACGCTGCGTGATTCTGGCTGCCCAGGGGCGCGCCTTCTGCGCCGGCCACGACCTGCGCGAAATGCGCGCCACCCCCGAGCAGGCTTGCTACCGGCAATTGTTTGACCGCTGCAGCCGTCTGATGCAGTCGCTGCGGGCGTTGCCGGTCCCGGTCATCGCCAAGGTGCAGGGGCTGGCCACGGCCGCCGGCTGCCAGCTGGTGGCCAGCTGTGACCTGGCGGTGGCGTCCGACCAGGCGCGCTTTGCGGTATCGGGCATCAATGTGGGCCTCTTCTGTTCCACCCCGGCGGTGGCCTTGACGCGCAACCTGCCGATCAAGCGGGCTTTCGAGATGCTTGTTACCGGCAGGTTCATCGATGCGACCACAGCAGAGCAGTGGGGGCTCATCAATCAAGTGGTGCGGGCCGATGAGCTCGACGCCGCCACCGAGGCGCTGGCTCGCGAGATCTGCAGCAAGCCTGCCGTCTCGATTGCGCGCGGCAAGGCCATGGTGTATCGCCAGCAGATGATGGCGCTGCCGGATGCGTATGCCCATGCTGCCGAGGTGATGGCCTGCAACATCATGGATGCCGAGGCGATGGAGGGGATACAGGCGTTTCTGGAGAAGCGTGCGCCCAACTGGCCCGGACGGGGGGATTGATCAGATTTTCATCAGATACCAGAGACGGGCTGTATCGTCCGGGATCAGATGGTTGCAGACGCAAAGAAAACACTGTGGGGCCATATGCAGGGAAAAATCGGCCACGCCAAACAATAAAGAAAAGTTAGAACCCATTTCATCAACAGGCCCCAGGTTCATATCGTCCTGGAGCCACCCTCGGGCAGTCCCTGACTCAAGCCCCGGTCGGGCTGGACAATCGGTCAGGCTGACGGCAAGATGCGGCATCCTCACTCCTGCCCTTCACGCCGAGCTGCCCATGCAAGCCGATTACGCCACCATCCTGCAATGGATCTACCTGTTCAATTCCCTGGCCCTGGCCCAGCTGGCTCTGAAGCAACTGGGCCGGCGACGCAAGGCGCGCACACTGGAGCAAGGCTTCCGCGCCGCCCGGACCGCAGAATGGCGCAACACGGCGCCGGACTTCATGAACGCGCGCCTGGGCCCGCCCCACGCTCAGCAGGCGCGCGAGGATGGCACCACGCTGTACCGCTGGCGTGGTGAGCGCCACTGGCTGGATGCACTGTACCGTGACGGTCGATGCGAGAGCGTGGACATCTCCGATCATCTGGAAGAAAGCTTCCCCACCGTCAATACCTACTTCAACTGCGCGGTGCTGGCTGCGCTGGCCTGCGCCTGGAAGTTCTCGGGACTGGCCGATGCACCGGACCTGGAAGTCACTGCGGCCGGCAAGCAATACCTGGCCAATTTCATCGTCTTCGTGGCCGGGGCCTGGCTGCTTTCCTTCGTGCTCAAGCGCCACCGCCTGCTGCTCAACCTGGGCTGCATCGGGATGGTCGGTCTGGCGCTGCCGCTGCTGAACTGGCCCTGATCCGTCAGCGATGGCCGCTCATTCGGCTACCACGTCGGCCAGCCGGTAACCCACGCCGATCTCGGTGAGGATGTGCACCGGCTGGGCTGCATCCTGCTCCAGCTTCTGGCGCAGGCGCTGCATGTAGATGCGCAGGTAATGACCATCTTCCGCATGCGAAGGTCCCCAACCGGCCACCAGCAATTGGCGGTGCGTGATGACCCGTCCGGCGTCGCGCAGGAGCGTAGACAGCAGGCGGTATTCGATCTGCGTCAGATGCAGCGCCTCGCCATTGCGCGTCACGCTGCGGGCCGGCAAGTCCACCATCACCTCACCCAGCCGGTAGCGGCCACTGGACTGGCCAGCGCCTGAAGCGCGCGCGTGGCGACGCAACTGCGCGCGCATGCGGGCCAGCAGCTCGGGCATGCCGAAGGGCTTGACGAGATAGTCGTCGGCACCGGCGTCGAGGGCTTCCACTTTTTCCGATTCCTGGGTGCGCGCCGAGAGGATCACGATGGGCACGCTGCTCCAGTTGCGGATCTCGCTGACGACCTGCTTGCCATCGCCATCGGGCAGGCCGAGGTCGAGGATGATCAGGTCGGGCTTGCGGGTGCCGGCTTCGGTGACGCCTTCGCGCGCGCTCTTGGCTTCGTGGACGATGAAGCCCTCCTGTTCGAGCGCACTCCTGACCAGCTTGCGGATATGCGGATCATCTTCGATGAAGACGATGTTGCCTGCGTGTTCTTGCATGGGGTGTCCTTATTCCTCGGGCAAAGCTGGCTGGGTCTCCACCGGCAGCATGAAGCAGACGGTGGCGCCCTGCCCGGCTTCCTGCGGCGCAATCCAGATGCGCCCCTGATGCGCCTCGATGATGGCGCGGCAGATGGCCAGGCCCAGGCCGACACCGGGGGTGCTGGACTCATTGTCGCCGCGCGTGAATTTTTCAAAGGCGTGCTGTGTCATGGCGGGCGGGAAGCCGCGCCCCTGATCGCTCACGCAGACCTTGACCTGCGGCTGGCCATCACTGTCTTCCACGTGTGCACTGATGGTGACGGGGCTGCCGGCGGGCGAATACTTGATGGCGTTTTCCACCAGATTGGCCAGCACCCGCTCCAGCAGCACCGCATCGACCCGCAACAGCGGCAGGTCGGGGGCGATGCGCGTGTCCACCGGTCGGCCTTCCAGCGCCTTGGCCAGCAGGCGCAGCGCCGAGCCGGTCAGTTCCTCCAGCGCATTCCACTGACGATTGAGCGTCACCACGCCCGCCTGCAGGCGCGCCATGTCCAGCAGGTTGTTCATCAGTCCGACCATTTTCTGCGACTGTTCGCTGATGGTGCGGGCCATAGCCCGGGCATCGTCGTCCAGCCGGTCGTTGGCGGCCAGGACATCGGCGCTGCCGACCAGCGAGGTCAGCGGCGTACGCAGATCATGCGAAATCGCCGAGAGCAATGAATTGCGCAAGCGTTCGGACTCCATTGTCACTACCGCATCCTGGGCCACCTCGGCATAGTGCAAACGCTCGATGGCCATGGCGATCTGCGAGCAGAAGATCTCCAGCATCTGGCGATTCTCCGGCAGGGCCAGCTGGGCGGTGGCGAGTTGCTGCTCTTCCTGACTGGCGGCCTCGATGGCAAAGGCCAGCACCCCGCGCGTACGCATGGTGGCCGTCAGCGGCAGGTACAGTGCCGCCGCCGAGGGCAAGGTGGCCGTGCCCTTGCCGGCGGCCTGGCCATTGTCATAGACCCACTGGGCCACGCCGGCATCGACGTTCTTCAAGACATGCCCGCCGCCACCGTCCTGCTCGGGTTCGGCCAGGCGCAACTGGTCGGCGCTGTCGGGCAGGAAGAAGGCGATGCGCGCACCGAACACGGCGGCCAGGTGACGGCGGCCGATTTCCAGGATCTGGTCCAGCGTGAGCAGGGCCGACAATTCCTTGCCCAGCATGTAGAGATTGGCGGCCCGCCCCTCGCGCTGCATGGCCACGCTGGCCTGCCGGCGCAGGCGCGCGGTGAGCGAGCTGATGAACAGCGACACCGCCAGCATCACCGCCAGCGTCAGCAGGTACTGCGCATCGGAGACCGTGATGGAGAAGCGCGGATCGACGAAGAAGAAATCGAAGGACAGCACCGACAGCACTGACACCAGTATCGATGCACCACGGCCATGGCGCATCGCCACCAGCATCACGCCTACCAGGTAAAGCATGATGACATTGGCCGGATGCAGCTTGCCATCGAGTACGAAGGCCAGCGTGGTGGTGGCCACGCAGCTGGCCACCGCCCAGAGCGTGCCGCGTGCATGACGACGCCGCATGAGCAGGGCCTCGGCGGCACTGGCGGCACTGTCGCCAGCGGGATGCTCCTGCTGTACGCGGGTACGGCTGCGGGCGATGGTGTAGAGGTCGATCTCGCCACCGCTGCGGGCGATGCGCTGGGCCAGGGTACCGCGCGGCCAGCGCAGCAACTGACGCAAGCCGCCCGCTTCCTGTCCGATCACCAGCTTGCCGGCATTGCGGCTGCGCGCGAATTGCAGCAGCGCAGCGGACAATTCCTCACCGCTGATGCTGGCCGTTTCGGCCCCCAGCGATTGGGCCAGCTTCAGGTAGGCCACTACGCGCTCGCGCGCCTCCATGGCCTGATGCTGACCTGGCAGATCCACATGCACGGCCAGCCATTGGGCCTGCAGTTTGGCCGCCAGACGAGCCGCTTCGCGGATCAGACGTTCCTCGCCGACACCGCTGCCCACGGCCACCACGATGCGCTCGCGCGCCTGCCACAGCTGGGCGATGGACCGGTCGGCGCGATACTGGCGCATGTCGGCATCGACCCGGTCGGCGGTGCGGCGCAGAGCGATCTCGCGCAAGGCGATCAGGTTGCCCTTGCGGAAGAAATGGCGCCCGGCCTTCTCGGCCTGCTGCGGCAGGTAGACCTTGCCCTGTTGCAGGCGGGCCAGCAATTCATCGGGCGGGATATCGACCAGCATGACATCGTCGGCTTCATCGAAGACGTGATCGGGCACGGTCTCGAAGACGCGGATGCCGGTGATCTGGCCGACCACGTCGTTGAGGCTTTCGATGTGCTGCACGTTGAGGGTGGTGTAGACGTCGATGCCGGCGCGCAGCAGTTCATCGATGTCCTGCCAGCGCTTGGCATGGCGCGAACCGGGCACGTTGGAGTGCGCCAGCTCGTCGACCAGGATCACGCCGGGATGGCGTTCCAGGGCGGCATCCAGATCAAACTCGGGCAGCTGGCGATCCCGGTAAGGCAGCCTGCGCATCGGCAGTCGGGTGATCCCGGCCAGTTGCGCCTCGGTTTCCGCACGACCATGGGTCTCGACTACGCCGGCGATCACGTCCGTGCCTTGCGCGGCCAGTGCCTGGGCGGCTTCCAGCATGGCGAAGGTCTTGCCAACGCCGGCCGAGAAACCGAAGAAAATCTTCAGGCGGCCGCGCGCCTGGCGTTCTTCGTCGCGCATCACGCGTTCGAGCAGGTCGTCGGGATCGGGGCGGGTGTTCATGTCGGGCGGTCAGGGATGGAGCATTGTAGTGGCAAAAAGCCGGTGGCACGCACAACGCATGCCACCGGCCACCCGGCAAGCGCGGCCGGACTTACCTGGCCGCGTCCACCTTGGGCAGGGGTGCGGCCGTATCCAGCGCCAGATTGAGCTTGAGCACATTGACGCGCGGCTCGCCGAACAGGCCCCATTGCGGCGTCTGGCTGTTGGCGCGGATCAGCGCCCGCACCTGCTCCACCGTGATGCCACGTGCACGCGCCACGCGGCCGGCCTGGTACTGGGCAGCCGCCGGACTGATGTGGGGATCCAGGCCGCTGGCCGAAGCAGTCAGCAGGTCCATCGGGATGGCGCTCTTGTTGCCCGGATCAGCCTCCTGCAAGGCCCTGGCGCGGTCTTCTGCGGCTTGCTTCAGGGCCGGGTTGGTGGGGCCGAGATTGCTGCCGCCGGAGGCCATGCCATTGTTGGGGAAGGTGCCGGTGGCCGAGGGGCGCCCCCAGAAATAAGCCGGGCTGGTGAAGTTCTGGCCGATCAGTTCCGAGCCGACTGGCTGGTCTTGCCGTTGGATCAGGCTGCCATTGGCCTGATGCGGAAAGAAGGCTTGCGCCAGGCCCGTCACCAGCAAGGGATAGAGGCCACCCAGCAGCACGCCCAGGAGGATGAAGAGGGTGATGGCCGGACGCAAAGGATGGGGAGTCGAGGTTTTCATGTGACTTTCCTTGAAAATCGAAATCAGGTTCAGACCAGGCCGAAGGCCGTCAACAGCAGGTCGATCAGCTTGATGCCCACGAACGGCACCACCAGCCCGCCCAGGCCGTAGATCAAGAGATTGCGGCGCAGGAGCACGGCGGCGCCCAGGGCGCGATAGCCCACCCCGCGCAGGGCCAGCGGGATCAGGGCGACAATCACCAGGGCATTGAAGATCACCGCCGACATGATGGCCGAGTCGGGACTGGTCAGCCGCATCACGTTGAGCGCGCCCAGCTGCGGATAGCTGGCCACGAACATGGCCGGGATGATGGCAAAGTACTTGGCCACGTCATTGGCGATGCTGAAGGTGGTGAGACTGCCGCGCGTCATCAGCATCTGCTTGCCGATCTCGACGATCTCGATCAGCTTGGTCGGATTGGAATCGAGGTCGACCATGTTGCCGGCTTCCTTGGCGGCCTGCGTGCCGCTGTTCATGGCCACGGCCACATCGGCCTGGGCCAGGGCCGGGGCATCGTTGGTGCCGTCACCGGTCATGGCCACCAGCTTGCCTTCGGCCTGGTGCTGGCGGATCAGGGCCAGTTTCTGTTCCGGCGTGGCTTCGGCGAGGAAGTCGTCGACGCCCGCTTCAGCAGCAATCGCCGCTGCGGTCAGGCGGTTGTCACCGGTGATCATCACGGTCTTGATACCCATGCGACGCAGTTCGCCAAAGCGTTCCTTGATGCCGCCCTTGACGATGTCCTTCAATTCCACCGTACCCAAGATGCGGATCGGTGCGCCCTGCTGAATGACAGCGGCCTCGTTGCTCCATTCGATGACCACCAGCGGCGTACCGCCACGGCGGGCGATGGCTTCGACGTCGCTTTCCACCTGGGCCGGCAGGCGCTGGTCAGCCGCGCGCACCAGCTTGCGGATGGCGTCGGCTGCGCCCTTGCGAATGCGACGATTGCCGATGTCGATACCGGAGACGCGCGTCTGGGCCGAGAAGGCGATGAACTGCGCACCCAGCTTGGCCATCTCGCGCTCACGCAGGTTGAAGCGGTTCTTGGCCAGTACCACGATGCTGCGGCCTTCCGGGGTTTCATCGGCCAGCGAGGCCAGTTGTGCAACGTCGGCCAGCTCGTGCTCGGTGACGCCCGGAGCCGGCATGAAGTTGGCGGCCTGACGGTTGCCCAGGGTGATGGTGCCGGTCTTGTCCAGCAGCAGCACGTCGACGTCGCCGGCCGCTTCCACGGCGCGGCCCGAGGTGGCGATGACGTTGGCCTGCATCATGCGGCTCATGCCGGCCACGCCGATGGCCGAGAGCAGGCCGCCGATGGTGGTCGGGATCAGGCACACCAGCAGGGCGATCAAGGCCGTCACCGAGACCGGTGCACCGGCACCGGCGGCAGTGACCGAGAAGATCGAGAACGGCAGCAGGGTCACCGTCACCAGCAGGAACACCAGCGTCAGCGCCACCAGCAACAGGGTCAGCGCCAGCTCGTTGGGGGTCTTCTGGCGGCGTGCGCCCTCGACCATGGCGATCATGCGGTCGAGGAAGGCTTCGCCGGGATTGACCGAGACACGCACCACGATCCAGTCCGACAGCACGCGCGTGCCACCGGTCACCGCCGAAAAGTCGCCGCCGGACTCACGGATCACGGGGGCGGATTCGCCGGTGATGGCGCTCTCGTCGACGGTGGCCACGCCTTCGATGACATCGCCATCGGCCGGTACCGTATCGCCCGCTTCGATGAGCACCAGATCACCCTTGCGCAGACTGCCACCTTCCACTACTTCGCATTGGCGTGCAGCGTTGGCCACCGCCATGCCACGAGTGTAATCGGCACTGCGCAACTTCTTGGCCAGCACGCTTTTCTTGACGCCGCGCAGGGCCGCAGCCTGGGCCTTGCTGCGACCTTCGGCCAGGGCCTCGGCGAAGTTGGCGAAGAGCACCGTGAACCACAACCAGGCGGCGATGGCGAGGATGAAACCGGCCGGCGCATCACCCCGGCCAGTAACGGCCTGGATGAACAGCAGCGTGGTCAGAATGCTGCCGAGATAAACCACGAACATCACCGGATTGCGCCATTGCACGCGCGGCGAGAGCTTGCGGAAGGAGTCGGCCAGGGCCGGCTTGACGATCTTGGGATCGAACATCCAGCGCGTGGTCTGCGCAGCGCTGACGGTGGCATCGGTCGGCGCGACTTGGGTGCTGCCGGCCGGAGTATTGCTCGAAGGGGTAGTCATAAGGGTATCCGTTGCGGGTTGCTCCGCCGGGCGCAATGCCCGGCGCCATCCATCCAAATCATTTACATCGCCATCATCTGCAGGTGCTCGACCACCGGTCCCAGCGCCAGCGCCGGTACATAGGTCAGGGCCCCCACCAGGATCACGGCACCGATGAGCAGCGCCACGAACAGCGGACCATGCGTGGGCAGGGTGCCGGAGGTGGCTGCCAGGCGCTTCTTGCCGGCCAGCGAACCGGCCATGGCCAGCACCGGCACGATGATGCCGAAGCGACCCAACCAGGCGCACAGGCCGGTGGTGATGTTGTAGTACGGTGTATTGGCCGAGAGCCCGGCGAAGGCGCTGCCGTTGTTGTTGGCCGCCGAGCTGAAGGCGTAGAGGATTTCCGAGAAGCCGTGCACGCCGGGGTTGGCAATACCGGCCAGGCCCGCTTCCACCATCACCGAGAGGGCGGTGAAGATCAGCACCAGGGCCGGCGTCATGAGGATGGCGATGGACATCATCTTCATGTCGAACACGCCGATCTTCTTGCCCAGATATTCCGGCGTACGCCCGATCATGAGGCCGGCGATGAACACTGCCAGCACCGCAAAGATGAGCATGCCGTACAGGCCCGAGCCGACCCCGCCAAACACTACTTCACCCAACTGCATCTGCAGCATTGGTACCAGTCCCCCCAAGGGCGAGAGCGAATCGTGCATGGCATTGACCGCACCGCAGGAAGCCGCCGTGGTGATGGAGGCGAACAGCGCCGAGGCCGGAATGCCGAAGCGGGTTTCCTTGCCCTCCATCATGCCCGGCCCGGAAGCGTGCAGCGACGCCAGCATCGGGTTGGCTTGCGATTCCGAGTACATCAGCACCAGCGTCATCACCACGAACAACAGCGTCATGGCGGCGAGAATGGCCCAGCCCTGACGACGATCGCCGACCAGCACGCCAAAGCTGGTGCACAGCGCAGCCGGGATGATGAGGATGGCCAGCATCTGCAGGAAGTTGGAGAGCGGCGTCGGATTCTCGTACGGATGGGACGAATTGGCGTTGAAGAAACCGCCGCCGTTGGTGCCGATCATCTTGATGGCTTCCTGCGAGGCCACCGGGCCCATGGGCAGGGTCTGCCTGTCGGTGCTTTGCGCTTCGGTCACGGGTTCGCCCTTGGCATCCTTCAACGGCTGTCCGGCAGCATCCAGCTTGGGGATGGTGTAGTGGGTCACTTCCAGGGTCTTCACTTCCTGATAGGCACGGAAGTTCTGGATGCTGCCCTGTTGCACCAATACCAGCGCGAACACCACCGACAGCGGCAGCAGCACGTAGAGCGTGCTGCGGGTCATGTCGACCCAGAAGTTGCCGATGCTCTTGCTGCCGTGACGGGCAAAGCCGCGAATGAGCGCAAAGGCAATGGCGATGCCGGTGGCCGCCGACAAGAAGTTCTGCACCGCCAGGGCTGCCATCTGGGTCAGGTAGCTCATGGTGGCTTCGCCCGCATAGCCCTGCCAGTTGGTGTTGGTGACAAAGCTCAGCGCCGTGTTGAAGGATGAGTCCGGGCTGACGTTGATCTGTACCGCCGGGTTCAGCGGCAGCCATTGCTGCACACGCTGCAGCAGGTAGACCACCACGGCACCGATGACATTGAACAGCACGACGGCGATGGCGTACTGCTTCCAGTCCATCTCGTGGTCACGGCTGATACCGCACAGTCGATAGAAGATACGCTCGATGCCGCCGAAAAGGCGGTTCACACGGGACTTGCCTTCCATCACGCGGGCCATGTACCAGCCCAGCGGCAGGGAAAGGACCAGCAGGATGACCAGATAAAGGGCGAGCTGGAGAAAATTGTTGCTGTCCATGTCAGAAATCCTCCGGCTTGATGAGGGCATAGACCAGGTACAGCAGGAGGGCGATGGCCACCACCAGACCCAGCAGTGTCATGAGGTTCATTTCTTCTCGCCTTCCTGCCGTTCCAGACGGCTGCACAGGGCGATGAACGCCCACATCGAAAGGCCGCAGACGGCCAGCATGCCTATGTAGAGAAAATCCGTTTGCCACATTTCCCGCTCCATTGTTGACGTTGTCGCGCTCGCTTCCCGGGGCGGAAAGCGAGACAGTCGAACGATAGGGAAAGCAGCATCAAATCCCGGTAAATGTTTTGCGCAGGAGCGTAAACAAACCGTAAATGAGACGAAATGTATCGCCAGCAGGGGCGAACGCGGGAGGCAAATGGAAGGAAAGGGAAGGAAAACAAGGGACGGGCGAGCTACCGCCCGGCGGATCAGACGTCGCCGACGCGCCCCAGTTCGACGCGGTTCTTGCCCAGGCGCTTGGCCGCATACATGGCCTTGTCGGCCATGGCCAGCAACTCTTCAGGGCCGACTTCGCCATCCAGGTTGGGCTGATAGACGGCCACGCCGATGCTGCTGGAGATGTTGACGGTGGAGTGCGTCAGCTGGAAGGGTTCGCGGATGGTGTGGAGGATCTTCTCAGCCACCATGACCGCATCTTCCTGGGTCTGCAGGTTTTCCAGGATCACCACGAATTCGTCGCCGGCCAGGCGCGCCACGGTGTCGACATCGCGCACCGAGCGTTGCAGACGACGGGCGAACTCCACCAGCAGCTCGTCGCCGGCCTCGTGGCCGTAACGGTCGTTGACGCCCTTGAAGCCATCGATGTCCATGAAGAACAGCGCCAGCAACTGGTCGGCACGACGCGCGCGCATCATGCCTTCGGGCAGGCGGTCGCTGAAGGCGCGGCGGTTGGGCAGGCTGGTCAGCACATCGGTGAGGGCCAGTTCGCGCATCTGGTCGCGGAAGGCCAGGCGCTCGGTAATGTCATGCAGGAAGGCGATGAACAGATGACCGCTCTGACGCTTGACATGCCCGACCGTGATCTCGATGGGCAGTTCATGGCCATCATGATGCAGGGCCTGCAGCTCGATGCGGTTGTTGATGACCACGCTGGTGCCATCCTCGAGGAACTGCGCCATGCCGCGGTTATGGGCCGCACGCATGTCCGGCGGGATGATGAGTTCGGCCATGTCGCGCCCCATGGCCTGGTCACGCGGCCAGCCCAGGAGCAGTTCGGCCTGGCGGTTCCACTCGACCACGCGGCCCTGTTCGTCGGCGGCGATGAAGGCATCCTGGGCGTTTTCGAGGATGGCGCGCAACTCGGCAGCACTTTCTTCGAGCTGGATCTGGTTGGCCTGCTGCTGGTCCAGCGCCTGCTGCAGGGCACTGGCGGTTTCATGCAGGCGGCTGGTGCGTTCGGCTACGCGCTGCTCCAGGCTTTCGTTGAGCGAACGCACTTCGCGCAGATAGGCTTCTTCTCGCTCGACCATGTTGACCAGGGTCGAAGACAGCAACTGGATCTCGCGATAGCTGTTGACCTGCGGGATGGCAACGTCCGGACGACCTGCGGCGCGCTGCTCCAGCGCCGCCGAGAGGGCATTGATGGGGGCGACCAGGCGACGCGTGAGGATGAAGGCCAGGATCACCAGTACCGCCCCAGAGAGGGCACCGACCAGGATCACCCGCTGCTCCAGATCACGGAAGGCATGCAGCGCCACGGTCTCGGGCTGGCGTACGATCACGCTCCATTGCAGCTTCATGCCATCGTTGCGGCCAGTGCGGGCGTAGCCGCTGACGTAGCGGCGGCCATCGGGCCAGGTTTCCAGCAGCGAACCGCCCTCCTGACTGGCCTGTGCGGCGCGCCAACTGGGGGTGTCGACCTTGCGCTCTTCCATGCCCTTGGGACCGAGGATGACGGTGCCGTCATCGCGTACCAGGATGACCTCGACGTCGTAACGATTGACGGTCGGATCCAGCAGCTTGGCAGCGATGTCACGTGCCCATGACCAGGACAGGTGCATACCCACCACGCCCAGTAAATGTCCGTCGACGTCATGAACCGGCGCCGACAGATCGACGAAGCGCCAGGGATCGGATTGCGGCGGCAGCTTTTGCGCCAGCAGCACGGCGGGATGGAAGTCGGCCGCATATTCCCCGTTGATACCCTCCTTGAACCAAGGCCGCTCGGCCACGCTGGCCCCTTCCAGCAGGCCATTGCTGGCGACCGCCACGGTACCGTCGGGGCGTGCCAGCCCGATCCACGCATAGTGCGGGACATTGGCCTGCAGTTCATTGAAGACCCGGCGGATACGCGGCAGGTCCTGCCCGGCGCGCACCGAAGGCCGCTGCACCAGCAGGCGCAGATCGACCTCGCGCTCGCGCATGCCACGTTCGAGCGCATCGCGCATCTGCCAGGCCAGCTGCTTCATGCGCGTTTCGCTTTCCGAACGCGCATAGCCGCGGGTGAACTGATCCACCAGAATCAGTACCGACACGGTCGTGATGAGCACGGTGATGACCACCCCCAGCGTAATCAGCGACGACAGATTCGGCGGAGATGGGGCTTTATTCTTGTTCAATTCAGACAAAATGGCGACGCGGCTTGATACATGACGGCTCCCCTGTGAACCGCATAGGTTTATGGCATCTTGCCAGAACAACTATGGTTTTTCATCGCATTTCCCGAAAAACTTCGAGAATTTTTTTCCACGACAAAAAAATCACCAATTCTCGCGAGTCAAAGCGGAGACAAAGGCGGCAAAAGAGCGCAATAAGCGTCAATTCCTGCACTACGGGAAATGCAAAAAGACAACGGCGGGCGAGTCTTGGTGAGAATCTTCACCCTCCGCCAGTGTGGCCGCGCAGGCGGACAAAGGCCGCCTGCGGGAGTGTGGATACCAGTGCGTGGGTTCGTTGGCGCGGGTGCGGCGTTTTCAGACGCCGGCACAGACTCCGTCGGCACGCGGATCGGTAGCGCCCTCGATGACCCCGTCCGGATGGACGCAGACCGCTCCTGCGTGGCCCATCATGTCGGTGTAATCCTCCACCACCTGGACCTCATGGCCGGCCCGACGCAAGGCCTCGATGGTGGCGGCCGGTACCCGGCCCTCCACCTTCAGGTTGGTGGAGACATCGCCCCAGGTGCGCCCCAACAGCCAGCGCGGTGCGCTGACCGCCGCCTGCAGGTTCTGGCCGAACAGCACGTGGCGGGTGAATACCGCCGCCTGCGTCTGCGGCTGCCCTTCCCCGCCCATGGTGCCGTAGGCCAGAGTGCGCCCGTCATTCAGACGTGCCAGCGAAGGATTCAGTGTATGGAAGGGGAGCTTGCCCGGTTGCAGCTGGTTGGCGCCGTCGTCCAGCGTGAAGCTGGCGCCTCGGTTCTGCCAGACGATGCCGGTGTCGGGCACCACCACGCCACTGCCGAATTCCCAGAAGATGCTCTGGATGTAGCTCACTACGCGGCCCTGGGCATCGGCCGCACCCATCCAGATGGTGTCGCCCGGCTTGGCCGGATGGGGCCAGGGGGCGGCATGCTGCATGTCAATGTGCCTGGCTTCCTGGTCCAGCGCCTCGGCCAGCAGCCAGTGCGCGGCGTCCACGCTCATGTGGGCGGGGTCGGTCACGTGCTGGTTGCGCAGGATGAAGGCGCGCTTGGTGGCTTCCACCAGTGCGTGGATGTGCTCGAAGCCGTCGGCCTCCTTGATACCGAGACGGTCGAACAGACCGATGATCATCAGCGCCGAGACACCCTGTGTCGGCGGTGGCAGGTTGTAGACGCGGCCTGACGTCAATTGCACCATCAGCGGCTGTACCACCTGCGCGCGGAAGGCCTCCAGGTCACCGCGGCGCAATGGGCTGCCGGCCGCTTCCAGGCCCGCAGCAAGGCGTTGCGCCAAGTCGCCGCGATAGAAATCATCGAGACCGGCCTCGGCCAGGCGCGAGAGGCTGTCCGCCAGGGCTGACTGTTTCAGCACCTTGCCCTGCGCGGCGATGCCGTCAGCGGCATAGGTGGCGGCGAAGCCGGGCTGGTCCTTGAGCTCATCCCACTTGTCGCGGGTCAGCTCGTGTTGGGAGCGGGTGATGGGCACGCCGTTCTTCGCATGGCGGATGGCATCGGCCAGCAGCACCGGCAACGGCAGGGCGCGGCCGAAACGGCGGGCATGCTCCAGTGCCGCCGACCAGCCGCCCACGGCACCGGCCACGGTCAGCGCCGCATGCGGGCCGCGTGTGGGCATGGCACTGTGACCATGTGCGGCGTAGAAGTCCTTGGTCGCCAGCGCCGCCGAGGGGCCGCAGGCGCGAATGGCTATCGGCTCCTGCCCCGGTTCGCTGATGACCCAGAAGCCATCGCCACCTATACCGTTCATGTGCGGGTACACCACCGCGATGGTGGCCGCTGCCGCGACCATGGCTTCGACGGCGTTGCCACCCTCGCGCAGGATCTGCGCACCGGCTTGTGCGGCCAGGTGATGGGGAGCGGTGACCATTCCGCCCAGACAGGTCTTGCTGTACAACATGGCTGACTCCTGATGTTCTTGTCGAGTAGGGAAAACTGCTGCGAGGATCATACCCGCGGACGGCAAAGCTTTCAGGGGACCGTCTTGGCGGCATCCATCCATGAGACATGCGCGGCCACGATGCGCCAGCCTTGCGGGCAACGCAGCCAGGTATGACTCTGGCGTCCGATGCGCACTTCGCCCTCGCGGGTGAATTCGGTATCGGCCACCGCATAGTCGCGGCCATAGGTGGTGATGACGGTGGCGCGCAGGCTGCGCATCAGACTCTTCGGTGAACGGCCCTGACGGAAGGCGCGGATGGCTTCGGTGCCGACCAGGTTCTCGGTGGCGCCGTAACGCACCGTGTGCGGCCCCTCGAGAAACAATTCATCGAGTACCTCGATCTGGTTGGTGGTCAGGGCCACTTCGTAACGTTCGAAGGCGTGACGCACTTCGGCCATTACGTCGGGCAGGTTGATCTCGTAGGGCTGGGTTGATTCCATGTGTTCGTTCCTTGCAGCAAGTCAGTGCGCGCCGAGATAGGCCCTGGCCAGCGCATCATTGGCGGCGATCTCGGCGGCGGTCCCTTGCGCCACCACGCGGCCGCCTTCGATGACGTAGGCACGATCGGCCAGGGACAAGGCCAGCGCAGCCATCTGATCGACCAGCACGATGGTCATGTTCTCGCGACGCAGCTGATCCAGCGCCGCAAACAATTCGGCGATCACCTTGGGCGCCAGACCCAGGGAGGGCTCATCGAGCAGCAGCACGCGCGGCCGCGACATCAGACCGCGCGCAATGGCCAGCATCTGCTGCTCGCCACCGGAGAGCAGACCGGCGCGGTGATGCAGGCGCTCACGCAAGCGCGGGAAGCGGCCCAGCATCTCTTGCACGCGCGCCTCCACATCCTGGGGATAGAGGAAGGCACCCAGACGGATATTGTCCAGCACCGACAGTTCCGGAAACACCTGCCGCCCTTCCGGCACCAGTACCACGCCCTGCCGCACGATCTGTTCGGCGCGCAGATCCATGAGGCTCACGCCACCTGCGTGGATGCCCCCCTGTACCGGCCGGTGCAGGCCGGCCAATGAACGCATGAGCGTGGACTTGCCCGCGCCATTGGCGCCCAGCAGCGCAATCATCTCGCCCTGGCGCACCTGCAGGTTGATGCCATGCAGGACCGGTTCGGCGCCATAGCCGGTGACCAGTTCACCCACGCCCAGCAATTCATCCGCACCGCTCATCGCTGCGCGCACGGCTGCCACCGCCTGCTGCGTGCCGTCGCCCAGATAGGCCTTGCGCACCGCCGGATCGTTCTGTACTTCCTGCGCTGTCCCGATGGCCAGGCGCTGGCCCGCATCGAGCACGACGATGCGGCGCGAGATCTGCATCACCAGTTCCATGTCATGCTCGACCACTACCACGCTGATGCCGGCTTCTGCGATCTTCGTCAGCAGTTGCGCCAGCATGGTCTTGTCTTCGCGCGAGAGACCGGCGGCCGGTTCATCGAGCAGCAGCACATCGGGATCGGTCGCCAGCGCGCGGGCGATTTCCACCAGGCGACGATCGACGTGTGCCAGGTCGGCACTGGGGATATCGAGCGCACCGCGATAGCCGCAAAAATCCAGCAGTTCACGGCAGCGTGCACGCACTTCACCCGAAATGAACCCCCGCGCCGACAGCAGCCCGCCGAGGCGACCACGGCCACACGCCAGGGCCACGTTATCGGCCACGGCAAGACTGCCGAACAATTGCGACGTCTGGTAGGTACGGGCCACGCCGTGACGCGCAATGCGGAAGGCCGGCAATCCCGCCAGGGCGATCTGGCCCAGCGTGAACTGACCGGCACTGGGACGATAGAAGCCGGAGAGCATGTTCAGGGCCGTAGTCTTGCCCGCGCCATTCGGTCCGATCAGGCTGGTGACCGCGCCACCGGGGACCTCAAAGCCCAGATCGCTGACCGCACGCACGCCCCCGAAGACCATCGTCAGGCCATCGGCTGCTAGGGTGCGGCGCGCGCGGACCGGCAACGCCACTTCCGCCCCGTCGTCCGCCAGCACCGCATCGCGAGCGCAAACCACCGGCTTGCGCAAGCGCGCCGCCAGCTTGCCCAGCAGGCCGGTCACGCCATCCGGGGCGACCCACAGCACCAGCAGCAGCAAGGCACCGAAGAACAGCAAACGATAGTCTTCCAGGCTGGAGAGCAGTTCTGGCAAGGCACCCACGATGACCGCACCGATCACGGGGCCAAGGATGGACCCCGAGCCCCCCAGTACCACCACCAGCACGAAGAGAATGGACTGCATGAAGCTGAACGTATCGGGCGTGACGAAGGTGGACAGCGGTGCGAACAGACCGCCCGCCAACCCCGCCAGCGCCGCCGACAAGGCAAAGGCGACGGTCTTGATGACCAGCGGATTGAGACCGATGGATTCGGCCGCGGTCTCGCTGTCGCGCACCGCACGCATGGCCGCGCCCCAGCTGCCGCGCGAGAGCCAGCAGTAGGCGGCCAGTACCACCGCAGCCGTCACCAGCCCCAGCACCGCAATTGCACGCTCGGCCTGCAAACCCAGGAAGGCTGGTGCGCTCAGGCCCATGATGCCGTTCTGGCCGCCGGTGAGGTCGCGCAGTTCGATGATGGCGTGCTGGATGATGAAGCTGAAGGCGATCGTGATCATCGCCAGATACGGCCCCTTCACCCGCAGCGCGGGCAAGGCCAGCAACACGCCCAGCGCACCGGCGACCACCGCGGCCAGCGGCCAGGCCAGCCAGAACGAGAGCCCGGCCTTGGTGGTGAGAATGGCGACGGTATAGGCGCCCACCGCATAGAAACCGACGTGACCGAAGGAGACCTGGCCGGTCAGGCCGATGAGCACATTGAGCCCGATGCCGACGATGGCCACCAGGGCGATGCCGGCCAGCACGAAGACGTAATAGCTGTTGATCGACAGGGCCAGGGTGATGGCGGCGATCAGGCACAGTGCAGAAAACGCCAGGGCAGCCGGTGTGCCCAGCCCGAGCTTGATGCGACCCGACGCAGGCGCCGCCGCAGGCCGTGCTGCCACCTCCAGACTGCGGGCGATGGAATGGGGTAAACGATTCATACCTTTTTCACCTGTGCGCGGCCGAACAGGCCATTGGGACGAATGGCCAGCACCGCAATCACCAGGGCGAAGGTGATGATCTGGGTGTAACCGGAACCGAGCGTGGCCGTGATGAGCGCTTCGGCCATACCGAACAGCAGGCCCGCGATCATCACGCCCCAGGCGCTGGTGATGCCACCGAGGATGGCCACGGCAAACGCCTTGAGACCGAACAGCGTGCCCATGTCGGCATTGACGTTCAAGAGCGGGGCAATCAGCACACCCGCCACCCCGGCCAGCAGGGTCGAGAGCGCAAAGGCCACCGCGATGGCGCGCGTGATGGGGATGCCCATCAGGCGCGCTGCATCACGGTTCTGCACCACCGCCAGCAGGGCGGTACCCCAGCGCGTACGGCGCGAGATGGTGTGCAGCAGCGCGGCCAGGACCAGGCCGACGATCGGGATCAGCAACTGCAGCGGATAGACGCCCAGGCCCATGCCGCCCAGCTCGATGGAGGACTGTGCCAGGGGCGAGGGCAGGCTGCGCGGCTCCTTGCCGAACGTGTGCATGACCAGGTTGTCCAGCACGATGCCCAAGGCCACCGTCGACATCAGCCAGGCATTCGATCCCTGGCGCGCAAACGGACGTACCGCCAGCACCTCGACCAGCATGCCGTAGAGCGCGCAGGCGGCCAACGCCAGCACGATGGCCAGCCACATCGGCCAGCCCAGCGTCTGGGCGAAGGTGAAGCACAGCACGGCACCCAGCATCATGGAGCTGCCCTGCGCAAAATTGACGGTGCCGGAGACGGCATACGTCATGTAAAAACCGAGCGCCATCAGACCGTACATGCTGCCCAGTCCGAATCCGCTGATCAGTGCCGACAACAGCAGCATCGCGTTCTCCTGGCGCCGCCCTGCCCGCGCAAAGCTGCGGGCAGCGGCGGCGCATTGTCTTGACCAAGGGGTTTACCGGGACATGCCGACCGGCAGGATGCGGTTGTCGATGAACTGCGCCCAGACGTAATCATCGGCTTGCAGGGCGTCATGCACGGTCGGACTGAAAGGCTTGACGTAGGTCTTGATCAGCCCCTCGTAGCGGTCGATCTTGTAGAAACCTTCGCGGATCGCGTCCCCATCGGTGGACCCGGCCTTGGCAATGGCCAGCGCCGCCAGCTGCATGCCGTCATAGGCATTGGCCACGCCCACGGCGGGGGTGATATCGTCCGGGCCCTTGATGGCGGGATATTTGGCCTTGAGCTCGGCCACCACCTTCTCGCCTACCGGCGAGAGCTTGCCGAAGAAGCTGAAGGTCTGGATGAAGTGGACGTTCTTCGCGTTCGGTCCCGCCAGTTCGGTGAAGCGGCCACCGGCCGGGCCCCAGTGCGAGACCACCGGCACCTTCCAGCCCATGCGGTCGAGCGACTTGACCACCTGGGCCGAGGGGCCGACGTTACCCACCAGATACAGGGTATCGGCACCGGCGGCCTTCAAGCGGCTCAGTTGCGGTACCACGTCCACGTCGCTGGCCTCGAACTTCTCGATGCCGGCGGGCTTCAGACCCTTCTCGGCGAGCGCGGCGACGATGCCCTTTTCATTCGATTCGCCCCACGGGTTGTTGACCAGAATCAGGCCGGCCTTGCTGCTGTTGAAGGTCTTCTGCGCGTAGTTGAGCATGGCCTTGTCCACCAGCTCATCGACTGCCGAGACGCGGAAGGCATAGTTGGGATTGGCGCCATTCTTGGTCACTCCGGTGCCGGCCGCCCAGGGACCGACGAAGGGCACTTTCTGCTGGTTGATGATGGGCACGATGGCCATCGAGACCGGCGTATCGAGGCCACCGAAGAGCACCGCCACCTTGTCCTTGAAGATCAGTTCACGTGCGGCCACCACCCCCTTTGCCGGATTGCCCTCGTCATCGCGGCGCACCAGTTCCAGCTTGCGCCCACCGAGCAGGCCGCCCTTGGCATTGATCTCGTCGATGGCGATGCTCATGCCGCGCGTGAGCGCCTCGCCGGCCTGGGCCGACTGGCCGGACAGCGCGGTGACCAGACCGATCTTGATGGGCTCGGCCGCCATGGCCAGGGGGGACAACGCGGCGGCCAGGGTGGCGGCAGCGACGGCGATGAGGGTGCGGCGGGTAAGGTGGATCATGGTGTTGCCTCCATAAGGTTCCGGTAAGTGAGAGTGACTCTGCCCGGCATGACTTATGCAAGGGCTATGCCAAGCGCAGCAGAAAGACTTAATTTTTGCCGACAATATCTCTCTAATAGTGACGTCATTTAATAATCTTTATTGCCGCTGATAATCAATCAAACTTGCAATCAATAAATGCACAATGCTTGTGCATAACCTGGAGAAAATGATGCACGCCGCACCATCATCAATCACCCCGCAGGCCACTGCCCTGCCCTACGATCCGGCCGCCCTGGTGGACGAATACCTGCGCGTGCTGATGATTCCCGACCCGGTGGCCGCGCGCCGCTTTGTCTCCCCGGAGCTGAAGATCCGTTTTACCGGCGGGCGGGAAATGATCGATCCGGCGCAATGCGCCGCCTTCAATGCCACGCGCTACGGTTGGGTCAAGAAGCGTTTCGAGGGGACCGAAGTGGTGGCCGGCGCCACCGTGGCACAGGCCATCGTCTACAACCGTGGCACGCTGTACGGCGTGTGGCCCGATGGCGAGGCCTTCGAAGGCAATCGCTACGTGGACCGCTATGTGGTCCGCCATGGGCTCATCGTGCAGATGGATGTCTGGAACGACAGTGCCGAACGCCTGCTGGTGCGCGCCGGTTTGGCCGAGCTGTAAGGAGGCCCCATGCAAGCGACGATCCTGCCCCCCGACGCGCGCCAGGCCGCAGGCCATGACGAGGGATGCGCCCCCTTCGGCGCCCTGCGCGCACATGGCCGCTTCGGCTACTCGCCCATCCATCGCCGGCCCGACTATTGCTGGCCCAATGGTGCAAGGCTGGCGGTCTACCTGGGCTTCAACATCGAGCACTTCGCCTTCGGGGAAGGACTGGGGGCCAAGCTGGGGCCGGTGTGCCCCGAGCCCGATGTGCTCAACTATGCCTGGCGTGAATACGGCAACCGCGTCGGTGCCTGGCGCTGCCTGGAATTGTTCGAGCAACTCGGCTTGCCCGCCGGCGTGCTCATCAACACTGCGCTCTACGATCATTGCCCGGAACTGGTCGAAGCCTTCGCCGCGCGGGGTGACGAACTGATCGGCCATGGCCACACCAACGCGCATCAACAGGGCAAGCTGGACGAGTCGGCCGAAGCCGCTCTGCTGCGCCACTGCCGCGACCGCATCCAGGCCGGGAGCGGGGTACTGCCCACGGGCTGGCTCTCGCCCTGGATTTCGGAAAGCCTGGTCACGCCCGACCTGCTGCAGGAGAGCGGCTATCGCTACACCCTCAACTGGGCACATGACGACCAGCCGGTGCACATGCGCACCCGCACCGGCGAAACCCTGTGGTCGATTCCCTACCCGCAGGAATTGAACGACATTCCCATGATCGTGGCGCGCCAGATGGATGGCCGCGACTTTGCCCGGATGATCGTGGACAATTTCGACGAGATGCGCGAGCAGGCCCTGCGCCAACCGCTGGTGATGGGCATTGCCCTGCATCCCTATCTGGTGGGCCAGCCCTATCGCCTGCGCCATCTGCGCGGCGCCCTGCAACACCTGGCGGCGGCGCGCGATCGCGGCGAGATCTGGTTCACCACGCCCGGCGCCATCTGCGACCATGTGGACAGCCTCGAACAACTGCGCCAGCCGTTCTGAGCTGGCATGACGCATCAGGAGAATCAATGAGTACCGCCCAGGCCTTTACCAGCACTACCACCGCCACCGCCTTCGAGATCGATGATCACGTGGCCGCCTTCGTGCCGCATGGCCGCTTCACCCTGGCCGGTGCTGCCAGCGGACCGCTGGCCGGATTGCGCTTTGCCGCCAAGGACCTGTTCGACGTGGCCGGCCACCCGACCGGGGCGGGCAACCCCGACTGGCTGCGCAGCCACCCCATCCCCACGCGCAGCAATGCGCTGGTCGGGCAATTGCTGCAGGCCGGTGCCACGCTGGTGGGCAAGACCCTGACCGACGAGCTGGCCTACAGCATCCACGGCGACAATCACCACTACGGCACCCCGGTCAACAGCGCCGCGCCCGATCGCGTGCCGGGCGGCTCCTCCAGCGGATCGGCGGCGGCGGTGGCCGCGCGCCTGTGCGACTTCGCGCTGGGCACCGACACCGGTGGCTCGACCCGCGTGCCGGCCAGCTATTGCGGCGTGTGGGGGCTGCGTACCAGTTTCGGCCTGCTCTCCACGGCCAGCATGGCACCGCTGTGTCCCAGCTTCGATACGGCGACCTGGCTGGCCCACGATCCCGACACCTTCGAGCGCGTGGGGCAGGTGCTGCTACCCAAGACCGGTTCATTGCAAGTGCGCAAGGTCCTGCTGCCCTTCGATCTGCTGGAACTGGCCGAGCCCGAGTTCCAGCCGGTGGTGCAACGGGTCTACGACGCGCTGCGCTCGGAACTGCCGGGAGAACACATGCGCATGTCGGGTGAGGAAGGCGAACTGGAGAAATGGCGCATGGCCTACATCAAGGCCTCCGCCTTCGATGCCTGGCAATGCCATGGCGCGTGGATCAGCTCGGCGCGTCCGGTATTCGGGTCGGCGGTGCAGGCGCGCTGGGACATGGCGCAGCACATCAGCGCCGACACCGCCCGCGCAGCGCGCGAAAAACAGGACCTGGTGCGGCATCGCGTGCGCTCCCTGCTGGGGGCGGACGGGGTGGCCGTGATGCCGTCGGCCTCCAGCGTAGCGCCCTTGCGCGATGCCTCGGCCGCCGCCATCGATGAGGTGCGTGCGCGCACCTTCGGCCTGACCTGCGTGGCCGGACTGGCGGGCCTGCCGCAGGTGAGCATGCCCTTCACCACTCCCGCCGGGCTGCCGATCGGCGTATCATTGCTCGGCCCGGCCGGCAGCGACCTGGCCCTGATCGGGCTGGCGACCCGCCTGTGGCGCAATCTCCAGGCTGCGCACTGAGACCGGGCAAGATCCACCATTCGACGAGACGATGAGCGACCTTTCTCCCCGCAAGACTTCCAGGCCGTCTTCCCGCACTGGCAAGCCCCAGGAACACGCCCCCAAGCCAGGTCCGGCACGACAGAGCCGTGCCGGCCGGCCGCGCGTGCGGCACGACGATCTGGCCGACACCTCGCAGCTGGCGCTGGAGGGCGAAGCGGGCGAAGACATCATCGTGCGCATCTACCAGACCGTGTTCGACAGCGTGATGAGCCAGCGCCTCACCCCCGGCACCAAGTTGCCGGAGGCGGCGCTGTGCGAACTGTTCGGGGTGGGCCGCACGGTGGTACAGAAGGCCTTGCAGAAACTGGCGCATGAACACATCGTCGAGTTGCGACCCAATCGCGGCGCCGTGGTGGCAATGCCCACTCCGGAAGAGACGCGCGAAATCTTCGAGGCCAGGCGCGCCCTGGAAGGCGCCATCATGCGGCTGGCCGTCAGCAATGCAACCCGCGCCGATCTGGCCAAGTTGCGCCGCCAGCTCAAGGAAGAACATCAGGTCATGCACAGCTATGCGCAGACGCACTGGGCACGTCTGGCCTCGTCCTTCCACATGCGGGTGGCCGAGGTGGCGCGCAATCCGACCTTGCAGCGTTATCTGGGCGAGCTGGTATCACGCTGTTCACTGATCGTGGCCCTGCACGAGCCGGCCGGATATGCTGCCTGCGAGCATGACGAGCATACCCATATCGTCGACCTGATCGAACGCGGTGATGCCGAAGGAGCGGTGGCGGCGATGGAAGCGCATCTGCTCTCGCTGGAGGAGCACATCCATCTGGTGAGCGAGAAGAGCGGCAACAGTCTGGCGCGCATGCTGGGAATGGAATAGGCGCTTCATCAGCCAGGCGGCGCAGGTAAAAGAATGGCGGCCAGGACCGCTCCCTGCCGCCATTTTCACGCAGTGCGCTCAAGCTCAGAGCGTGACCGTTTCCTTCAGCGACTCGCGCGCCTGGGCGGCGATTTCGAAGGAATGCAGACGCGCCGCATGGTCGTAGATCTGCGCGGTGATGATGAGCTCGTCGGGGGCATGTTCATCGATGAAGGCTTGCAGGCCTTCCTGCACGGTCTCTCGGTCTCCGACCACGGCGCAAGCAAGGGAGCGTTCGACGTGAGCCTGTTCGCCCGGCTGCCACAACGCGTCGATATCCTCCACCGGCGGGCGCAACTGGCCGGGCGTGCCACGGATGAGATTGAGGAACTGCTGCTGCAGCGAGGTGAAGAGGCGCTCGGCCTGGCGCTGGGTATCGGCGGCGAAGACATTGAGCGCCAGCATCACGTAAGGTTTCTTCAGGGTCGCCGACGGCTTGAAGCGCTCGCGGTAGATCTGCACCGCCGACTTCATGAAGCCCGGCGCGAAGTGCGAGGCGAAGGCGAACGGCAAACCCAGTTCGGCCGCCAGCTGCGCGCTGAACATGCTGGAACCCAGCAGCCAGATTGGCACTTTCAGACCGCTGCCCGGAACGGCGCGCAGCGCCTGGTAGTCCGAGGGTTCATCGAAATATTCCTGCAGTTCCAGCACGTCCTGCGGGAAGTTCTCTGCGGTATCACCGCCCATGTGACGGCGCAGGGCACGCGCGGTGCGCTGGTCGGAACCGGGCGCACGGCCCAGGCCCAGATCGATGCGTCCGGGATAGAGCGACTCGAGCGTACCGAACTGTTCGGCAATGACCAGCGGCGAATGATTGGGCAGCATGATGCCGCCGGAACCGACGCGGATGGTCCTGGTGTTGGCCGCCACATGCGAGATCACCAGCGCCGTGGCGGCACTGGCGATGCCGGGCATGTTGTGATGCTCGGCCAGCCAGTAACGCCGGTAGCCCAGGGCTTCAGCGCGCTGCGCCAGTTCCTTGCTGTTGTTGAAGGCCTGGGCGGCGGTACTGCCCTGGTTGATCGGCGACAGATCGAGGACGGAAAACGGAATCATGCGGCAATCCTTGTCGAGTCGGCACAGCCCTTGCAGGCCGTGCCGGTGGCCGGGTAGCTTCCCCGGAAATGGCGTACCGTGGTGCGTGGACTCAATCCAGCTTCACCACCAGCTTGCCGAAGTTCTTGCCTTGCAGCAGGCCCATGAAGGCTTCGGGGGCCTGCTCCAGGCCCTGCACCACGTCTTCGCGGTAACGCAGCTTGCCTTCTTTGAGCCAGGTGCCGACTTCCTGCTGGAAAGCGGCATACAGGTCGGGGCGGTTGACGTAGTAATCGAAGATGATGAAACCCTGCACACGAATGCGCTGGGTCAGCAGGCGGCGCAGGATGGCGCTGCTCTCGGTGGCCAGGCTGCCACCGTTGTAGTGGGCGATCAGACCGCACACAGGCACGCGGGCGTGGATGTTGAGCAAGGGGATGACGGCATCGAGCACGGCGCCACCGACGTTCTCGAAATATACATCGATGCCACGCCCGCAGGCCGCCTTGAGTTGCTCGGCGAAGTCGGGCGCACGATGGTCGATGCAGGCATCGAAGCCCAGTTCCTTGACCGCCGATTCACACTTCTGCGCGCCACCGGCGATGCCGACTACATGGCAGCCACGCTGCTTGGCGATTTGTCCGACCAGCGAACCGACCGCGCCGGTGGCTGCGGCCACCACCACGGTTTCACCAGGGCGCGGCTGGCCGATGTCGATCAGGCCGGCGTAGGCGGTATAGCCGGGCATGCCCAGCACACCCAGCGCGTGCGAAGGATGGTCGAAGTCGGCCGGCAGCTTGTTGGCGCCGCTGCCGTCGGAGATGGCGTACTCCTGCCAGCCGGTGTAGGCCATGACGAGATCGCCTTCCTGGAAATCTGGATGACGTGAACTGACCACGCGCGAGACCACGCCAGCGGTCATGACGCCATCGATTTCCACCGGAGGAGCATAGGAAGGGGCATCGCTCATGCGGCCGCGCATGTAGGGGTCCAGCGAGAGCCATAGTCCACGCAGCAGCATCTGGCCGTCCTGCAATGGCGGGATGGCCACTTCTTCGAGACGGAAATTCTCGGCCGTGGGGGTCGTAGTCGGGCGCGAGGCGAGGACAATGCGGCGATTGGTCTTGGGTAGTTGGGTCATGGAAATCCTTTCCGTATTCGGTTCATGTTCGCTTCATCGAGCGTGTGGGCGACAGGCCGCGGGACTCTGTTACCGTGGAGCCACCAGCACGCGTCGCGTGACCAGCATGGCCGCTTCCATCGGCGCGCGGTCACGCCCGAGCCTGGACAGCAGACTGGCGCCCAGCCATTGCTGGTAAAGCATGGTGGCCGTGGCCTGCGGTTCCAGCACGGTATGCAGCGATCCTTCGGCGATGCCTTCTTCGATGCAGGCGGCGATGCGCCCGATGAAGCGCTGCGTGCCCTCGTGCAGGGCCTGTCGCATGTCGTCGGACAGGTCGGCGACTTCTGCGGAGAGCTTGACCACCAGGCAGCGCTGTTCGGCCTCCTGGCAGCATTGACTTTCCAGCCAATACCCCCAGTACGTCAGCAGACGCTGGCGGGCATCTTCGCCTTGACCCTGGCCGTGGTCGGACAGGGCATGGTCCAGCCGTTCCAGGTAGGCGGACACATAATGCTGGATCAGTTCGCGACCATATTGTTCCTTCGATCCGAAGTAATGATAGAAGGAACCCTTGGGAATCTGCGCCGCCGCCAGGATCTCCGCCAGACCGACGCCGGTATAGCCCTTCTGCGCGATGAGCGCATGGCCGGCTTGCAGGATGTGACGCTTGTTGTGATCGTAGTGTTCTCGCATGCGCTGCATTCTAACGGAAAATTAGACCGGTCGTCTAAGGCCGGTCTTTTCCGCGGATCAGCTTGATGCAGGCTGCTTGTGCGCGGACGGAAACAGCGGCAGGACCAGCATCGCCACGATGGCCGCGCCGATCCACACGGCGGCCCATCCGTGCCAGTGCAGCAGCACCGGAACCGCCTGCGCGGTCAGGAAGAACACACCGAAGACACAGCTGTTGCCCAGCCCCAGCGCCGTGCCGACCTGGGCCGGACCGGCAGCTACGGCCAGTTCGGTGTAGGCCACTCCATGCCAGGCGGAGACCACCACGCCGGCCGCTACCAGCACGCCGCCCAGCCAGGGTAGCGCAGCGGACATGCCGCTGAGCGAGGACAGGCCGAGCAGCAGGAACAGCACCGCACTGCCCAATGCACAAGCCCGCAGATAAGGGCGGCGCTGGCCGCGCCGGTCGGTCCAGCGGCCACTGGCGATGCGCGCCACCGCCGCCCCCAGTTGCACCAGCGTGAGCAACACGCTCATGAGCAGCAGGCTGGCCTGCCCCACTTCATGCAGGAAGATGCCGCCGAAGCTGATCAGCGCCACCTGCGGCGCGCACAGCAAACCGGTGCCCAGCGCCAGCCGCCATACCAGCGCACTGCGCAAGGCCGATGCGGCAGGCTCCGGGGCTGCCTGCGAACGGGCCACCATGTCCGGTTCGCGCAGCCAGCACAGCACCAGCCCGCCACTGGCCAGGCACAGTGCCATCAGCAATCCGAATACCGCGCCAAAGCCCGCGCGGTCGGCCAGCGAGGGCAACAGCAAGGCACCGATACCGCCCCCCAGCGGTACGGCGGTCTGGCGGATACTCATGGCCAGGCCGCGTTCGCCTTCGCCGAACCAGGCCATGATGGCACGTCCGCTGGCGCCGTTGACACTGCCACCCAGCAGACCCGCCAGCATGAGACCGCCATACAGCCACAGGATCGCCGATGCGCCCTGCGTCGGACGGGCCATCGCCATGAGCAGCAGGAGCGCGGCACTGGTGCCCAGCAGGCCCGCCAGCAGGACCTTGCGATCACCCAGGCGGTCGGTCAGTACCCCCCAGGGCAGTTCGCCCAGCGCCACGCCCAGGCTCAACAGGCCCAGCGCCAGTCCCAGTTGCGCATTGCCGAGTTGATAGTCATTGCGCAGCACCAGCGAGGTGACCGGGATGCCGGAAAACACCGCCGAAAAACTGGCGTTGGCGGCAACGCCCGCGGCCAGCACTTTCCAGCGATGTACGGAAAGAACGCCGGTGACTGTTGCGGGAGGGGTGGAGAGGATGGACAAGGCGGGCTCCGGTGGGGATCAGGCCTTGCAGTGTGCCGTGCAGGGGTATGGCTTAAATGTCATAATTCCGGCATTACCAGCCATTTGACGTTTTCTGCACCATGCCCGCGCGCGACATTGCCTTCCTCATTTTTGCCGATTGCAGCATGCTCGATTTCACCGGTCCGCTGTCGGCCTTCGATGCCGCCAACCGGGTCAGCGGGCGCGCGCTCTATCGGATCACGCTGCATTCCGAGCCGGGCGGCATGATCCGCAGTTCGGCGGGGGCGCTGATCCAGACCGAACGCATCGGTCGCGCCAGCTTCGATACCGTGGTGGTAGCAGGAGGCGGGGCACCGCGCGAAGGACTGGTGTCCGAAGGGCTGCGTCGCTACATCGTGCGCGCAGCCGGTCGCTCGCGCCGCATCGCCGGCGTGTGCACGGGCGCTTTCGTGCTGGCGGCAGCGGGCCTGCTCGATGGCAGGCGCGCCACCACGCACTGGCGCATGGCGGCCAAGCTGCAGCAGATGTATCCGCAGGTGAAGGTGGACAGCGAGCGCATCTATTCCTGTGATGGCAAGGTGTGGACCTCAGCGGGGATTTCCGCCGGGATCGATCTGGCCCTGGCGCTGATCGAGGAAGATCACGGTGCCGAACTGGCCAAGGCGGTGGCGCGCGAGCTGGTGGTGTATCACCGGCGTCCGGGCGGACAGTCGCAGTTCTCGGCCCTGCAGGAGATGGATGGTGGCTCGGAACGCATACGCCGCGCCCTCAGTTTTGCGCGCGCGCACCTGCATCAGGAAGTGAGCATCGACACGCTGGCCGAAGTGGCCTGTCTCAGCCGCCGTCAGTTCGATCGCAGCTTCGCGGCCGAGACCGGCCAGACCCCGGCACGTGCCATCGAACAGATGCGTGCGGAAGCGGCGCGGCTACGCATCGAGCAATCGCAGGACAGCCTGGAGAGCATCGCCCGCGCCACCGGCTTTGGCGATGCCGAGCGCATGCGGCGCGCCTGCCTGCGGCTGTTCGGACAACCGCCGCAGGCCATGCGACGCCTGGCGCGTCTGGACGATGCGCAATAGGCGGCGTCGGTTCAGCCTGCGGTCAGGCGTACGCGCGTGATCTCGGAAGGTGCCAGCAGTCGCTTGGGCGGCCCCCAGTAGCCGGTGCCCCGGCTGACATAGATCCACAGTCCCTGCAGGCGCTTGAGACCGGCCACATAAGGTTGCTGCAGCGGCACGAAGAAATTCCACGGGAAGAACTGGCCGCCATGCGTATGCCCCGAAAGTTGCAGGTCGAAGCCGGCCTCGACGGCGACGGTGGCGCTGCGGGGCTGGTGCGCCAACAGCACGCGCGGGTGGTCGGCGGGCGCGTTGGCAATGGCGGCATGCGGATCGCTGCGATGGGCTTCATCGAAATGATGAGCGGTGTAATCGGTCACACCGGCCAGCACCAGGCCCGCGCCGTCATGGCGCAGGACCACGTGTTCATTCATGAGCACCGTCACGCCCAGACGGCGCACCTCGTCTATCCATTCGTGGGCGTTGGAGTAGTACTCGTGATTACCCGTGACGAAGTAGGCACCATGCCGCGCGCGCAGTTGTGCCAGCGGTGCGGTGTGCGGCGCCAGCTGGTGCACGCTGCCATCGACCAGGTCGCCGGTGATGGCCACCACGTCCGGCTGCAGGGTATTGACCCGGTCGACGATGGCTTGCAGGTATGCTGCCTTGATGGTGGGGCCGACGTGAATATCGCTGATCTGGACGATGGTGAAGCCCTCCAGCGCCGACGGCAGGTTGGCAATCGGCACGCTGACCTCGACCACGGCGGCGGTGCGGCGGGCATTGAGATAGCCGATGACGGTGGCCGCTGCGGTAAGGGCCAGCACCAGCCAGGCGCTCAGCTCGATCATTTCGTGTTGCTGGATGGGCGACAGGTGCAACCAGGGCAGCGCCGCCAGCCCCAGCGCGCGCAACAGGGTCAGGAGCAAGGCCGAGGAAAACGCGCCCATGGCCAGCATGCCGGCCCAGGCCAGACGATCGGCTGCGGTTTCCGACAAACCGCGTCGCTTGAGGTAAGGCACGGCCAGCGCCACCGGCATCAGCAGGAAGGACAGCAACAGCACGACAGCGCCCAGCGTGATCCAGCCCGCCCGGGGAGTCAGTGCCGGCAGCAGTTGCCAGCCGATCCAGGCGTGCAGGGCGGCCAGCAGGCCGAGGACGGTGAACAGCGAGACGAGGCTACGGCGCATGGAAAACCTTTGAAAGAGGAGACATCGCCCGGGATTGCGAAGGCCGGCCTTGCTTGCCGGAAAGCTGAGATATGAAGGCTGCAGGGATGCTTTTCAAGCAATTCCTGCGAAAAACCTCGTAAATCCTGCCCAAAATGCCGCATCGGCAGACAGCAGAAACCGCCAGATGAAGAAAAAGTCGGCCACGGGCATGCAGGAAGACGCTCAGAGGAGGATAATATTGCTTCTATCCCCCCGTTTTTAATTCGCGCGACCTTGGCGGCACCTGCCGCATCGATGGCAAGAGCATCGACACCAGGCCGCGCCTGCATCATTGGAAGAGTTATTTTGAGTTCAAGCAAAACCAAACGCTGGCATGGCAATGTCGAGGCGATCAAACCCGAATTCCTCAACGGCGTGATCACCCAGATGAGCTCCTACGGCGACCGCGTCCATTTCAGCATGTTCGGTTCGGTGCAAAAGCCGCACTATGAAGTCATCAACAGCTTCGACAAGAAGATGGCCTTCGATGGCAATCACCACCTGCACCGTGCCGAAGAAACCGAATTCGGTCCCGGCAATGTGACGCCCATCTTCACCCTTGACCAGATCAAGCGCATCGTCGCCACCGGCGGCAGCGGCACTCGCAGCACCCCGCGCTCGGCGCGTGCCGCCTCGGCCCGCAGCGCCGGCGGCACAGCCCGTCCGACCACTGCCGCGGCCCGCGCGCGCGAAGCGGTCGATGGCGAGAAGTACGCCTACTTCAAGGCCAACCGCCACATGCTGCCCGATGAGATCAACCAGCATTCCGATGAGATCAGCAAGCTCATGCTCAATGGCATGTCGGCCGAGCAGGCTTTCGGCGAAGTGATTTCCAAGTACTTCGACTGAGACGGGACGACGGCATGGTCCGTCTGAACTGCCCAAATGCAAATGGCCGGAGCTGCGTCTCCGGCCATTTTCGTTGCGGCGCCCTGCTCTGCCGGTCAACAGATCAGTAGATTTCCGGCACGATCATGGAATCGGGCACCGGGTGGCGCTCGTAATCCTCATGGCGTTCGCGCTCGGGCAACTGCACGGGCGGATGCGGTACTTCCGCATAGGGCATCTGCTGCAGCAGGTGGCTGATGCAGTTCAGGCGCGCCTTCTTCTTGTCCACCGCCTGCACGATCCACCACGGCGCTTCCGGAATGTGGGTGCGCTCCAGCATCACTTCCTTGGCCTTGGTGTATTCCTCCCAGCGACGACGCGACTCCAGGTCCATGGGGCTCAGCTTCCACTGCTTGAGCGGATCATGAATGCGCGAGAGGAAACGCAGATGCTGTTCTTCATCGGTGATGGAGAACCAGTACTTGATGACCTGGATGCCGGCACGGGTCAACATGCGTTCGAACTCGGGCACGGAGCGGAAGAATTCCTCGTACTGTTCGTCGGTACAGAAACCCATCACCCTTTCCACACCCGCGCGGTTGTACCAGCTGCGGTCGAACAGCACGATCTCGCCGGCCGCCGGCAGATGCGATACATAACGCTGGAAGTACCATTGCGTGCGTTCGCGGTCATTGGGTGCCGGCAGCGCAGCCACGCGGGCCACGCGCGGGTTCAGGCGCTGGGTGATGCGCTTGATCACGCCCCCCTTGCCGGCGGCGTCGCGTCCCTCGAAGACGATCACCACCTTGTGCCCGGTCTGTACCACCCAGTCCTGCAGCTTGACCAGCTCGCCCTGCAGGCGGAACAGTTCGCGGAAATACAGGCGACGGTATTCCTTTTCCTCGCTGCCATGGGCGCTGGAAAATTCACCGGTCACCGGATCGACGGTGCGGTCTTCCAGTTCCAGCTCCATTTCTTCGTCATAGCTGTCGGCCAGTTCGCGGTGGACGCGCTTGACCAGTTCTTCCTTATCCATCATGTCCTCGTGTGCAAGATAAAGTGGCGAACGCGGCACTTCCCTTCGCCTGAAAGTGCGTGACAACATACCTGCCCTTTGTGACCAAGACATGACAGGCGGATAACATCGCAACAGCAATACCGCCGGCCCTGCCCCTGAAGGTGCATCCTGCATCAACTGGCGGCCAAATGCCATGATGCCCTGCAGAACCTGCCGCACGAAAATACGCTATAGTCCCGAAAACGATTCCGGCATAAGAGCATGACACTTACAGAACTCAAATACATCGTGGCCGTCGCGCGGGAAAAGCATTTCGGCCATGCAGCAGAAGCTTGTTTCGTCGCCCAGCCCACGCTGTCGGTGGCCATCAAGAAACTGGAAGATGAGCTGGGCGTTGTCATCTTCGAACGCGGCGGCACCGAGGTCTCGGTCACTCCGCTGGGCGCGCAGATCGTGGCCCAGGCCGAGCGCGTGCTGGAGCAGACCGCCGCCATCAAGGAAATCGCCAACCAGAACAAGGATCCGCTATCGGGCCCCTTGCGCCTGGGCATCATCTACACGATCGGCCCCTACCTGCTGCCGTCGCTGGTCAAGACCATGATAGAGCGCGTGCCGCAGATGCCGCTGATCCTGCAGGAGAATTTCACCACGCGCCTGATCGAGCTGCTGCGCCAGGGAGAGCTCGATGCGGCCATCATGGCCCTGCCCTTCCCCGAGCATGGGCTCAACGTGACGCCGCTGTACGACGAGCAATTCATGGTGGCGCTACCGCGCCAGCACAAGTGGGCCGAGCGCAAGGAAATCGATGCGCGCGAACTCAAGAGCGAGACCATGCTGCTGCTGGGCAACGGCCACTGCTTCCGCGATCAGGTGCTGGAAGTCTGCCCGGAGATGTCGCGCTTCTCCACCAATGGCGATGGCATCGCCCGCACGTTCGAAGGCTCATCGCTGGAGACCATCCGTCACATGGTGTCCTCGGGCATCGGGGTGACCGTGTTGCCGCGCGCCTCCATTGCCGATGCCGACGCGCGCGACGGCATGGTGCGTTATGTTCCCTTCGTCGCGCCGGCCCCTTCGCGCCGCGTGGTCATCGCCTGGCGCAAGAGTTTTACCCGGCAGGCGGCCATCGATGCGGTGCATCAGGCGGTGCTGGCTTGCAAGCTCAATGGGGTGGAGATGCTCACCGAAGAGTCGGCCAGCGCGGCTTGATCCCTGCGTCAGCTTGCAAGGAAAAGGGGCCTCGCAATTGCGAGGCCCGTGTCATTTCTGCCAGTACGACGTGTTGGAACTCAGGTAATGCGATGCGTGCTCTTCACATCAAACCAATGCACATCCCCCGCTCCGAACGAAGCCCCGATCCGCTGACCGGTACTGACCGGCACATTGGCCGGGCAGCGCAGCACCAGCGCCTGTCCGCCACAGCGCGCATGCACCAGCAATTCCGCACCCAGCGCTTCGACCAGCTCCACCTCCAGTGACAGCTGCGCGGCCGAGCCGTCGAGGATGGGCAGCAGGTGTTCCGGCCGCACGCCCAGGATGCGCTCCTGGCCGGCCGCACCGGGCAGCGCCTGCGGCAGTCGCACGGTGGCGGCAGCCTCGCCCTTGCTGGCCTCGAAGCTGGCACCGTCAGCCGACAGCCTGCCCTCCAGCAAATTCATCGGCGGCGAACCGATGAAGCTGGCCACGAAAGTGGTGGCCGGACGTGCATAGACTTCAGCGGGCGTACCGATCTGCTCGGCCACGCCACGGTTCATCACGATCATGCGCTGGCCCAGGGTCATGGCCTCGACCTGATCGTGGGTGACATAGAGACTGGTGGTGCGCAGGCTGGCATGCAGCTTCTGGATTTCCAGACGCATCTGCACGCGCAGCTTGGCGTCCAGATTGGAGAGCGGTTCGTCGAAAAGGAAGACCGCAGGCTTGCGCACAATGGCGCGCCCCATGGCCACGCGCTGGCGCTGGCCGCCGGAGAGTTGGCGCGGGGTACGCTCCAGCAGCGCGCCGAGTTCGAGGATGGCGGCGGCGCGCTGCACGCGCTCGTCGATCTCGGCCTTGGACAGCCCCTGGATCTTCAGCCCGTAGGCCATGTTCTGGTACACCGTCATGTGCGGATACAAGGCATAGTTCTGGAACACCATGGCGATGTCACGCTCCTTGGGTTCCAGGTCATTGACCACGCGATCACCGATGACGATCTGTCCGCTGCTGATCTCTTCCAGCCCCGCGACCATGCGCAGGAGCGTGGACTTGCCGCAGCCCGAGGGACCGACCATGACGATGAATTCGCCATCGGCGATCTCGGCATCGATGCCATGGATGACGTCGACCGCCTTGGCGCCCGTGCCATAGGTCTTGCGAACTTGCTTGAGATGGATTGCTGCCATGGTTGTCAGTAGTTAAATGATATAAATTATTTCTCGGAATCGACCAGGCCCTTGACGAACCATTTCTGCATCAGCACCACCACCAGCCCGGGCGGAAGCATGGCCAGGATCATGGTGGCCATTACCAGGTTCCACTCGACGGCCGAATCGCCACCGGAAATCAAGGTCTTGATGCCGATGCCGATGGGATACATGCTGGTGTCGGTGGCGATGATGAGCGGCCACAGGTACTGGTTCCAGCCGTAGATGAACATGATCACGAACAGCGCAATGACATTGGTACGCGACAGCGGCCACAGCACATCCTTGAGGAAGCGCAGCGGCCCGGCACCATCAATGCGCGCGGCTTCGGCCAGTTCGTCAGGCACCGTCAGGAAGAACTGGCGGAACAGGAAGGTGGCCGTGGCCGAGGCGATCAGCGGAATGCTCAGACCCGCATAGCTGTTGAGCATGCCCAGGTCGGAAACGACCTGGTAGGTCGGCGTGATGCGCACCTCCACCGGCAGCATCAGCGTGACGAAGATCATCCAGAAGAACAGCCCTCGCCCCGGAAAGCGGAAGTACACGATGGCAAAGGCCGAGAGCATGGAAATGGAGATCTTGCCGATGGCGATGATGAGCGCGGTGGCCAGGCTCACCCACAGCATGTGCAGCACCGGTGGTGCGCTCACCTGGCCGGATGCGCCCTTGAAGAGCACCGCGCCGTAGTTGTTCAGAAATTCCCCGCCCGGCACCAGCGACAGCGGCGACAGCGCCGATTGCTCGGCGGTCTGGGTGCTGGCCACGAAGGCGACATACAGCGGGAAGAACACGATGAGTACACCCAGCACCAGCACCACATGGCTGAGGAAATCAAGGATGGGGCGACGTTCGATCATGCGGTCACCTCTTCGATCTGGAGGAAGAAAAGAGCGTTCATGGGAGCGGGCTTCATGCGTATTGCACCTTCTTTTCAACGTACTTGAACTGCACCACGGTCAGCAGGATCACCAGCGCCATGAGCACCACCGATTGCGCCGCCGAGCCGCCCAGGTCGCCGCCTCTGAAGCCGTCGGTGAAGACCTTGTAGACCAGGATCTCGGTATCCTTGCCGGGACCGCCGTGGGTGGTGGCATCGACGATGACGAAGGTATCGAAGAAGGCATAGACCACGTTGACCACGAAGAGGAAGAACGTGGTCGGCGAGATCAGCGGGAAGACGATGGTGAAGAAGCGCTTGACCGGCCCCGCGCCATCGATGGCGGCGGCTTCGATGAGCGACTTGGGAATCGACTGCAGGCCGGCCAGGAAGAACAGGAAGTTGTAGCTGATCTGCTTCCAGATGGCCGCGATGACGATGAGGATCATGGCATGCGTGCCATTGATCATGTAGTCCCAGGGCAGACCCAGCCAGGTCAGCACGTGCGAGAGGATGCCCAGGGAGGGACTGAGCAGGAACATCCACAGCACCCCGACCACCACCGGCGAGACCGCATAGGGCCAGATGAGGAAGGTCTTGTAGACCGAGGCGCCACGGCGCACACGGTCGGCGAAGACCGCCAGCAGCAAGGATAGCGCCAGGCCGAAGAAGGCCACCAGCGCCGAGAAGATGGCCGTGGTACGGAAGGATTCGAGGTAGGTCGGGTCGGCGAAGAGGGTCTTGAAATTGTCGAGCCAGACGAATTCGGAATAGCCGCCGAAGGCATCCTGCAGCAGCATGGACTGATACAGCGCCTGCACCGCAGGCCAGAAGAAGAACAGCAAAGTGATGATGATCTGCGGTGCCACCAGCAGATAGGGCAACCACTTCGAGGTGAAGCGCGCGCGTTTTTCCACGATCGTTCCAGCCAGGGATCGCCTGGCCGCAGAGGTTGATTGAATCGGAATCGGATGTCAGCTTGCTGACATCCCAAAACGGAAGCCGGCGTTGCCCTCCAGGATCGTGGAGGACAGCGCCGGTTCCTGTCCCGTCGTCGCGTTCAGGCCGGACGGGAGCTACTGCGCAAGGAAATTACTGGTTGCCCTTGTTGGCCTTCTCGAAACGGACCAGCAGTTCGTCGCCGCGCTTGACGGCGGAGTCCAGCGCTTCCTTGGCGGTCTTCTTGCCGGTCCAGACGTTTTCCAGTTCCTCGTCGAAGACGGTGCGGATCTGCGGATAATTGCCCAGGCGCAGGCCACGCGACTTCTCGGTGGTCTTGACGATCATCTGCTTGACGGCCACGTCGGTGCCCGGATTGCGCTCATAGAAACCGGAGCTCTTGGTCAACTCGTAGGCCGCCTTGGTGACCGGCAGGTAACCGGTATCCTGGTGCCACTTGGCGGCCACTTCCGGCTTGGAGAGGTAGCTGAAGAACTTGGCCACGCCCTTGTATTCATCGGCCTTCTTGCCGTTCATCACCCACAGCGAAGCGCCGCCGATGACGGTGTTCTGCGGGGCGCCCGGCACGTCGCTGTAGTACGGCAGCGGCGCCACGCCAAACTTGAACTTGGCGTTCTTGCGGATATCCGCGTAGGCCGAGGAAGAGCCGGTGATGATGGCGCATTCGCCCGCGTTGAACTTGGCGTTGGCCTCGTCCTTGCGGCCGGCGTAGGTGAAGTAGCCCTGCTTGGCCCAGTTCGACAGGTTCTCGATGTGGCGCACGTGCAGCGGGCTGTTCATCTTCAGGCGCGCATCCAGGCCGCCGAAGCCGTTGTTCTTGGTCGCCAGCTCAACGTTGTGCCAGGTTGAAAACGATTCCAGATGCACCCAGGATTGCCAGGTCGTGGTGTAGACGCACGATGCGCCGCTGGCCTTGATCTTGGCGGCCATGCCGATGAATTCCTGCCAGGTGGCGGGCGGCTTTTCCGGATTCAGGCCTGCCTTGGCGAACATGTCCTTGTTGTAGAACATGATGGTGGTGGAGCTGTTGAAGGGGAAGGACATCATGCCCTTCGGGGTCGAGTAGTAACCGGCCACGGCGGGCACGTAGGCGTTCTGGTCGAACTTCTCGCCGGCCTGGTGCATCACTTCATAGACCGGTTTGACTGCGCCCTTGGCGTAGATCATGGTGGCGGTGCCCACTTCGAACACCTGCAGGATGTCGGGCGCGTTGCCGGCACGATAGGCGGCAATGGCGGCGGCCATCGATTCGTCGTAGGTCCCCTTGTAGACCGGCACGATCTTGTAATCGCTCTGGGTCTTGTTGAAGTCGTCAGCCAGGGCATTGACGCGTTCGCCCAGGGCGCCGGTCATGGAATGCCACCAGGAGATCTCGGTTGCGGCGAAGGCGGAGGATGTGATCGTCGCCAGGACACCGGTCGCGATCAGTGTTTTCATCATGTTCATCAGAGGGGACCTCTCGAAAAAAGGGGGTTTGATGCTAACAACGCTCCATGACAGCCGCGTTACATTAGCCGTACTGCTGGCTTTGGGCAAAGGAAATGCGTGTGGCCATGCAGCACGAAAACCGAAAACGTCTCAGGAAATGGGAATTGGTTTTTATTATTTCTGCTACGGATGCTACAGATGCTACGGATGCTGCCGCTACGACTGCCTCGCAACGCCGCGCCGCATCGGTCCCGGGACCGATGCGGCCTGCCGTTGGCACACCAGAAAAAGCACGACGGTGCGAAAACGTCGTCGCGAATTATAATGCGGTCTTTCGATTTTGCGGACATTCCATGGACAGGCTCAGGCTTTACGCGCTGCTGGTGCGCGCCCACAAACCCATCGGCATCCTGCTCTTGTTGTGGCCCACCCTGATTGCCCTGTGGCTGGCGGCGGGCGGTGTGCCCGACTGGCGCATCCTGGTGATCTACGTGCTGGGCACGGTGCTGATGCGTTCGGCCGGCTGTGCCATCAACGACTACGCCGACCGCGACTTCGACCGCCATGTGAAGCGCACCGAACAACGTCCCCTGACCTCCGGCAAGATCAAGTCGTGGGAAGCCCTGATGGTGGCCGGTGTGCTGGCGCTGCTCTCGTTCCTGCTGATCCTGCCGCTCAATTCCTTGACGCTGCAGCTGTCGGTGGCGGCGGTCATCATCGCGGGCAGCTATCCGTATTTCAAGCGTTTCTTCGCCATCCCCCAGGCCTATCTGGGCATTGCCTTCGGCTTTGGCATTCCCATGGGCTTTGCCAGCGTGAGCGGCACGGTACCGCTGGCAGCCTGGGTCCTGCTGGTGGCCAACATCTTCTGGGCGGTGGCCTATGACACCGAGTATGCGATGGTGGACCGCGATGACGACCTCAAGATCGGCATCAAGACCTCGGCCATCACCTTTGGCCGCTACGATGTCGCCGCGGTCATGCTGTGCTACGGGGTGGCGCTGGCACTGATCTGGGTGGTCGGCCTGCAATACGGACTGGGGCTGTGGTTCTCGGCAGGGATGCTGGTGGCCTGCGGCTTTGCGGTGTATCACTACACGCTCATCCGCGAGCGCGACCGCATGCGCTGCTTCGCAGCCTTCAACAACAACAACTGGTTGGGCGCGGCCATCTTCGCCGGTGTCGCGCTGGATTACCTGATGCACTGATGCACTGATGTCCTCACGCACGCCAGGCGGTGACACTGTCTGGCCCAACAACAAAGGAGACGAGATGGAAGCGGAATTCTGGCTGGAACGCTGGCGCGACGGGCGGACACATTTTCACCAGGCGCGAGTGACGCCATTGCTGCAGAAGTACTGGCCGCAGCTGTCCCTGAGCGCGGGCAGCACGGTGCTGGTTCCCCTGTGCGGCAAATCGCTGGACATGCTGTGGCTGGCCGAACAGGGTCACCGTGTGCTGGGCGTGGAACTGTCGGAACTGGCCATCACGCAATTCTTCAGCGAGCACCAGTTGACGCCGGTGGTGCATGAAAGCAGGCAAGGCCGGCACTACGTGGCGGGCCAGATCGAACTGATCTGCGGCGACATCTTCGCGCTGGAAGACGCCACGCTGGCCGCCTGTGCCGGCGCCTACGACCGGGCGGCCCTGATCGCCCTGCCGCCGGAGATGCGCGCGCGTTACGTCGCGCAGATCTATGGACGCCTGCCGGCGCAGGCACGCAGCCTGTTGATCACGCTGGAATACGACCAGCAGAAGATGGACGGCCCGCCATTCTCGGTGAGCCAGGAAGAAGTCGCCACCCTGTACGCCCCGCACAGCGCGGTCGAGGCAATTGACCGGCGCGACATCCTGGAGAAGGAACCCAGGTTCCTGGAGCGCGGCCTGCAGGCGCTGGAAACGGTGGTTTATCGCCTGCAACGCCAGCGCTGAGGCCCTTTTCGCTCACACCTCAGCCGTGGTCCGCACCACCGTCACCCGGCTGATGAAGAATTCCCCGTCCACCACCACGCGAAACGGCACCCCGGCCACATTGAAGCCAGGGCCGCCCTCGTCGTCCCAGACCTGGGCTACGGCATCGAAGTCGCGCGGGGTCATCTGCAGCATCTGTGCGCTGATGACGAAGGTGGCGCCGGCCTTCTGCCGGCGCACGATGTCTTCCAGTTTGGCCATGTGGATTCCTGATTCTGTCCTGCGTTGCGGCGCCAAGCGCCGGCGCCGGTCTCAGCGCGCCGGCAGCAGCGCCATCACGTTGACCGGCTTGCCGTTGCGGCGGATTTCAAAATACAGCTTGACCTTGTTGGTGTCGCTGTTGCCCATGGTGGCGATCTGCTGGCCACGCGTGACCATCTGGCCTTCCTTGACCGTGATCGTCGCATTGTGCGCATACACCGACAGCAGCTGCGGTGTGTGCTTGATGATCACCATGTTGCCGTAGCCGCGAATGCCGTGACCGGCATAGGTGACCTTGCCGGCCGCCGCCGCCACCACCGGCTGCCCCTGGCTGCCGACGATGTCGATGCCCTTCTTGTAGCTGTCGGCACTGGGCGCGGACTTGCCCTGGGTGGGCCACATCCAGTCCAGTCGGGCATCGGCCGGGGCCGGTGCATCGTCCTCCTCATGCGACTTTGACGATGGTTTGGCCGCCGGCCTGCCGGTACTCTTGCGCGAGGCGCTGGCGGCGCCAGGCGAGGATGCCGTCGGCCGCGGCGTCTGCCCGGCACCGGTGCGGGCGACCACGCCGACCGGCGGACGCACCAGCAGGCGCTGGCCGACATCCAGATCATCGGGATTGCGCAGGCGGTTCCAGGCCCGCAGGTTGGCCGGGCTCTGGTCGAAGTCGCGACCGATGCTGTAGAGCGTGTCACCTCGCCTGACCGTGTAATAGCCATCGCTGTCGGCCGTGGAAGCGCAGCCGGAGAGCAGCAGGGTCGAGACCAGCGGCAAGGCCGCCAGCGCACCGAGGAAGCGGTAAGCCTGTCCCATCAGGCCTTGCCGAATTCGTCGCCCAGCTCCTTGCTGCGGTGGGCGGCGGCTTGCAGGGCATCGACGATGGCCGCCTTCACGCCCGCTTGCTCCAGGCTGGTCAATGCAGCATAGGTGGTACCGCCCTTGGAAGTGACGCGCTCGCGCAGCGTGGCCACCGATTCATCGGAACGGCGCGCCAGTTCGGTAGCGCCGGCAAAGGTGGCCTTGGCCAGTTGCAGGCCGTCTTGCGCGGACAGGCCCAACTGGGCGGCGGCCTGCTCCATCGCTTCGAGGAAATAGAACACGTAGGCCGGACCACTGCCCGACACGGCTGTCACCGCATCGAGCTTTTCTTCGCTGTCGAGCCACAGGGTTTCGCCCACGGCCTTGAGGATGGAATCGGCCTGCGCGCGCTGCAGGGTCGAGACCTGCGCATGCGGCACCACGCCGGAAATGCCACGGCCGATCAGGGCCGGAGTGTTGGGCATGGCGCGCACGATGGCCTGATGACCATCCAGCCAGCGCGACAGGTCCACCATGCGGATGCCCGCGGCAATCGAGACGATCAGCTGGGCAGCGATGAAGGGCTTGAGACTGGCCACCACCTCGCGCATCTGCTGCGGCTTGACCGCCAGCACCACCACATCCGCATGGGCGATGCTGCCATCGATGGACTGCGCGGTGCTCACGCCAAACTTGTCCTTGAGCGCCTGCAGCGCATCGGCATTGAGGTCGACCACGTGGATGTCTTCTGCTGCGGCGACCTTGCCGGCCAGTCCGCCGATCAAGGCCGCTGCCATGTTGCCGCCGCCGATAAACGCAATCTTCACTTCTGCTCCTTGTGTCTTGTGTGAGGCTGATGATGATGGGTTGAAAACTTCATACGGGCTGTTTCACCCGTAATGCCGCGCCCCGAAAATGGCGCTGCCGATACGCACGATGGTGGCCCCTTCGGCCACTGCCGCGGCCAGATCGGCCGACATGCCCATGGACAGAGTATCGAGCGCCAGTCCGCTGGTGCGCAATTGTTCATAGAGCCCCCGAACCGCAGCAAAGGCGGCGCGCTGTTGCTTCATATCGTCGCTGGGGGCCGGTATCGCCATCAGCCCGCGCAGACGCAAGCGAGGCAGTTGCGCCACCTGGGCCGCGACCTCGGGCAACTCCTGCGGACTCAGGCCGCTCTTGCTCTGTTCGGCACTGATGTTGACCTGCAGACAAATATCCAGCGGTGCCAGTTCCGCCGGTCGCTGCTCGGACAGGCGCTGCGCGATCTTGAGCCGGTCCACCGAATGCACCCAATCGAAGTGCTCGGCGATGGGCCGGGTCTTGTTGCTCTGAATGGGACCGATGAAATGCCAGGCCAGCGGCGTATCCGGTACCAGAGTCGGCAGCGCGGCGATCTTGTCGAGCGCTTCCTGCAGATAATTCTCACCGAAGGCACGCTGGCCGGCCGCGACCGCTTCGGCCACCGCCTCCGGACCAAAGGTCTTGGAGACCGCCAGCAGCTGGACCGAGGAGGGTGAGCGCCCGGCCTGGCTGGCCGCCTGGGCGATCTGTTGTTGCACGTGTTGCAAGTGTTGAGCGATTGACGACATAATCCGGGAGCCGGAAGGGGCGAGCCTGCAGGGAGATAACGATATTGTTGGTCCAACCTTGCCGGGATTATAAATGGACATTGCCACCCTACTGGCATTTGCCGTCAGGAATCAAGCTTCCGATCTGCATCTTTGTGCCGGGCTGGCCCCTCTGCTGCGGGTCCATGGGGCGATTCGGCGCATCAATCTGCAGCCGCTGGATGGCCCGCAACTGACGCAGGCCCTGCTGGCGGTGATGCCGGCGTCGCTGCAAGCGCAGTATCGCGCCGGTGCCGATTGCGATTTCGCGCTGACGCTGGCCGGACTGGGCCGCTTTCGCGTTCACGCCTTCCGGCAGCAACGCGGTCCGGCGGCGGCCATTCGTCCGCTGGGCCAACAGCCGCCCGCACTGGCCGAGCTGGATGCACCGGCCTGCTGCGCCGACCTGGCCGGGCGCGCGCACGGCCTGGTGCTGGTGAGCGGACCGACCGGATCGGGCAAGAGCAGCACCCTGGCGGCCATGGTCCGGCTCATCAATGAGACGCGCCCGGTCCATATCCTCACGCTCGAAGATCCCATCGAATTCCTGCATGCGCCGTGCCGCGCGCTGGTGACCCAGCGCGAAATCGGTACCCATGTCCCCAGCTTTGCGCAGGCCCTGCGCGCGGCCTTGCGCGAGGATCCGGATGTCCTGCTGGTGGGCGAACTGCGTGATACGCCCACCATCCGCCTGGCGCTGAGTGCGGCCGAAACCGGTCATCTGGTCCTGGCCACGCTGCATGCCGCCTCCGCCGCCCGCGCGGTCGACCGTATCATCGATGCCTTCCCCGAAGGTGAAAAGGACACCGCTCGCGGCCTGCTGGCCGAGGCATTGCAGGCAGTGATCGCCCAGATCCTGCTGCCGGACATCACCGGCGCTGCGCGGGTGGCGGCCCATGAGGTGCTGGTGGCCACGGCGGCGGTGCGCAATCTGATCCGCGAAGGACGCAGCGCGCAACTGCTCTCGGCCATGCAGGCCGGTGCCGCGCAGGGCATGCAGACGCTGCAGGCCAGCCTGGCCCTGCTGCTGCAACAGGACCGCATCAGCGCGGCAACGGCGCGGGAACAGGGCCTGTCGGCCTGAGCCCGCCCGGACGCTCACAAGCAGGCGCGGGCGCTGCGGTTTAGAATGGCGGCCACAACGATGCTAGCCCCGAGGAACAGTCCATGACCACTCTCTACGATTTCCAGCCCAAGCGGGCCGACCAGACGCCCTTTTCCCTGGAACAGCTGCGCGGCAAGGTGCTGCTCATCGTCAATACCGCCAGCAAATGCGGCTTCACCCCGCAATACAACGGCCTGGAAGCCATCCACCGTCAGTTCCACCCACGCGGACTGGAAGTGATGGCCTTCCCCTGCAACCAGTTCGGCGCGCAGGAGCCCGGCAATGCCGAGGAAATCGGCGCCTTCTGCGAAAAGAATTACGGTGTGAGCTTTCCCCTGTTTGCCAAGATCGATGTCAATGGCGAACAGGCCGATCCGCTGTACCAGTACCTGAAGAAGGAAGCCCCGGGTCTCTTGGGCAGCAAGGCCATCAAGTGGAATTTCACCAAGTTCCTGGTACGCCGCGATGGCAGCGTCTTCAAGCGCTACGCGCCGCAGACCCGTCCCGAGGAAATGATTTCCGATATCGAAACACTGTTGGCCGAATAAGTCCGTCCGTCTTTCAGGGCAGCGCGCGGATGATCTGGTAGGCCGCGTCGTGCACCGGCACGAAATGCGTGGCGCGCAGGCTGTCCAGGGTCAGCTTCACGCGCAGCGCGTTCTTGTCCAGGAACACCTCGCGGATCTTCTTGCGGATATCGGCGCACAGCTGGCCGCGATAGACGAAGGGATCGAAGGGAATCGCCCCCGAGCGCCACAGCACGCGTACATCGCTTTTTCTGAGCTGGCCGTCGCTGATCATGCGCGAGAGATTGGTGCTGGCCACAAAGGCCGCATCGGCATTGTGGTTCAACACGGCCATGACGGATCGCTCATGATTGCCGGAATAGCCGATGCGCGAGAAATAGCGCTCGAACTGCAGCTTGTACTGGCGCGCAAACAGATGGCGCGGGATCAGCGCGCCCGAGGTACTGTCCGGATCGGCCAGCGCCAGTACCCGGCCCTTGAGCGAGGCCACGCTGTCATAGGGCCCCTGCTGGCGCGTGATGAGCAGCGAGTAATACACCGATGACACCCCGCCCTGCGCAGCGAAATTGGGCTCCACCTGCTCCATCGAGGCAAAGGGCGTAATCTGCGGATCGCCCTTGTGTGCCGTCACGTAGGAGGCCGGCCCCAGCCGCGCCACATCGACGGCACCGGCCATGAGTCCCTCGATGACACCGCCGTAGGAAGTGGGGATGATCACGTCCACCGGCATCTTCAGGCGTTCGCGCAATTCGTCCACCAGCGGACTGAGCGCCGTCTGCTGGTCGAGGTCGCGGCCCTGCGGCACGAAGGAGAAGCGCAGCCGCTGCGGCCGTTCGCAGGCCGCGCGAGCGCCGGCCAGGACCGGTGCCGCGGGCAGCAGCATGCAGGCCGCACCTGCGGCCAGCACCAGGGTGGCGAAGTGGGTCTTCATGAGATATCGAACCTGCCTTTCTGCAAGAGCGGCACCAGTTGCGCGGCCGCGACCGGACGCTGCAGATAGAAGCCCTGCACTTCGTCGCAGCCCATCAGTTTGAGGTGCATCAGTTGCTCGCGCGTCTCCACGCCCTCGGCCACCACCTTCAGTCCGAGATTGCGCGCCAGCGAGACGGTGGAAGCGACGATCATGCCGTCGCTGTTGTCGTTGCGGATGTCACGCACGAAGGAGCGATCGATCTTCAGCGCCACCACCGGCAGCGCCTTGATATGACTGAGACTGGAATAGCCCGTGCCATAGTCATCCAGATAGATGCGCAGCCCTTCGTCGCGCAGCTTTTCCAGGGTCTGGCGCGCCTGCTCCAGGTCGGCAATGAAACAGCTTTCGGTGACCTCGATCTCCAGCCACTGCGCACTGAGCTGGTGGCGCTGCAAGGCTTCGCGCACGGTCGCAATGAGGCGTTCATCATTGAGCTGCTTGGCCGACACGTTGATGGCCACCGGCACCAGGGGCAGGCCATCGGCGCGCCATTGCGCCAGCTGGCGGCATACGGCTTCGATGATCCAGTGGCCCAGCGGCTGCACCAGGTCATGGGTCTCGGCCAGGCCGATGAATTCGCCCGGATAGATCAGACCGTGCTCGGGATGCTGCCAGCGGATCAGGGCTTCCATGCCGACCACGCGATAGTCCTGCAACTCGACCTTGGGTTGATAGTGCAGGCAGAATTCGTTTTCCTTGAGCGCCTGGCGAAAGCGCCCCAGCAACTCCAGCCCGCGCACCGCAATCGCATTGAGCGAGGCATCGTAGAAGCGGTACAGGCCGCTGCCGGCGTTCTTGGCGCTGTACATGGCCGAATCGGCGTTGGTCATCAGGGTGGCGATGTTCTGGCCATCGCGAGGGTAGAGGGCGATGCCGATGCTGGGCGTGGTTTCCACATCGCAGCCCAGCAGATCGGGATAGGGAGCGCGCAGGGTTTCAACCAGCTTGTCGGCGATCTCGGCGACGACTTCCTCGCTGCGGATTTCCGAGACCAGCACCACGAATTCATCCCCGCCCAGGCGCGCCACCAGGTCGTATTCGCGCACGGCTGCGCGCAGCCGACGCGCCACTTCCTGCAGCAGCGCATCGCCCACGGCATGACCGAGGGTATCGTTGATGAGCTTGAACTTGTCCAGGTCGAGAAAGAACAGCGCATACAGATTGCGGCTGCGACGCGCCCGCGAAAGTTCGGTGGTGGCCAGTTCGTAGAACAGCATGCGATTGGGAATGCCGGTCAGGTAGTCATGCGAGGCCAACTGGTAGGCGCGACTCTTTTCCTCTTCAAGCTGCTGGATCAGGCCGCTCTTCTCCCGTTCGGAATAGCGCAGTTGCTCGTAGAGGAAGCGGCGCCGGTGGGCCATGCCGATCAGACCGCCCGAGAGGACCAGCACCAGCATGGAAATCAGGATGGCCTGCAAGACATACTGCCGGTGCGCCGGCCACAGCTTGCCCAGCAGCACCTGCTGGTCGCGGCTGACCACCACCGCCAGCGGATAATGCGCCAGCCGCCGCTGCACGCCGACATGCTGGGCGACATCGCCCGGACGTAGTGCATGGATGAGTCCGTCACCCTTGCCGGTCAGCAGGAAGGTGGCGTATTCTTGGCCGGCGTAATCGGAGCCGCCCGAGAGGATGCCTCCGGCCAGCTCGGCCAGCTGCAGCCCGGCGGTGTTGATGATCTCGATGCGGCTGGAGCCGTCCACGCTGACTTCTTCGTAGGTCTTGAGGAAATAACCGAGATCGAGAATGGCCGCGAAGAAGCCCTGTAGCCTGCCCTTGCCGTCCTGCAAGGGGATGAGCAGCGGCACGCGCCAGCTGTAGCCATCGCGGTTCAGGGGCGGCGTGATGATCATCTGACCGTGTTCGCCGGTGCTGGTGAGCGTGCTCATGAATCCGGCATTGATGAGACGACTCAGTTCTGGCTCGCTCTTCTGTCGTGCCGAGGAATAGACCAGCCGTCCGCGCGCATCGAACATGGCCACGCGCAGATAGGCAGAATCGCCATTGAAGAGGGGATTGAAATAGGCCGACGAGGATTGCTCGCCATTGAGCATGGACTGCCCGATGCGCGAATACAGCAGGATCTTGCCCAGTACCTCATCCAGATTGGCCGAGACGATGGCAGCCACGTTGCGGCTGTCGGCGATGGATGCGGCGATGGCCAGCTGCTTTTCGTTCTCGATGCGGATGAGGGTGAAGTACCACAGCAGCGACAGCGCCCCGGCAGCGAGCAGCACCATTCCCGCCGACACGCCCCTGCCCGCGAGCAGTCTGGTCAGCGGCCCTTGCGGCTCGAACGATAACGGCTTACGCAATCCCCACTCGCTTGATTGTGGCGCCTTGAGTGACGCCTTCGCTTGTCCCTTTATGATCCGGCGAGGGTAACGGGCATTTATTTCAAGTGAATGACAAGCGCACGAGCATTAAGAGAAATTTAATGCTGGCCAGCGCGCCGCGGGGAGCGCACTGATCTGGGCCCAGGAAGGAGGCGAATGATTTATAGAACCCATTTCATCAATAGGCGTGAGTGCGAGCGAGTCCCGTTTGGGATGAAGTGCAAGGCGCGAATTCGGGTCAAGACTGGGCGTCTTGACCCAAATTCGTAACGCAGCAATTCGCCCAAACG
>NZ_JABFMQ010000023.1:0-64414 GCF_013359625.1 Herbaspirillum sp. C9C3
TCAGCATTCTCGCTGCACAGCAGAGCAGCCGCACCGTGACCGAGGACAAGTTCCGACAGCAAGGGGTGACGGTGGCGGTGACCAGTCCGGTGTTGTCGGCGGTGCAGACGGTGCAGCAGATGGCGGAGGCGGCAGGCAAGACAAGGAATGGTCGCATGCAGGCGCTGGCTGCTGCCAACATGGGCTTTGCGGGCAAGCAGGCGTATGACGCCATCAGTGCCGGACAAGGCAGCACGATCAACGACAAGCCCAACCAGATCGCTACCGGTCCTGCCGATGCGCAAGGCAAGGTGCCGAGCCGCGATGCCAATGCGGCTGACAAGGTGGGCGGTATCAACCTCGCCTTCAGCATAGGCGGCAGCAGCAGCAACAGCCGTAGCGAACAGAGCAGCAAGACGGTACGTGGCTCCGCTGTTGCCGCAGGAGGCAACGTCGGTATCAAAGCACAAGGTGGCGGCAAGGACAGCAGCATCCTCATCCAAGGCAGTGACATCAAGGCCGGCGTCAATGCTTCGCTACAGGCCGAGAACGAAATCCGCCTGCTGGCCGATCAGAACACCTCAGCACAGAACAGCAGCAACCAGAGCAAATCTGGATCGGTAGGCTTCTCCATCGGTACGGATGGATTCATGGTCAATGCCAATGCGTCCGGCAGCCGGGGCCGCGGCGATGGCAGTGACGTGGAACAAGTCAACACGCATGTCGATGCGGGCAACAAGGTCGAGCTCAGATCCGGCACGGACACTACGCTGCGCGGTGCAGTCGTGGCGGGTAGACGGGTGGAGATCGACGCAGGAACCAGCGGACATGGCAATTTGAATATCGAGAGTCTGCAAGACAGCAGCAACACCAAGAGCAAGCAGCAGGGTTTTGGCGCCAGTGTCTCGGTAGGGGCGGGCAAGATGAACGGGAGTGTCAACCTCAGCCACAGCAGGGTCGAGGGTGAGTTCGCGAGCGTCAATGAGCAGTCCGGTGTCCGGGCTGGAGATGAGGGGTTCCAGGTCAGGGTGGCAGGTAACACCGACCTGAAAGGCGGCAAGATTGCCAGTACGGACAAGGCCGCCATTGAGGGCAAGAACAGCCTGAGCACGGAGACGCTGACGCAATCTGACATCCGGAATCGCAGCAGCTACAAGGCGGAGAGTATCAGCGTTGGGGCGGGGCTGGATGGCGCGAAGGGATCATTGGCCGGCACGGGAATAGGCATCGGCAGTAGCAGTGGCAATGAGAGTAGCGTCACGCGTAGTGGCATCAGTGCAGCGGATGTGAGGATCAAGGATGACCTCGCACAGCAGGCGAAGACAGGCAAGACCGCTGCGCAGACGATTGCAGCAATCAATACTGAGGTGAGCAGTGAACGCGACACCAGCGGCAAGCTGAACAAGCAGTGGGATGCGCAGGCGCTGCAGGAGGATGTGCAGGCGCAGGCAAAGATCATGGAGACGTTCGGAACGAATGCCGCTCGGGAGATCGGCAACTACGCCACGTCGAAGGTCGACGAACTGGATCGCAGGATTGGGCTAGCCAGCGAAAGTGAGAAAGTTGCGCTGATTGCCGAGCGGGATAAATGGAACGAGGGAGGGTTCTATAGAACGGTATTGCATGCCGCAGCGGGGTTGTTGAGCGGAGGCATTGGTGGTGCAGCCGGTGCAGCAACCTCATCGATGACGATGCCCCAGTTTGTAAAACTGGTCAATGGCTCAGATCTGCCTGTGCCGGTTCGGCAGGCGCTGGCTCAAGCAGCCGCTGCCGCACTTGGCGGAATCGCTGGCGGCGTCCCCGGCATGGCGGCTGGCCTCAACGTGGAAGCCAACAACCGAGAGTTGCACAAGACGGAAACGGAGAAGCTGACCGGACTGAAAAAGGGAAAATCTCTTGAGCAGCAACAGCGTCTTGACGCTGCGGCATGTGCATTGACCCGGTGTGCTGAGGGTGTACCGGCAAGTGATCCTTACTACGGCTTGTTGAAGGGAATGCAGGAAAAAGGAGCGACGTACAAAGATGAAATGACGACGTTGCTCAACACCGGGGAATTCATCTATCAGCCTTACCTTGATGCTGCACGGGACGCATTGACCAGATACGGTGAGACCAGGCAGCGCACGGGAGGTGCTGCCGATTTGCTCGTTGGGTCGGTCGGGATGGTTGGAGGTGGAGCGTTGACGGTAGCAGGGGCAGCAGCATGTGTCCCGAGCGCAGCCGCCAGCTGTGCGCTGGTGCCATTGGGGGTTTACCTTGCCAAAGTGTCCAATGACCAGGTGCAAACTGGTAATGAGGCGGTCTTTGGGACATACAAATCGAAGGAGGGAAAGCGTGTTGTAGATTCTTTCGATATAGCGACGTATCCAGGAGAGCGTGATCCGCTGGCGGACATTGGTATCGATGCAGGGAAGCTTGGTCTAACTTATCTGCTTGGGAAGTACGTGCCCAAGGGGCTTGCAAAAGCGGAAGAGAAGCTCTCTGATGTACCGGCTAAAGTTTCAAGCAAGCGCACTCCTGAAAGGGCGTCGCCGCCTGGTCGAGGTTTGGACGACAAGTTGCTGCATGAGGCTGATTTTGCAGGTCGGATTCCCGTTCGGGAAGATCTGATCGATCACTTGAGAAATGGAAAGATAGCCGGCAAAGAAATCAGCGGGGGACATAATGAAGAGAACTTTATGCAGACGTTGGTTAGCGCCAAGGGAACGTTGGTGAGTCGGACTGAGGTTGCACCGGGAATCTATGAGATTGAATATCGCTTGCCCAAAGGATCGGGAAAGACTCCTAAAACCAAGACTGTCTATGACCCGAAAGTTCATGACGATATCAGCATGGGAAATTCGGCCCAAGAGGCGGCCGCGAAGGGAATGATTCAGTATCAATCAGGAGAAGGCTACAAGCATCCGAATGGCAGTATGGTGCTAGATGTTCAGGTGAATGGTATTAATTTCAAGGTGCCAATTAATAATGGACGGATTCCAAGCGTATTTCCAGGTAGGAGGAATTAGTAATGAATGTTGATTTATTTAAGGGAGAGCAATTTTCTAGTGAGAAATTAGCGCACCTAAATCTCCTGTTCTGGTGTTTGCTGTGGGCCGTGCATACAAACCCTTTAGATAGATTTCTCAAAGGTATTCTCTTAAATGACTTGATGTCACCGGGCGGTGGCGATCCCGGCTGGTCCTTGGACCTGATCTTGGATAGAAAATTGGCGGACTTTCCGATCGAATGGGACGCATGCGTAAGGCGATCTGCTCAACCTGAAGCTGGATGTTACGAAGCATGGGCAAATTCTGAGTTCAGTGAAATTCTCCCGGAGACGGCTTATTACACGGTCGAAGAGGTTCGTCACTATATTCGGGTCGCATTGAGCAACATAGCGCAACAAAAGCCAGAAAGTGCGGAGGAGGCGCTCGCGACCATTGCCAGATTTGGCTTATGAGACCGGGAGGGGGCTTCAATCAAGGCCGACAGCGTCAAGCGGGCCTTCAGCATCCGCAGCAGCAGTAGCTTAACGCCACGCTCCAAGCGGCGAACGAAATCCGCCTGCTGGCCGATCAGAACACCTCAGCACAGACCAGCAGCAACCAGAGCAAATCTGGATCGGTGGGCTTCTCCATCGGTACGGATGGCTTCCTGGTCAACGCCAATGCGTCCGGCATGGTGGCCGGTGGAGATGAAGTGCGACTGCAGATCGATCAAAAGTTCAGCGTTGAAGCTGAGTTATGTCATCAGTATTGCTGATAGTGGCTGTCATTAAACTCAATTTTACCAATGACTTCGATTGGCGGATGATCTGCCCATTCATCCAGGGAGAAGTCCATGCGGCACATCGTCAGCCAGGTCCTTGCCCGCGTCCTCGGGGACCATCACGCTTCACACGGGGGCGCCGCGCGGGAGTTGCGGGAGATGGGGCCGCGCGAGCTCAATGACCTGGGCATCGGCGCGAGCGAGGTGCCGTTCTTCCTGGAGAAACAACCCAATGAGGACCGTCCTCACCGCCAAAAGGAGGTTATCCATGCAACATCTTGCTGAAATGATCGGACTGGCCGCCACGCTGAGCCTGGCCACCATGAGCCCCGGCCCCAGCTTCGTGATGGTGGCGCGCACCTCGGTGGGCGGCGGACGACCCAATGGCCTGCTGGCGGCACTGGGTATGGGGATCGGCGGCGTGCTCTTTGCCGCAGCGGCCTTGCTGGGGCTGCAGGCAGTGCTGCTGGCAGTGCCTTCGCTCTATCTGGTGTTGAAGTTCGGGGGTGGTGTTTATCTGGCCTACATGGGATGGCGCATCTGGCGCGGGGCGCGTACGCCCCTGATGGCTGACGACGTCGCACCGCGCGACCAATCACCCTCCTTGTCCCGCCGGTCCCTGTGGCTGGGCCTGGTCACCCAGATCAGCAATCCGAAAACCGCCATCGCCTATACCAGCGTGTTCGCCGCCTTTTTGCCGGCCCAGACTTCCCTGTCCTTCAAGGCGCTGACGCTGCTGCTGGTCTTCGTGATCGAAGCGGGATGGTATGGCCTGGTGGCCGTTGCACTCTCTTCATCGCGTCCACGCCGCTGGTATGTGCAGGGCAAGCACTGGTTCGACCGCATCGCGGGCGGCGTCATGATAAGCCTCGGGTTCAGGCTGCTGCTCTCGCGTACGGGGCCGTGACCGCCGGAGCTTGGCTGCACGCGAGGCCAGCGCACGCGGCCGACACCAGGCAATCTGGCGTCGGCCATATCGCTTCAATCCAGCTTGAACTTGCCCACTACAGCTGCGAGATTGCCTGCCTGTCCCTTGAGTGAGTCCGCTGCTGCCGCCGCCTGCTCCACCAGTGCGGCATTCTGCTGCGTGGTCTCATCCATCTGCGTGATGGCGAGGTTGACTTCATTGATGCCGCCACTTTGCTCCTGCGTGGCCGCGCTGATCTCGGCCACCACGTCAGTGACGCGGCGCACGCTGGCCACCACTTCGGTCATGGTGCTGCCGGCGCGTTCCACCAGAGCGCTGCCGGCGCTGACCTTCTGCACCGAGTCGTCAATCAATTCCTTGATTTCCTTGGCCGCACCGGCCGAACGCTGCGCCAGTGAGCGCACTTCCGAGGCCACCACCGCAAAGCCGCGTCCCTGTTCGCCGGCGCGGGCCGCCTCCACCGCCGCATTGAGCGCCAGGATGTTGGTCTGGAAAGCGATACCATCGATCACGCTGATGATGTCGGCGATGCGGCGCGAACTCTCGGTGATGCCTTCCATGGTTTGCACCACCTGACCCACCACTTCACCACCCTGGCTGGCGATGTCCGATGCGGTGGCCGCCAGCTGGTTGGCCTGACGGGCGTTGTCGGCGTTCTGGGTCACGGTGGAGGTCAGTTGTTCCATGGCCGAGGCGGTCTCTTCCAGCGAACCGGCCTGTTGTTCGGTACGGTTCGAGAGATCCAGATTGCCGCGCGCGATTTCGTTGGAGGCGGTGGCGATGGTGTCAGTCCCCTGGCGCACCTCATTGACGATGTCGCGCAGGCTGTCGTTCATCAGGCGCAGGGCTTCCATGAGGCGTCCGGTTTCGTCGCGACCGGCCGGGCGAATGCGCAGGGTCAGGTCGCCACGTGCCACGCGCTGGGCAATCTCTACCGCTTCCTTCAGCGGACGCGAGACATTGGCCGCCACCACGAACGCCAGCAGCGAACCGACGGCAACGGTGGCCGCCAGCAGTCCTACGATCCAGCGCTGCGCACCCCGGAATACGCCCGAGGCTTCTTCATCGGCATCGGCGCTGCCGCTGGCATTGAGCTTCACGATGGCATTGAGGTTGCCGACCATCGCGGCATAGAGCCTGGCCGATTCCCCATGGAACAGGGCACGCGTCTCGTCATACTGCTGGTTGGCAGCCATCTCGGCCAGTTGCTCATCTACTTTCAGATAGGCTGCCAGATTCTTGCCGAACTGGGCGTACTGTTGCTTTTCCTCCGGCTCGGACATGCGCTGCTCAAACACCACGCGCTGCTTGGCCAGCGCATCCAGGCGCTTCTTGATGGCCGCATTGGCCGCACTGCGTTCCTGCGGCGTGACGGCGGTCACCAGTTCCAGTTCAGTGAGTCGTAGCGGCGGCAGCGAACCCTGCAGCTCGCGGGCGGCATCCATGGTCGGCATCCACTTGTTGACGATCTCGCCGGAAGCGCTGTTGACCTGCTTGAGCTCCTTCATGGCAAACAGCCCCTGCAACAGCGTCAGCGCAATCACCACTGCAAAGGACAGGGCCAGTTTCTTGGCGATGTTGAGGTTGTAGAACCAGATCATGTCTTCCTCGCATTTGTTTTATATCGTTTTCAGTTTCGGATCCCGACGATGCGGTCGACGCGTCGATGGCGAGGTCACCCGTTTGGCGTGCGGGCGTCAAGAGGGGCATGCGGCCGGGGGCGTGGTCGCGAGGAGCAATGAAGTGCTGGTGATGTCATGCTGTCATGCCGTCACGAAGCGTCGGCTTCCTGCCCATCCTGTCTCTCTTGTCGCCAACGGCCTCCCTCGGCCGCCGGCGCTTGCTGTTCGATGGTCGCATGGCTGGATCGGGCTTGATCTTAATGAGCGGCAAGAATTCCATCCAATGAAATTAATCATGCAGGCAATGCGCTAATTGATATCGATAGTGATCTGGATGTCAGACAAGATTATTCATATGATCATTTTGGAATGCGCCGCCGCTGTAATAAGATGTGCATAAAATTCACTTCAGAGCCATTTTTGCCCGATGCGCCGAAAGATCCCTTCTACCCAGGCCATGGCGGTCTTCGAGTCTGCTGCACGCCATCAGAGTTTTACCAAGGCGGCGCAGGAAATGGCCGTGACGCAAAGTGCAGTCTGCCGTCAGGTGGCTGCGCTGGAGGAATTCCTGGGCCTGAAGCTGTTTCGCCGTACCAAGCGCGGCGTGCGCCTGACCGAGGCCGGGGTGAGCTACAGTCATCAGGTCGGTCAGCGCCTGGACGAGATCGAGCGCGATGCCCTGCACCTGATGTCGCGCGACGGTCATGGCGATACCCTGGAGCTGGGCGTGATGCCGACCTTCGCCACCCGCTGGCTGTTGCCGCGCCTGCGTTCCTTCCTGGAGGCGCATCCGGGCGTGACCGTCAACCTGCGGCCGCGCACCCGGCCCTTCCTCTTCGAAGAGACCAATCTCGATGCCACGCTCTACGCCGGGCAAGCCAGCTGGCCCGGTACCGAGGGTGTGTTCCTGATGCGCGAGAGCATGGTGGCGGTGGCCAGCCCGGAACTCATCGGTCCCGACCGCAAGCTCACGCCCACCGGGCTGCTCGCTTATCCGCTGCTGCAGCAGAGCACTCGTCCCTACGTGTGGCGGCAGTGGTTCGCCTCCTTCGGCATGCAGGTGCAGAACGATCTGGTGGGCACCCAGCTGGAACTGTTCTCCATGCTGACCCAGGCGGCCATCGTGGGGATGGGCGTGGCGCTGATCCCGCGCTTCCTGATCGAGGATGAATTGCGGCGCGGCCTGCTGGTGGTGGCCGTTGATCACGATTACCTGAGCACCCACTCCTACTACCTGATCTATCCCGAGCGCACCTCCGAGCGGCCGCTCCTGCGCCTGTTCCAGGACTGGCTGGAAGAGCAGGCCAAGGCCTATCGCCTGCCCAGCGGATTGGGTTGAGCCGGGTCGGAGAAGGCCGTCTCGACAGGCGGAACCGGAGTGCGAAAAACGCACACGGTGATGCAAACAATTCGTTTGCGCCGGGGCAGGGCAGTCCGTATATTTTTGTCCACCGCCGCTGCGGGATCACTGTCTGCGCGACAGTGATCCCGCAACGATTCCTGATGCACAAATGAGGCTTCCATGAGCAAAACATCGCAACGACATTCCTTCGATTACGCCGATCCCCTGATGCTGGAGCAGCAACTGAGCGACGATGAACGCCAGGTGCGCGACGCCGCCCAGGCCTATTGCCAGGATCGCCTGGCCCCGCGCGTGCTGGAAGCCTTCCGCCACGAGAAGATGGATGTGAGCATCTTCCGCGAGATGGGCGAACTGGGCCTGCTGGGCGCGACCATCGATGAGCAATACGGTGGTGCCGGTCTGAATTACGTTTGCTATGGCTTGATCGCGCGCGAAGTCGAGCGCGTCGATTCCGGCTATCGCTCCATGATGAGCGTGCAGTCCTCGCTGGTGATGACCCCCATCAATGCCTTTGGGACGGAGGCGCAGAAACAGAAATACCTGCCCAAGCTGGCCAGCGGCGAATGGATAGGCTGCTTCGGCCTGACCGAACCCAACCACGGTTCCGACCCCGGCAGCATGATCACCCGCGCGCGCAAGGTGGACGGCGGCTACAGCCTGTCCGGCAGCAAGATGTGGATCACCAACAGCCCGGTGGCCGACGTCTTCGTGGTGTGGGCCAAGGATGACGAAGGCGAGATTCGCGGCTTCATCCTCGACAAGGGCGCCAAGGGCTTGTCGGCCCCGGCCATCCACGGCAAGGTCGGCCTGCGTTCTTCCATCACCGGGGAAATCGTGATGGACAACGTCTTCTGCCCGGAAGAAAACGCCTTCCCCGACGTGCGCGGATTGAAGGGCCCCTTCACCTGTCTGAACAGCGCGCGTTACGGCATCGCCTGGGGCGCACTGGGGGCGGCCGAAGACTGCTACGAGCGTGCGCGCCGTTACACCATGGAGCGCCAGCAGTTCGGCCGTGCGCTGGCGGCCAACCAGCTGGTGCAGAAGAAACTGGCGGACATGCTCACCGAAATCTCGCTGGGCCTGCAAGGCTGCCTGCGCCTGGGGCGTTTGAAGGATGAAGGTTATTCAGGCATCGAGCAGACCTCGATCATGAAACGCAACAGCTGCGGCAAGGCCCTGGACATCGCCCGCATGGCGCGCGACATGATGGGCGGCAACGGCATCTCCGACGAGTTCGGCGTGGCGCGTCATCTGGTCAATCTGGAAGTGGTCAACACCTACGAGGGTACGCATGATGTGCATGCGCTCATCCTCGGCCGCGCCATCACCGGGCTGGCGGCTTTCTCCAACTGATGCCGCATCGCCTGCGGGCCGCCTCCATGGTGGCCTGCAGGCGGTCTACCCCCCTCTCGCTACAACACCCCTCGCTCGCGCAGCGCGGCGATCTGCGCTTCTTCCATCCCCAGCAGCGACTGCAAGACTTCTCCCGTGCCTTCACCCAACGAGGGCGGTGCCCTGCGTACCGGCAGACGTTCCCCATCGAAACGATAGGGCGGCGTCAGCACCTGTACGCTGCCCGCTTGCGCATGCGGATGCGTGCTGACCAGGCCGGCAGAGCTAGCGCGCGGGCTGGTCAGGGCCTCATGCAGGCCCAGCACTTCACCGCAGGGAATGCCGGCCTGGTGCAGCTTGGCCAGCAGGTCGGCGCGCTTGCGGGCCTTGAGTTCGCGGTTGATTTCCGGGACCAGCACGTCGCGATGCTGGCCACGGCTGACGTTGGTCTTGAAGCGCGCATCCTCGGCCAGGTCGGGACGGTCGATGACGCTGTGGCAGAAGCGCTGGTACTGGCTGTTGGTGCCTACCGTGATGACCAGGCGGCCATCGGCCGCATCGAAGACGCCATAGGGAATGATGGAAGGATGCGCATTGCCATAGCGCGGCGGATCGTCGCCCAGGATCAGTGCTTCCAGTCCGTAATACGAAGTGATCATGACGCCGCAGTCGAACAGCGCCATCTCCACATGTCGGCCCTGTCCGGTCTGCTGGCGCTGGTACAGCGCGGCCAGCACGCCCTGGGCGGAATACATGCCGGTGAACAGGTCCACCGCCGCCACGCCCAGTTTCAGCGGCGGCTGGCTGGCCTCGCCATTGAGTGACATCAGGCCGGATTCGCCCTGGATCACCAGGTCATAGCCGGGCCGTGTGGCCTCCGGCCCGCTGCTGTCGTAGCCGGTGATGGAGCAATACACCAGACCGGGATTGTCGCGGCGCAGGGTCTCGTAATCGAGGCCAAATTTCTGCACGCCGCCGAACTTGAAATTCTGGATCACCACATCGCTCTTGCGGGCCAGCTGGCGCACGATGTCCTGGCCTTCTTCGGTCTGCAGGTCCACGCTGATGGAGCGCTTGTTGCGGTTGACGCTGTTGAAATACGCGGTCTCGGTCGAGCCGATGCGGGTACCCCAGTCGCGCGTGTCGTCGCCGCGTTCGGGGTGCTCGACCTTGATCACTTCGGCGCCCAGGTCGCCCAGTACCATCGCACACCAGGGGCCGGCCAGCACGCGCGAGAGGTCCAGTACGCGCACGCCGGCCAGCGGCAGGGATGCAGTTTGTTCAGTCATGTCGTCTCCTCATGGACGGGATGCGTGCTGCGCTTGTTGTTCTGTATGACGTCCGTGCGCATCCCGGTACAGCTATTGTTTCGGTGCCTGACGCAGCCGCCGGAAATCGGCAGGCCGTTTTTCGAGGAAGGCGTGAATGCCCTCGGCCGCTTCGTCTTCGCCCTGCGAGAGCACCATGTGCTGCGCTTCCAGTTCCAGTTGTTCTTCCAGCGTGGCGCCGTAGGCATGCTGGCACAGGTGCTTGATGCGGGCCATGGCCTGTGCCGGACCGTCGGCCAGGGTGGCGGCCAGTTGCACGGCCGCTTCCAGTGCCTGTCCTGCCTCGGCCAGCTGATTGACCGCACCCATGGCATGCAGGCGTTCGCCATTGAAACGCTCGCCCGACAGGCACAGCTGCGTCAGCATCTGGCGCGACAGGAATTGCGCGAGGAAGGCCGTCACGCCGCCATCAGGCGTGAGCCCGACCTTGACATAGGCCACCGAGAACTGCGCTTGGCGCGTCGTCACCAGCAGATCGCAGGCCAAGGCCAGCGACAGCCCGGCACCTGCTGCGCCACCTTCGACGGCGGCGATCACCGGCTTGCTGCAGCGGCCGATGTGGCGGATCAGGTCGTGCAAACCTTCCAGCTTTGCACGGCGCTGCTGGGGTGCCATGCTGCGGCGCTGGGCCAGCAGGCGCAGGTCGCCGCCGGAGCAGAAGAAATTGCCGCCCCCGGCCAGCACGATGGCCCCCACTTGCGGATCAGCCTGGGCCTGGTCGAGCGCGGCCATCAGAGCGGCATACAGGTCAGCGTTGAGGGCATTGCGCGTGGCCGGATCGTGATTGATGAGCACGCGCACCGCACCGCGCTGCTCCTGCAGGACTTCGCTCATGCCGGCATGTCGCGGCTCAGCGCGATATAGCGTTGCAGGTGGTAGTCCTCGTCACCGAGCTGGTGGTCGATCATCACCAGGCGCTTGGCGTAATGCGACAGCGGCAGTTCCCAGGTCATGCCGATGCCGCCGTGCAGCTGGATGGATTCTTCGGCCACCAGCGTACCGATGCGGCCGATGCTGAACTTGGCCGCCGACAGGGCGCGTTCACGTGTGAGGCGATCGGCCTCCAGTGCAGCAGCGGCATTGATGACCGCCGAGCGCGCCTGTTCCACTTCCAGCAGAAGATCGGCCATGCGATGTTGCAGGGCCTGGAAGCTGCCGATGGGCAGGCCGAACTGCTTGCGGGTGCGCAGGTAATCCAGCGTGGCTTCCTTGGCCACTTCCATCGCGCCCAGTGCTTCGGCGCACAGCGCCAGCACGCCGCGTCCGAGGATGCGCTCCAGCAGCGCAGCGCCTTGGCCCGCGCTGCCCAGCAGGGCGTCGGCGGGCAGGGCCACATCTTGCAGCAGCAGGTCGGCTACGCGGCCACCGTCGATGGTGTCGCTGCCTTGCAATTGCAGGCCCGCCGTATTGGCCGGGATCAGGAACAGCGAGATGCCGTCAGCGTCATCGCTCGCGCCGCTGGTACGGGCTGAGACCAGCAACACATCCGCCGCTTCCGCTTGCACCACGACCGCCTTGTGGCCTTGCAGGCGCCAGCTTCCGTCGGCTTCTTGCGTGGCGCGCGTGGTCACATGCGTGGGTGCATAGTGACTGTCGGCTTCTTCATGGGCCAAGGCGGCCAGGGTCTGGCCGGCGATGATGGGTTCCAGCAAGGCCTTCTGTGCGGGTGTGCCAGCCGCCGCGATGGCCTCGCCGACCAGGATGGCGCTGTCCAGCAAGGGCTCCAGCAGCAGGCCGCGGCCGATTTCTTCAAAGACCACGGCAATATCGAAACCGCCACCGCCGTAGCCGCCGTCTTCCTCACGGAAGAGCGCGCCGATCACGCCCATCTCGGCCAGTTGCGACCACATGTCGCGGCTCATGCCGGGTGCGGATTGCAGCAGGTGCTTGCGTTCTTCAAAACCATACTGTTCGGTAATGAGACGACGCAGGCTGTCGGCCAGCATGCGGCGTTCTTCGGTGTGCTCGAAATTCATGGGCATTCCCTCACAGGCCAAGGATCATCTTGGAGATGATGTTCTTCTGGATTTCATTGGAGCCGCCGAAGATCGACAGCTTGCGATTGTTGAAGTAATGCGCGGCCGCGCCGGCAGCGGCCTCCGGGCCGAGCGTGTGTCCGTCGTGGCCTTCGTCCTGCGCCTGCCATTGATACGGGCGCGCGTAAGGGCCCATGGCACGGCGGGTGAGGGCGGTGATTTCCTGGCGGATCTCGGTGCCGCGTATCTTGAGCATGGAGCTTTCTGCACCGGGTGCGCCACCGCCGGCGACCGCCGAGATGACGCGCAGGTTGGTGGTCTTCATGTTTTCCAGATCGATTTCCACGCGGGCCATGCGGGCAGCGAAGAGCGGGTCGTCGGCCAGCGGACGACCATGGCTGCGTTGCGTGGTGGCGATTTTCTTCAGGCGTTGCAGGGCGGCCACCGAGAAGCCGATGCCGGCGATGTTGGTGCGCTCGTAGGTCAGCAGGTACTTGGCGCAACTCCAGCCGCGATCTTCCTCGCCGACCAGGTTTTGTACCGGCACGCGCACATCGGTGAAAAAGACCTCGTTGACTTCGTGCTCGCCGTCCAGGGTGATGATGGGGCGCACTTCCACGCCCGGTGCATTCATGTCGATCAAGAGGAAGCTGATGCCTTCCTGCTTCTTGGCTTCGCGGTTGGTACGTACCAGGCAGAAGATCATGTTGGCGTAGTGGCCCAGCGTGGTCCAGGTCTTCTGGCCATTGACGATGTAATGGTCGCCATCGCGAACCGCATGCGTCTTCACGGCGGCCAGGTCGGAACCTGCACCGGGTTCCGAATAGCCCTGGCACCACCAGTCCTCGCCACTGAGGATGCGTGGCAGCCAGTATCGCTTCTGCGCTTCGTTGCCGTACTTGATCAATACCGGCCCCAGCATGTTGACGCCGAAAGGCACCACGCGCGGCGCATGCGCCAGGCAACACTCATGTTCGAAGATGAATTTCTCGATCACGGTCCAGCCGGTGCCGCCATATTCTCGGGGCCAGTGATTGGCCAGCCAGCCGCGTTCGTTGAGGATGGCGTGCCATTGTTCCATGTCGTCGCGGCTCAGGTGCTTGCCGCTGGCCACCTTGTCCGACAAGGCCTTGGGCAGCTTCTCGGCGAGGAAGGCGCGCACGCTGTCGCGGAAGGCTTCTTCGGCCGGGGTGAAATTCAGATCCATTCCAGTCTCCTTGGGGATGCAGTGCAGCGATGCTGCGCTTCAATAGATTTCAAACAGGCCGGCCGCACCCATGCCGCCGGCGATGCACATGGTCACCACGGCGTAGCGCACACCGCGCCGCTTGCCCTCGATGAGCACGTGGCCGGCCAGGCGCGCTCCGGTCATGCCGAAGGGATGGCCGATGGCAATGGCACCGCCGTTGACGTTGAGCAGTTCGTCCGGAATGCCCAGGCGGCGCTGGCAGTACAGGGCTTGCGAGGCGAAGGCTTCGTTGAGTTCCCACAGGCCGATGTCATCCATGCGCAGGCCATGACGCTGCAACAGGCGCGGCACCGCAAAGACCGGGCCGATACCCATCTCGTCGGGTTCGCAGCCGGCCACCACCAGGCCACGGAAAGCGCCCAGCACCGGCAATCCGGCGCGTTCGGCGGCGCGCGCTTCCATCATCACGCAGGCCGAGGCGCCATCGGAGAGCTGCGAGGAATTGCCGGCGGTGATGAACTGGTCCGCACCCATCACCGGGGCCAGCTTGGCCAGCGCCTCATAGGTGGTGCCGGGACGATTGCAGTTGTCGGCCTCCACCGTGACTTCGCGCAGGCTGGTCTGGCCGCTGGCCTTGTCGGTGACCTGCATGGTGGTGGTGCAGGCGATGATCTCGTCGCGGTAGCGTCCGGCTTCCTGTGCTTCGGCGGTCTTGCGCTGGCTGGCTTCGGAGAAGCGATCCTGGTCTTCGCGCGAGATACCGTAGCGCGCGGCCACGATGTCGGCGGTCTCGATCATGGGCAGATAGAGATCGGGCTTGTGTTCGACGATCCACGGGTCCATGCCGCTGTCGCCGCTGTCGGTGGCACTACGGCTGCGGATCTGCGAGATGCTTTCGACACCGCCTGCGATCATGGCGTCAGCACCATCGACCACGATGCGCCCAGCCGCCATGGCAATGGCTTGCAGGCCCGAGGCACAGAAACGATTGACGGTGGTGCCGGCGATGCTGATGGGCAGGCCCGCGCGCACGATGGCCTGGCGCGCGATATTGCGGCCGGTGGTACCTTCCGGATAGCCGCAGCCGAGGATGGCATCCTCGATCTGGCCCGGATCGATGCCGGCGCGCTCAACCGCTGCGCGCACCGCAAAGGCCGCCAGGGTAGGACCGGGCGTGACGTTGAATTCGCCGCGATGGGCCTTGGTCAAGGGGGTACGCGCGGTGGATACGATGACGGCTTCCCGCATCATGGAATTCTCCTGGAAGGATGGTGCAATGGGGAGACCGGCGATGCGCACGGTCTCCGGCGAGTCCGGTTTGGCGATCAGCCGGCCTGGTTCAGCGAATCAAAATTGGCACCGCGTTCGACCAGCTCCACCAGCAGCGGCGAGGGTGTCCAGAACAGCGGGTCTTCGGCGGCAAAGGCACGGATGTCGGCCAGCACATTGGGCAGGCCGACCATGTCGGCATATTTCATGGGACCGCCACGATGGCGCGGGAAACCGTAGCCGTACAGGAAGGTGATATCCACATCCAGCGGGCGTAGCGCAATGCGCTGGTGCACGACATTGGCGCCCTCATTGATCATGGCGGCCAGGTAGCGGCGCTGGATCTCTTCCTTGCTGAAGCTGCGCGGGGTGATGCCGGCGCGTGCACGTTCCTCGTCGATGAGCGCCAGCACTTCCGGATCGGGTGCGCCGCTGCGCGGACCATCGGGATAGCGATAGAAGCCGCGTCCACTCTTCTGTCCGAACCAGCCGCGCTCGCACAGGCGGTCGGCAATGTGGACGTAGCGCGCGCGCGGATCGCGGGTAGCGGCACGGCGTTTGCGGGTGGCCCAGCCGATGTCGCCACCGGCCAGGTCCACTACCTGATAGGGCCCCATGGCAAAACCGAAGTCGCGCACGGCGGCATCGATCTCATAGGGTGAAGCGCCATCTTCCATCAGGGCATCGGCTGCCTGGCGATACACGGCCAGGATGCGGTTGCCGATGAAGCCATCGCAGACACCAGCGCGCACCGGCACCTTGCGCAGGCGCTTGGCCAGTTCGAAGGCGGTGGCCACCACATCGGCGGCGACCTGGCGCGGCACCACGATTTCCAGCAGCTTCATCACATTGGCCGGCGAGAAGAAATGCAGGCCGATCACGTCCGCAGGACGGGAGATGCTGGCGGCAATCGCATCGATGTCGAGGTAGGAAGTGTTGGTCGCCAATACGGCACCGGGTTTGCAGACGCGGTCCAGTTCAGCGAAGACGGCTTGTTTCACGTTCAGATCTTCGAACACGGCTTCGATCACCACATCGGCGGCGGACAAGTCTTCATAACGGGTGCTGCCGTGCAAGCGCGCCAGCACGGCATCGCGGGCCTCATGCGTGAGACGACCCTTGGCCACCTGCGCGTCGTAAACTTTTTCCACATGGCCGCGTCCACGTGCGAGGGCTTCATCGTCGCGTTCGATCATGGTCACCGGCAAACCGGCATCGAGTACCGCCACGGCGATGCCCGCGCCCATGGTACCGCCGCCGACCACGCCGATCCGGGCGATGGGGCGGGGCTGGGCGTTGCGGGTCTCGGGGGCTTTCTGCACTTCGCGTTCGGCGAAGAAGGCATGGATCAGACCGGCGCGCTGCGGGCTGTCCAGACATTGCAGGAAGAACTGGCGTTCCAGCGCCAGGCCCTGGTCGAAGGGCAGGGTGGTGGCGGCTTCGACGGCATCGATGATCTTGTGCGGGGAGAACAGGCCGCGCGATTTCTTGCCGGTCTCGGCGCGGGCGGCGCTGATGGCGGCCTGCGCGGCAGCGCTGTCGGCCAGGGCGCTGCCGTCGCGACTGCGGCGCACCGGGGCGCCCATGTCCAGCAGCGTCTGCAATTCGCGCAGACCGGCCGCGCGCGCTTGTGCGGCGTCCTCACCCTCGGCCAGATGGTCGACCAGTCCCAGCCCCAGGGCTTCCTTGGCGCTCAGGTGGCGACCGCTGAGCATCATCTCCAGCGCGGCCTGCGCGCCGATGAGGCGTGGCGTGCGCTGGGTGCCTCCGGCACCGGGCAGCAGGCCCAGCTGGACTTCCGGCAGCCCCAGACGGGCGTTGGCGAGGGCCAGCCGGTAGTGCGCTGCCAGCGCCACTTCCAGTCCGCCGCCCAGGGCCGCGCCGTGGATGGCCGCCAGCACCGGCTTGCTGCAGGCCTCGATGCGGTTGCACAGCTCGGTCAGCAGCGGTGCCTGGGGCGGTTTGCCGAACTCGCGGATGTCGGCACCACCGATGAAGTTGCGGCCCGCGCCAGTCACCAGGATGGCGGCCACGCCTGCATCGGCCTCACCTTCTTCGATGGCCGCCAGCAAGCCACGGCGCACTGCGACACCCAGTGCATTGACCGGCGCATTGTCGATGGTCACGACCAGGATGGCGCCTTCGCGCGCCAGATGAACGGGGGGCAGCTCGCCCGCAACCGTGGCTTGGTTGGACATGCAGCAGTCTCCTGATTTAGTTGGTTCGCATAGCGAAATTCAAGTTCGCAAATTGGATTTTCCGGCAACGATACCGCATTTGCGTCGTGTGTGTAAACCGTGCATGAACAAGGGTGGCAATCTGCACAATTCTCTAAGGGAGGCAGAAGAGGAGCGGCTTTGCGGGCGATTCTTCAGAATGGGGCCGGGGCCGGCAGGGCTTTTCCACGATGCAGATGGACCACACGTAGAGCGATAATTTCGCACAGCGGAACACGCGTTCGCAAATAATTGACACTGCCAATTCAGGTGTGTACATTCCACTGCCAATGAGGGCGACGTGACCACTCGGCACGACCCTGCCACGCGGAGAAGTGACGGATGGATGAGATAGTGTCGTTCAAGGGAGAAGATGAGAGCCACGACCGGCAGTTCGTCAATGCCCTGGCGCGTGGACTGGAGATTCTGCGCTGCTTTCGTCCCGGCGAGATCTATCTCACCAACACTGAACTGGCCAAGCGTACCGGCCTGCCCAAGCCGACCATCTCACGACTGACGCATACCCTGACCCGGCTGGGTTATCTCGAATATTCCGAAGACCAGGGCCGCTATCAGCTCGGCTCGGGCGTGCTGGCGCTGGGTTATTCGCTGCTCTCCGGCATGGATGTGCGCAAGCTGGCGCGTCCGGCCATGCAGGAGCTGGCTGACTATTCGCAATGCAATGTGGCGCTGGGCATCCGCGATCGCTTGAGCATGGTCTACATCGAGGCCACGCGCGGCCAGTCCGCGGTGACCTTGCGCCGCGACGTCGGTTCGCGCATCCCGCTGGCCACCACCTCCATGGGCCGCGCGCTGCTGTGCGCACTGCCCCAGAACGAACGCGATTTCCTGATGGACCACATCCGCCTGCGCAACGAAGAGCAATGGCCCAAGGTCAAGGCCGGCATCGAGCAGGCTTTCAAGGATTATCAGGATCATGGCTTCTGCATTTCCGTCGGCGAATGGGAAAAGACCATCAGTGCCGTGGGCGTGCCCATGATCGATGCCAACGAGGAAAAGATCATGGCCTTCAACTGCGGCGGCCCGGCCTTCATGCTCACGCGCGAGATGCTCATGGAAGATCTCGGTCCGCGTCTGGTGAACGTGGTGCGCACGGTAGAAGCCAGCATGGGCCGCCATTGAAGGGCAGCAGTACAGAACAGGCAAGAACCAGGTCGGAGACAGGCAAGCCGGCAGCGCCGCAGGCGTGAGCGCTTCCGGCAATCGTGCAGTAGCGTGCAGTAGCGCAAGTCCATCACAACAAGAAACAACAAGATCGAGCCGTCCGGGTCATGGCGACCCGTTTCGGCAATGGCTGCCCGGTGCGGTGAGGCCGGGATGCGTCCGCATGGATGGCCTCATCCTGCGTACGTCCATTGCTGAAACGAGCGCTGTGCGTGGCGGACATCACATCAACATCACTCAGATGAAAAAGGTGGAGACAATGACGAACAAGCATCACGGCATCAAGCGACTGGTCCTGCTGGCCGGGTTTGCCTCGGCACTGGCCGGCGGCATGGGCAGGGCGGTGGCCGACGAACTCAAGGTCGGCGTGGAGATTCCCCTCACGGGTAGCCTCGCGCGGGTTGGCTCGGGCATGCAGGAAGGCATCAACGTGGCTGCCGACGTCTTCAACAAGACCAATGGCAAGCACAAGATCAAGCTGGTCACCATCGATAACGAGTCGGCCCCGGCCAAGGCCATCGCCGCCGTCGAGAAGCTGGCCGGCGAGGGCGTGGTGGCCATCACCGGCGGCTACGGTTCCAACAACATCGCGCCGGCCGCCGATGCGGCGGGCAAGGCCGGCCTGGTCTACGTGACCTCGGGCGGGGTCGATGACAACCTGGTCAATAGCGGCCGCAAGAACTTCTTCCGCATCAACAATGTGGCCGGTTACCAGAAGGCCATGGTGGGCCTGCTGGAGGACATGAATGCCCGCTCGGTGTCGATCGTCTATTCCACCAAGGAAGCCACTGCCGCCCTGGCCAAGGATCTGGAGAAAGCCTGGGGCGCCAAGGGGCTCAAGGTGACCTCCCATGCCTTCGATCCGGCCATCAGTGACTTCAAGCCCATCATCAACAAGATCAAGCTGCAGGACAAGCCGGAAGTCATTGCCATGATCGGCTACGAGAATGACTACGTCGGCATCCTGCGCGCCGCACGCGTGTTGAAGCCTGCCGTCAAGGCCATGGTCGGCGTCTGGTCGCTGGCCACTCCCAAGATGGCCCAGGACTTCCCCGATCTGGTGCCCAACGTCTACGGCACGGCACTGCTGCCTTATCCGGCACAGTTCACCAGCGCCGACGGCAAGCTCTTTGAGGAAACCTACCGTCGTCTCTACAAGAAGGACCCGGACTATCTTGGTCAGTTCGGTTACGTGCAATCGATGCTGCTGTTCGAAGCCATCGCCCGCGCCGCCGACAAGGGAACGCTGAAGAAGGATGGCGTGGCCGAGGAAATGCGCAAGACCGACCGCGAGACCCTGATCGGTCGCGTGCAGTTCGGTGCCAATGGCGACAACCTGAACTTTACGCATCACATGGGCCAGCACCAGGGGGACAAGATCGCCATCGTCTGGCCCAAGTCGGCCGCCACCAACAAGATGAATTATCCGGCAGTGCCCTGGTAATGCCCGGCCGGCGCGTGCTGCCCTGAGGCGACCGCGCCGCAGCCTACTCCAACGGAATGCAGACATGACTGAACTGATACTGCAAGCCCTATATTCCGGGCTGCTGCAGGGGGGCTCCTACGCTCTCATTGCCCTGGGCCTGGCGCTGGTATTCGGTGCCATGCGGGTCATCAACCTGGCCCAGGGCGAGCTGGTGCTGCTGGCCGCCTACATTGCCTACTCGGTGGAATCCGGCCTTGGTCTCAATCCGGTGCTGGCCATTCCCATCGCGCTGGTGGTGGTGTGCCTGACCTCGGCCATCGTGTATTTCGTGGTCAGCCGCATCAAGAAGGACCGCGAGATCAATTCGCTCATCCTCACCTATGGCATCGGCGTGATCCTTACCAACGGCATGCTGCTGATCTGGAAGGCCGACATCCGTTCCACCAGTTCGGAATGGCTACAGGAAGCCTTCGTGCTCGGTCCCTTTTACAGCATGCGCAGCGAGGTGCTGTTCTTTGGTGTGAGCCTGCTGATGATGGCGGCGCTCTGGTGGTGGCTCTCGCGCAGCTGGTACGGCCGCGCGGTGCGTGCCGTCTCCAGCAATCGCGATGCGGCCAAGCTCATGGGCATCAACCCCGGCTATACCGAACTGGTGTCCTTCATCGTGGCAGGCGTGCTGGCTTCCTTCGCGGGGGTGGCGCTGTTCAGTTATGGTGTCATCAGTCCAGCTTATGGCGGGGTGCTCACGGTCAAGGCTTTCATTATTACTGTGCTGGCCGGTGTGGGTTCGATTCCGGGCGTGCTCATCGGTGCGGTGCTGCTGGGCGTGGCCGAAGCGCTGACCGTGACGTTGGCCAGTTCGGCCTTGCAGGAACTGGCCGGCATGGGATTGTTCCTGCTGGTGCTGTTCATCATGCCCAACGGCTTGTTCGGCGTGCGGGCAAGGAGGGGGTGAGACCATGACGATGAACAAGAACAAGCTTTCCGCTCTGGTGCTGCCGCTGTTGCTGGTCGCTGCCCCCTTGCTGCTGGCGCAGGATCACTACGTGATGAGCCTCATGGTGGCCGCCATGGTGATCGGCGGCATCGCGTTGTCATGGGCGTTGCTGGGCAATCTGGGCGGCATGATCAGCTTCGGCCATTCTGCCTTCTTCGGTGTCGGGGCTTATACCTCGGCGGTATTGAGCATGAAATTCGGCGTACCCGTACTGATCGCACTGCTGCTGGGCGGCGTCGGTGCGCTGGTGGCGGCGCTGGCGATGTTGCCGGTGCTGCGCCTGCGCGGACCGTATTTCGCGCTGGCCATTCTGGCGTATGCGCATATTTTCCGCATTCTGGCCACAGAGTGGACCTCCATGACGGGCGGCTCCGGCGGGCTCTCCAGCATCGCGCGCCTGCCCACGGTGATGGGGGTGGACTTGTCCAGCAAGATCGGTGCGTATTTCGTGATCCTGGTGATCGTGGCCCTCTTCGCCGCCATCTATGCCGCCGTGCGCGAGAGCCACCATGGGCTGGCGCTGCGTGCCATGCACGAGAGCGAGGATGCGACTCGCGTGGTCGGCGTCAACAGCACCGTGCTCAAGGGCATGATGCTGCTACTGTCGGCCTTCATGTGCGGGGTGGTGGGCGCCTTCAATGCACACTACATCAGCTTCCTGGAACCGGACTACGCCTTCAGTGGCCTGTGGGTCACCATCCCCATCGTGGCGGCCATCTTCGGTGGTTATCGCAGCATCACCGGACCGGTGGTCGGTGCGGTGGTGGTCTACCTGCTGGATCAACTGGTATTCAAGAACATCATCCCCTCCGGCCATCAACTGGTGCTGGGCGCCTTGCTGGTGGCGATGATCGTTTTCAGTCCCGATGGCCTGCTGCCGCTGCTGCGCAAGCTGGGACGGGGCAAGGGCAACGGTGCAGGAGGTCAGCATGCTGCAACTTGAAAAAGTGTCGGTACGTTTCGGTGGTCTCACCGCCGTCGATGAAGTCTCGCTGCAGGTCGGCACCGGCGACGTGGTCGGACTGGTCGGCGCCAATGGCGCGGGCAAGACCACGCTCTTCAACGCCATTTCCGGATTGGTGCGGCCCACGGGCGGGAGCATCCGCTTCGACGGCACCGATATCCTGAAGGCACCGCTGCATCGCCGTGCACGGCTGGGCATCGGACGCACCTTCCAGATTCCGCAGCCCATGCACGAACTGACGGTACGGCAGAACCTCATCGTGGCGCAGCGCTTTGCCACCGGCAAGGTGGATGCGGGCAGGATTGCCGAGGTGCTGGCCTTTACCGGCCTGGCCGAGAAGGCCGATCGCGATGCCGCCACCGGCCTGGCGCTGACCGAACTGAAGGCGCTCGAAGTGGCCAAGGCCCTGGCCACGCAGCGCAAGCTGCTCTTGCTCGATGAAGTGCTGGCCGGTCTGGAGACCAATGGCAAGCGGCGTTTCATGCAGATGCTCAAGGGTTTGCACGAAGCCTTCGCGGTGGGCATCGTCATCATCGAACACGACATCGAGACCATCAGCAACCTGTGCGCGCGCGTGGCCGTGCTCAACTTCGGGCAGCTCATCGCCGAGGGTACACCGGCGCAGGTGTTCAATGATCCGGCCGTCATCAAGAGCTACACGGGAGCCTGAATGCTTGAAGTCACCAAGCTGCGCGCCGGCTATGGCGCCATCAACGTGCTGTGGGATGTCTCGCTGACGGTGGGGCGGGGACAGTTGACCACCATCATCGGCCCCAATGGGGCCGGCAAGACCACGCTGCTGCGCGCGATCATGGGCCTGATCCCGATCGGGCAGGGGCAGGTCGCGCTGGAGGGGCGCGTGCTCAATGGCACGCCGACCTGGGAGATGTCCAAGGTCTCGATGGCGATGATCCCGGAAGGGCGGATGATTTTCCGTGCCATGAGCATCGAGGAAAACCTCATCGTCGGCGCCTTCGGCCCGCAGCATCGCGCCCGCGTGAAGGACAACCTGGAGCGCGCCTACACCATGTTCCCGCGCCTGCGCGAGCGGCGCCGCCAACTGGCCGGATCGCTCTCGGGTGGCGAGGCGCAGATGCTGGCCATGGCGCGCGGGCTGATGTCGGAGCCCAAGCTGCTCATCATCGATGAACCCTCGCTGGGACTGGCACCGGTGGTGGTCAACGAACTCTTCGAGATCCTTGCACGCCTGAAAGAAGAGGGGCGCACCATCATCCTGGTGGAACAGAACACCGAGCGCGCCGTGGGCGTGGCCGATCATGTCTATCTGATGCAGGGGGGCAAGGTGATCCTGTCGCAGCAGGCCGATCAGGTGGCGCTGGACCACCTGCATGATCTTTACTTCGCACGATGAGGCGGGGGCCGCGATGTTCCTGCTTGCCCCTGCGCGGCAGGGTGAAGCTTTCTGTCAAAAACTGAGAGCGGCCCTCAGAAGCGCGGCTTGACGGTCTTCCACTCGGGTTTGTACTTGCGCATCTGCCCCACGTCGTCGCGCTGGCGGATGCCGCATTCCAGGTAGAGCTGGTGCAGCTTGCGCAACTGTTCCGGGTCCACCTCCACGCCCAGGCCCGGTGCGTCAGTGATCTGTACGCAGCCGTTGCGAATGGGCAGCTTGCCGCCCCGGATGACTTCCTCGTCCGGCTCCTGCCAGGGATAGTGGGTATCGCAGGCATAGGAGAGATTCTCCACCGCTGCCGCCACATGCGACATCGCCATCAGGCTGATGCCCAGGTGCGAGTTGGAGTGCATCGACACGCCCAGGCCGAACACATCGCACATCTTGGCCAGTTGCTGGGTATCGCGCAGGCCACCCCAGTAGTGGTGATCGGCCAGGACGATCTGGACGCTGTTCAAGGCCACGCTGCGGCGCAGTTCATCGAAGTCGGTCACCACCATGTTGGTGGCCAGCGGCAAACCGGTGCGGCGGTGCAGTTCGGCCATGCCTTCCAGGCCGGGGGTCGGGTCTTCGTAGTATTGCAGATCGTCGCCCAGCAGTTCGGCCATGCGGATGGCCGTCTCCAGCGACCAGTTGCCGTTGGGGTCGATGCGCAGCGGGGCGTCGGGGAAGGCTTTCTTGAGCGCCTTGATGCAGGCTACCTCATGCTCGGGGTCCAGCGCGCCGGCCTTGAGCTTGATGCTCTTGAAGCCGTTTTCCTCGATCATCCTGCGCGCCTGCGCGACGATCTGTTCTTCGCTCAGCGCCTCGCCCCAGACGTCCGGTGCATAGGGGCTGTCGATGTGCCGGGCGTACTTGAAGAACAGATAGGCGCTGAACGGGATTTCCTTGCGCACCGCGCCGCCCAGCAAATCCACCAGCGGTACCTTCAGATAGCGTGCCTGCGCATCCAGGCACGCCACTTCGAAGGCCGAATAAGCGTTCGAGACGGCCTTGCCGGCATGCGAACCCGGTGCCAGTTCGGCGCCCGCATTGCTGGCCGGGGCCGTCCTGGCGACCACGCCGCGCACGATGGCGCGCAGACCGTTGAGGTTGAACGGGTCCAGACCGATCAACCGGTCCTTGACCAGATCGAGGATCTTCAGCGCCGGTGCGTCTCCATAGCTTTCGCCCAGGCCGATGTGGCCGTTGTCCGTTTCGATCTCGATGATGGAGCGCAGCGCATAGGGTTCATGGATGCCGCTGGCATTCAAGAGCGGGCCATCCTTGAAGGCGATGGGCGTGACGGTGACGCGGGTGATTTTCATGTTGGACTTCCTATGATGTGCGGGAAACGGATTTGCTCTGTTGTTCAGCGCGAGGCGCCCGGCCCCGAGCGGGCCAGAAACACCACGCCGGCAGCCACCAGCGAGGTGATCGCCAGGCCCATCAGGCCGCCCTGGATGGAGCCGGTGCGCTGCTCCAGAAAGCCGAAGGCGGTCGGTGCAACGAAGCCGCCCAGGTTGCCGATGGAATTGATCAGCGCGATGACGCCGGCGGCGATGCGCGCATCCAGATACCCCTGCGGCAGTGGCCAGAACAGGGAAGAAGCCGCCTTGAAACCGACTGCCGCAAAGCAGATCGAGACGAAGGCGTAGACCGAGTCGCCAAAGGTGGAGGCGAACATGCCAATGGCCGCAATCACCAGCGCCGTTGCGGCCCAGGCCTGCTGGTACTTGTAGCGGGCCGCCAGGGCGGCAAAGAGGTACATGGCGAGAATCGAAATCAGCCACGGAATGGAATTGAACAAACCGACCTGGAAATCGCTGAAGTTGCCCATCTTGCGGATGATGCTGGGCAGCCAGAAGGTGGCGCCATAGATGGTGAGCGAGATCGAGAAGTAGATGAAGCAGAAGATCAGGATCTGCGGATCGCGCAGCAGGCGCAACGATGACACATGTTCGGGTTTGTGCTTCAGGCGCTCGGCCTGTTCTGCCACGATGGCGCGGGTGATGGCAGTGCGTTCCTGTTCGGTGAGCCATTTGGCGTCGCCGGGCATCGAATCCAGCCAGAACCAGACGAAGCCGCACAGCACCACCGAGGCCATGCCCTCGATGATGAACATCCATTGCCAGCCATGCAGGCCGCCGCCACCGAGTTGCAGCAGCCCGCCCGAGATCGGGCCGGAGAGAATGGACGCCAGTGCCGAGCCGGACAGGAAGATGGCCATGGCGCGCCCGCGCTCGCTGGCCGGCAGCCATTGCGTGAAGTAGTAGATCACGCCGGGGAAGAAGCCGGCCTCGGCTGCGCCCAGCAGGAAGCGCAGCACGTAGAAGGTGGTTTCGCTGTTGACGAATGCCATTGCGGTGGCCGCCAGGCCCCAGGTCGCCATGATGCGGGTGAGCCAGGCCTTGGCGCCGAAGCGTTGCAGCAGCAGGTTCGAGGGGACCTCGAAGATGGCATAGCCGACGAAGAACAGGCCGGCGCCCAGGCCGAAGGCGGCGGTGCCGATGCCCACATCGGTGGCCAGATGGCTGCGTACGAAGCCGATGTTGACGCGGTCAATGTAGTTGACGATGAACATCACCACGAATAGTGGCAACACCCGATGCTTGATCTTTCTGACCGCCTGCAACAGCAGCGAAGGTTCGGCCGCTGCGAAGGCGCTGGCCGATGGCTTGATGGTTTCCACGCATGTCTCCTGAATGGGAAGGGCGCTGCCGCCGGGCCTCTCCCGGGCCGTGCCGTCCAGACTCGACGGTCGTCATGCGTAGCGCGATGTGGTGCATTAAAACACTAATATATTAGTGCGTCAATGAGGCGAGGACGGGTATCATGCCGGGCAGGAGCGCGGGCTGGTCGTTTATATGAAGCCTGCCAGTTTTGAGCTGAGGATTGTCTGCATGAGCACTGCCACCGAACCGATCACCATTACGATTCCGCCGCTGGACCGTTCACGGCACGCTGCGCCGCAGGTCTTCGAGCATCTGCGCGAACTCATCATCGGCATGCGCCTGGTACCGGGCACCGTGCTGCAGCGTGCGGAACTGGCCACGCAATACGGATTGAGCCAGACGCCGATCCGCGATGCACTCATCAAATTGGGCGAGGAGGGGCTGGTGGACATCTTCCCCCAGCATGCGACGGTGGTCAGCGCGATCAATGTGACGCAGGCGCGGCAGGCGCATTTCCTGCGGCGCTCCATCGAGCTGGAGATTGTCCATACGCTGGCGCGGCGCATTGATGGCGCGCTGGTGAAGCGATTGCGCGACAGCATCGAGGTGCAACGCGTATTGGCCGGGCGCGAGAACTACAGCGAGTTCGTGCTGGCCGATCAGGCCTTCCATCGCCAGATGTACGAGGCCGCGCAAGTGCCGGAGCTATGGGTGATGGTGCGGCGGCAGAGCGGCAACCTGGACCGCCTGCGCAATCTGCATGTACCCATTCCCGGCAAGGCCAAACGCGTGCTGCGCGATCACGCCGCGTTGGTCGATGCCCTCGCGGCGGGCGATGCGCCGACGGCACAGGCGGCGCTGCGCGAGCACCTGTCGGGCACCCTCACGCATCTGGAAGAGATCCGCGAGCGTTTCCCTCACTACCTCAAGGATTGAACGGCACGGCCAGCAGCCTGACGCCCATGAACAACGCCCCGCCATCTCACGATGGCGGGGCGTTGTTCATGATGCCGCTGAAACGGCGTTACCAGATCATGCCTTGGATTTGCCGTCCTGCGCCTTGGCCGCAGCCAGTGCGGTCATGTTGATGACGCGGCGCACGGTGCTCGACGGGGTCAGCACGTGCACCGGGGCGGCGGCGCCCAGCAGGATGGGGCCGATGGTGGTGCCCTGACCGCTGCTGGTCTTCAAGACGTTGAAGAGGATGTTGGCCGCATCCAGGTTGGGGCAGACCAGCACGTTGGCCGCACCGGTCAGAGCGCTGTCGGTCAGGCCCGCATTGTGGCGGATCTTCTCCGACAGGGCGGCGTCGCCATGCAGTTCGCCGGCGGACTCGACCCCCGGTGCCAGCTTCTTGAAGGCGTCATGCGCGGCGGCCATCTTGCGGGCCGAGGGGCGCGAGGAGCTGCCCCCGTTGGAGTGCGACAGGAAGGCCACCTTCGGCGGCACACCAAAGCGCGCCACCTCTTCGGCAGCGGCCTTGGCGATGCGGGCCAACTGCTCGGCGTCCGGGGTGTCATTGACGTAGGTGTCGGTGATGAAGAGCGTCTGTTCCGGCAGCAGCACGGCGTTGAGGGCAGCGAATTCCTGCGCGCCGTCCTTCAGGCCAATCACCTTTTCCACATGGGCCAGATGGCCATCGTAGTTGCCATCGAGGCCGCACAGCATGGCATCGGCATCACCGGCCTTGACCATCAAGGCCGCCAGCAGGCTGGCGCTGGCGCGCACGTCCGCTTCGCTGCCATCCTTGTATTGGGCGGCGTACTGCGCCACGCGGGCATCGCTGGCCGGGTCGATCACTTGCACGTTCTGGCCGATCTTGATGCGCAGGCCGGCCTTCTTGATGCCGGCTTCGATGGCGGCCGGCTGGCCCACCAGGATCGGTGCGGCCAGGCCTTCGTCGGCCACGAACTGCACGGCGCGCAGTACGCGCTCATCCTGGCCTTCGGCGTAGACCACGCGTTGCGGCGCGACCTTGGCGGTATTGAAGACAGGCTGCATGAACATGCCGGTCTGGTAGATGAAGCGGGTCAGTTCTGCACGGTAGGCGTCGTAGTCCTGGATGGGGCGGGTGGCCACACCCGACTCGGCGGCGGCCTTGGCTACGGCGGGGGCGATCTTGAGGATCAGGCGCGAATCGAACGGGGTCGGGATCAGGTAGTCAGGGCCGAACACCAGTTCCTTGCCCGGATAGGCGGCGCTGACTTCGGCGCTGGTCTCGGCCTTGGCCAGGTCGGCGATCTGGCGCACGCAGGCCAGCTTCATGGCTTCGGTGATCTTGGTGGCGCCGCAGTCCAGCGCACCACGGAAAATGTAGGGGAAGCACAGCACGTTGTTGACCTGGTTCGGATAGTCCGAACGGCCGGTGGCGATGATGCAGTCGGGACGGACCGACTTGGCCAGTTCGGGACGGATTTCCGGTTCCGGATTGGCCAGCGCCAGGATGATGGGCTTGTCGGCCATGGTCTTGACCATCTCGGCAGTCAGCACGCCCGGGGCGGAGCAGCCCAGGAAGACGTCGGCACCATTGACCACATCGGCCAGGGTGCGTGCTTCGGTCTTGATGGCGTAACGCTGCTTGGAGGCGTCCAGGCCACCGGGGCGACCTTCATAGATGACGCCCTTGCTGTCGACCATGTAGACGTTCTCGCGCTTCACACCCAGGCCGATCATGACTTCCACGCAAGCGATGGCGGCCGCGCCCGCACCGGAGACGGCGATCTTGACTGCGCCGATGTCCTTGCCGACCAGTTCCAGGCCGTTGAGCAGTGCCGCCGAAGAGATGATGGCGGTGCCGTGCTGGTCATCGTGGAAGACCGGGATGTTCATGCGGGCCGAGAGTTTCTGCTCGATGTAGAAGCATTCCGGGGCCTTGATGTCTTCCAGGTTGATGCCGCCCAGGGTCGGTTCCAGTGCGGCGATGATCTCGACCAGCTTGTCGGGGTCGTTCTCGGCCAGTTCGATGTCGAACACGTCCACGCCGGCGAACTTCTTGAACAGGCAGCCCTTGCCTTCCATCACGGGCTTGGAGGCCAGCGGACCGATGTTGCCCAGGCCCAGCACGGCGGTACCGTTGCTGATGACGGCCACCAGGTTGCCGCGCGAGGTGTAGTCGAAGGCCTTCAGCGGATCGGCTTCGATGTCCAGGCAGGGATAGGCCACGCCCGGCGAATAGGCCAGCGACAGGTCGCGCTGGTTCGACAGGGGCTTGGTGGCGCGCACTTCGATCTTGCCGCGGGTCGGGGTACGGTGGTATTCGCGGGCGGCGTCACGCAGGAGTTGCTCGGCGGCGGAAATTTGTTGGGTCATGGTCTTCTTGAGGGGTTAAACGGTCCTGGACAAGCGGTCTGTGCAACGACGGGCGTCGGCGGCCAGCTTGCGCTGTTCTTGTTTCCTGGTCTTGAATGCGGCGGGCCGATCGGGAAGGATGGTGGATTCTCGTCGGTCCGGAGTGGGGTGCGGGAACCGCTGGCCAGTTCTGCCTGCCGGTGGTCCGCGCCTGCCTCCGCCCGCTCCGGGCTTGTGGCCGCTGGAACGGGTGCGGGGAGGGGGATATTACCTAAAAATTCACACTTCGGGTTTTTTGCGGCCATGCCGTTTGATATCAGGGGCCGCGTGCGGCTGTTACAAGCTGTTTCCAAGTTGACGATTGTTGACACAAATCTTCGGCTTCCGCGCGCGCATAATCATTCATACCGCGAAGATGAGGGCGCTTCAGGTCATCCACGTCAGCTGTTTCCATCGTTGTGTCTACAGTCTTCGTTTCAAACGCGATGCACGCGTTTTTCTTGGATTTTTCATTTTTCGTTGGGAGCCAGGCATCATGAGTCCGCAAGAAACACAAGCACTCCAGGATTTTCTCCAGCAATTGACGCAGGTGCAGGGCATCAGCAAGGATGCCCAGGCCGACGCCATGATCCAGGCGGCGGTGGCGCGCCAGCCGGATGCGGCTTACCTGCTCGTGCAACGGGCCTTGCTGATGGAGCAGGCCCTCAACGCCACCAAGGCGCAAGTGGCTACGCTGCAAAGCCAGGTGCAGTCCTTGCAGGCCGGTGCGGCGGGCGGTGGGCGCGAGCCGGGCTTTCTGGATGGCAACGCCTGGGGGCATGCCCCGGCAGCTGCATCCGCCCGCCCGCAGGCTGCTGCGCCGGCTTATATGCCACCCCCGGCGCAAGCTTATGCTTCGCCTCAGCAGGCTGTGCCCGCTTATCAGGCCGCACCGGCTGCGGCGCCTTCCTCCGGATTCTTCGGCGGTGGCATGGGCAGCATGCTCGGCACCGTGGCGGCAACTGCTGCGGGGGTGGCCGGTGGTGCCTTCCTGTATCAGGGCATCGAACACCTGTTCAATGGCAGCGGCGGATCGGGGTTTGCGCACCAGAATGGCTTGAGTACGCCGGTGGAGAATATCGAGAACACTACCGTCAACAACTATTACGGGAGTGATGGGGATCGCCAGTCCGCTTTCGCCAGCAATGACAATGGTAGCGATTCCGGTAGCAGCAGCGACCTTGCCGATCTGAGCAATGTCGATCTGGATGACAGCGGAGGGTATGACGATTCGCTGGTGTGAGCCACGGCCAGTATCGTGAAAGCCTGCGTGAGCGGGCTTTTTTTTCGTTCTTCGGTTTTTCTTTCGTCCTTTCTCACTGGGTGTCCGAACGTTTTCGCGCTTGACTTCCCGCGACACCCTTCATATCATGCGCATACATCGATGTATATACATACTTAACGTATCACCTGCTCTGCAGGTCAGCCTCCACCGGACATTCCATGAGCAAGGACATTTGCACCTGCGCCCCCCTGCGCCGTCTCACGCGCCGGATCACCGTGATCTACGACCATCATCTGCACGACAGCGAACTGAGCATCACCCAGTATTCGTTGTTGAGCCGCATCGGCCGCAAGGGCCCGATCGCCAACATCGTGCTGGCGCAGGACATGGGCATGGATCGCAGCACTCTGAGTCGTGCACTCAAGCCCCTGATGGCCGCCGGTTGGGTCGAGACCGTGGACCTGCCCGAGGACGAACTGCTGGACAAGCGCTCCTTCGCGCTGCAGCTCTCGCGCTCAGGTCGCGCCAAGCTGGAAGAGGCCCGCCCGCGCTGGCGCCGCGCCCAGGACGAGATCGATCGCCGCCTCGGCCCCCAGCTTGCGCGTGAATTCAATGACCTCATCGAGGATGCCTACACCCGCCTGCAGGACGCCTGACGCGGCCGCTTGCCCGGTTTGAGCACGCTATGAAGATTGCTTCAGCCAACGATTTCCTCACTCCCATCCCACAAGCTCGCACCGCCCTCCCGACAGGATCGCCATGAACAAACTGACCCAAACGCTGGCCAACGCCGTCGCGCCCCGCTTCCACTATGCCTGGGTGGTGGTGGGCGTGATCTTCCTCGTGCTGCTGTGTTCGGCCGGCATCCGCGCCACGCCCTCGGTGATGATCCTGCCGCTGGAGCAGGAATTCGGCTGGAATCGCTCCACCATCTCGGTGGTGATCTCGGTCAACATCGCGCTCTACGGTCTCATCGGTCCGTTCTCGGCAGCGGCGATGCAGCGCTTCGGCATCCGCCGTGTGGTGCTGGGGGCGCTGGTCCTGCTGGCCAGCGGGACCGCCTTGTCCACCCTCATGCACATGCCCTGGCACATGCTGCTGTCCTGGGGCTTGCTGGTCGGTGCCGGTACCGGCGTGGCCGCCAATACCCTGGGCGCCACCATCGTCAGTCGCTGGTTCGAAACCCGGCGCGGCCTGGCCATGGGCTTGCTGACCGCCAGTGCCGCCACCGGGCAGATGGTGTTCCTGCCGCTGATGGCCTCCATGGTGGGCAGCTATGGCTGGCGCTCGGTGGCTTTCCTGGTCTCGGCGGTGGCACTGCTGGCCATTCCGCTGGTGTGGTTGCTGCTGCCGGAAAATCCGGCTGCCATCGGCCAGAAAATGGTCGGCCAGACCAGCGACACTGCGGACGATGGCCGTTCCAGGCGCAATCCCCTGGCCATCGCCCTGGATGCACTGCGCAGTTCGGTGCGCATGCCCGATTTCTGGCTGCTGTTCATGAGCTTCTTCGTCTGCGGGCTCTCTACCAATGGCTACATCGGCACCCAGTTCATCGCCATGTGCAATGACTACGGCATCAATGAAGTCAGGGGCGCCTCCATCCTGGCCGCCATGGGCATGCTGGACCTGGTCGGCACCACGCTCTCGGGCTGGCTCTCGGATCGCTACAACCCGCGCGTGCTGCTGTTCTGGTACTACGGCCTGCGCGGCCTGGCGCTGATCTTCCTGCCGTACGCCTTCGGCCTGCAGTATTACGGGCTGACCATCTTCGCCATCTTCTACGGCCTGGACTGGATCGCCACGGTGCCGCCCACGGTGCGCCTGGCCAATGATGTCTTCGGTCGCCTGGCCGCGCCCATCGTGTTCGGCTGGATCGTGGCCGGGCACCAGCTGGGGGCCGCCACCGCCACTACCATCGCCGGCTATCTGCGCGCTACGCTGGGCAACTACACGTTGTCGTCGATCATGATGGGCGTGGCCTGCCTCATCGGGGCCGTGCTGGTTTTGCGCATCAAGGGCCATCAGGGGGCGCAGCCGCAAACGGCCAGCGCGTAAATTATTTCACCTGCCTCTTTTGGAGAAGGTCATCTTTCTTGTGGGAGATGACCTTTTTTTTCACATATCGGGCATTTGGTGCAATCGCGGAGACATCCGGGGGCATGCGAGAATCGCTCATCGGCCAGCAGCGGTGCTGGCCTCCTATTGCTCGCTCGATGATGAACAAGACACTCCGGCAATCCCGGCAGCACCCTTGCGCCATGCTGCCCGTCAAGCTTGCGCTGCTGGCCTGCGCGTTCGGCGTGGTGCCAGGCGCGCAAGCCACCCAGGCGCTCATGCCCGCCGTGGACAACAAGACTCCGCTGCTGCTGCCTGCGCAAGCCAGTGCGCGCCCGGCCTTTTTGGCGCGCGCCCAGCGTCGTTTCGATCAGGGCAGTCAGGGCCGCGAGGTCATCGGTGAGCTGCAGGGCGGCTTGTTCTGTAGCCGCAAGAACGAGATCGTCTGGAACCAGGGCAGTGCCGATGTCATGTTGCCGGCCAATGCGCTGTTCCAGCGCTTTCGCAACGAGTTGCAGCAGCATGGCTATCCGGTGCCGACGGCACCGGTCGAACCGCTGTTCGAGGAAAAAGGCGACGATGCCGCCGGCGAGCGTGCGCGCCCGGCTGATTTCAACCTGCAGGTGGGCGTGATCATCACGCAATTGCAGACCAATCTCTGCGCCAAGGGCGGCGACAGCTGGACGGGCGAGGCCTATATCCGGCTGGAATGGCAGGTGTTCGCACCCGAGCAGCGCAAGGTGATCTATCGCGCCACCACCGAAGGAGTGTTCCGCTCTCGCGAGCGCAGCCTCGATGGCACCGCGCCGCCGATTCCGATGGAAGCCTTTGGCGTGGCGGTGCGCAACCTGCTGGCCGATCCCCGCTTCGCCCTGGCCTTGCAGTCCCCCTATGACAGCGTGGCTGCCGCCGCCAACGGCCGCGCCAGTGGTGAGGCCACGCGTGCCCCCGTCGCCTTGCCGCCGGGCAGTGCGCTGCCGATCGACAACCAGCCGACCGAACCCGGCGGGACCGAGATCGCCAGGCTGATGCCCGATCTGCGTTCGGCCGTGGTGACGGTGTTTGCTGAGCGGGGTTCCGGAACCGGCTTCTACATCGGCAGTTCCGGCTGGTTGCTGACCAACCAGCACGTGATCGGCCAGGCGCGCGCCGTGCGGGTACGCCTGCCGAGCGGACGCGAACTGCTGGCCGAGGTCGTGCGGGTGGATGCAGCGCGTGACATCGCGCTGCTCAAGACCGAAGCGCCGGGGGTACGACCGATGCCACTGCGCACCGGCGAGCCGGGCATCGGCGAAGACGTCTATGCGCTGGGTTCCCCGCTGGGAGATGCGTTCAATGCCACGCTCACGCGCGGCATCCTCAGTGGTGTGCGCAAGGTGCGCGACCTGGAGTTCCTGCAGAGCGACGTGGCGATCCTGCCAGGCAGCAGTGGCGGGCCCCTGCTGGACAAGTCGGGCCAGGTGATCGGCATTACCGTGGCCGGGCTCGGCGCCAAGGGAATGGCCGGGATGAATTTCTTCATCCCGGTGGGCAGCGCCATCGAGCGCCTGCAACTGCAATTGCGGAACCCGGAGCCGCGCAAGCCTTGATCCGGGGTGCAGTTCGTCAAGGCATTGCCTCGAAAACGCATTGTTGAATCAAAGTTAACAATGTACCGGAGCCGTTGACGACGGGCACTTCGCTACTGCGGTGCTGCAAATGCCCAGAGGGCACTGAGGACATAGTTCAGCAGCAGGACGATGAGAGTGACGAGCAGTTGCGCGATGCGATAGTCCCATCCCGTCAAACGCAGGACGAGCTGCAGTAGCAGTGCATTGAGTGCCAGACTCAATGCGGCAACGAGCATGAAGCGCATGATCGTGCGGCGGTATTTCTCTTTGCTGGCAAAGGTCAGCCGATGGTTGAGAAAGAAGTTCACCAGCGCGCCCACCAGCGCACCGCAGGCCGTGGCCATCACTGCGGGCTGCCGGAAGCATTCCACCAGCGTGAGCAGTACCGCGTAGTGCGCCAGCGTACCGACAGCGCCGACGAGAGCGAACATCAGGAATTGAAGCGGTCGCAGACGTGTCGGCCGCAGCTCTCCCGCTACGCGCTTATTCATGACCTGTTGCTGGCACGGTATCCGCGTCTGCATCCTTTGCCTGGGCCCGGTGACGATGGCGGATCACATAGATGGGACGCTGTTTGCTTTCCATGTAGATACGTCCGACATACTCGCCGAGGATGCCCATGCCGATGAGTTGGAGACTGCCGGTGAACAGGATGGCCACCAGAAGAGAGGCATAGCCTGGGACATCGACGCCGTGCAGCAAGGTGCGAACGACGATGTAGAGAGCGTAGAGCGAGGTAATCAGGGTGCCGATGATGCCCAGGTAGGTCATCACTCGCAGCGGGGCGGTACTGAAGCTGGTGATACCTTCCAGCGCGAAATTCCAGAGTTTCCAGCCGGAGAACTTGGTCTGCCCGACTTCCCGCGCCTGGCGACTGTAGTCCAGCGTCACCGTCTTGAATCCGACCCAGGCGAACAGGCCTTTCATGAAGCGCTGGCGTTCCGGAAGCTGTCGAAGCGCCTCGATCACGACACGGTCCATCAACCGGAAATCACCCACGTTTTCCGGGATTTTGATGCCTGACAGTGCGTTATGGAAACGATAGAACAGTGAGGCAGTCTGGCGCTTGAGGTAGGAGTCACTGCTGCGATCACTCCGTTTTGCCAGCACCACTTCCGCGCCCTGTTCCCAGAGTGCGATCATCTGCGCGATCAGCTCGGGCGGGTCCTGCAGGTCTGCATCGATGGGAATGACCGCGTCCCCGAGTGCCGCGTCGATACCGGCCGTCATGGCCGCTTCCTTACCGAAATTGCGAGAGAGCTCGAGTACCGTGAAACGGGGATCGCGCTGATGCAGCATCAGCAGTTCATGGAGCGTACTGTCGCGGCTGCCGTCATCAATGCAGATGATTTCGAAGCGGTAAGCCGCAAGGTCCGCAAGGATCGCCGAGATGGATCGGGCAAAGCTGTCTACGCCGCCCCCTTCGTTGTAGAAGGGGACGACCAGCGAAATGGTCTTGGGGGCGGTCATGTTGGGATTCTCACCGGGCGGAGACTTCTTTCAGATGGAAATAATCGGCAAAGCAGACATTTTCCCATTGGCGGGGATCGGCCAAGACGTCATTGAAATACGTGATCGGCTTGGGCTCGTGAGTATAGGCTTTGACGACCAGTGATTGATGATCGGACTGTTGTACCGAGACGAATCGCTCTTCCATCAGCCGGCGCAGCGCGGCGCTTTCCTGCATTTCGTTCAACAAGGGCAGAATGGTGGCCTTGGGTATCAGGATGGCACTGCCCACTGCGCCCAGCAATACAAGCCCGAGCAAACCGGCCACCACCGGACGGGCTATATCGTCGCGCGCCGAGCGCTTGCCATTGAGCCAGAGCGCTACCACCATGGCCATCACGTTGACCAGCAGGAAGTCGATGGTCCGCGAGCGCTCCGGTCCCAGTTCGTTGAGCGCATAAGCGCGCGGGAAGATCCCCGCCCACAATGCCAGCAACAGCACACCGATCAGCACGGCTGGGCGCAAGCCCTGCGGCCTGGTACCCGGCGTCACGCGGCACGCCCACAGGAGGACGAAAAAGATCAGGGAGTGCAGGACGACCGTCGCTGCGTATTTCCTGACCAGCAAGCTCAGGGACATCAGCAGTGCCGACACCAAGCTTGTGTCATGCGCTTTGCTCGCGGCACGTGCGAAGTTGCCGGGCGCCAGGCCAGCCACCAGCGTTCCTGCAAGGGCGGCGAGCGCGGCCAGCAGATAAAGTGTGCCACGGCGTTGCCGCAGCAGTAGCGAGCCGCTCAGCAGGACCACCAGCGTCAGATGCACGAGCGAAGCAACCTCGTTGAAACCGGCCAGCAAGAAACCACCGAGTGCCAGCCACAGAATACGGATCCCCTGCGCCTCGACGGCGCCCGCATAGATCTTCCACTCCTGCGCCATCAAGACCAGCAGCAAGGCGCATGCAGTGCCGTAGGTGGCGCCGCCGGAGAGCCAGAACAACGATTCCCGCATTCGGAAGGTCGTCATCAGCATCATGCAGAACAGTACATAGAATGCCAACGAGCGCAGCCCGACCGCGCCCAGGAAATACCAGGCGGCCAGCAGATTGAGCAGCAGGATTGTCAGCGGTACCACGTAATAATGATCCAGCAGCAGCGATTGCGCGCCGGCAAAGGCCGAGATGAGGATGGTCGCGGCAAACCGCCCGCCCCAGTTGAAATATTCGAAGACAACGTTAGACCAAAGGCCACGCTGTTGTGCCCCGTGTCCGTAGCAGAAATCGTCGACCGCAGGAATGGCATGCCAGGCATTCCAGGCGATCCAGGCAAAAAGGCAAAATGCACCGGTCAGCAAGAGTACGCGCACGATAGCGGCCAGTCTTGCATCGGAAAAGCGGAGGTCGGCGTGGGGGGCGGTCGGGAAGGTGCTTGCCATGGTGGAGCGATTCAGTCGGTTTTTGACCGGCGACATTGTACATAAGGGCAGGCTCATCCGGTGAGAAGTCCGGTTTGGTATCGCTACCAGCGGCGATGCTAAAATGCCGCCCATGCCCGAACATAGTACCTTCCCCCCCGATTCCTCCATGGATGCGAACCGCAGCGCGCGCGACGACGACAGCACCGAACCGCGCCGTCGTGGTCCGCGCAAGAGTGCCGGCGGCATCACCCTGCGCGACGTGGCGCAGCTGGCCGGGGTGGCACCGATCACCGCCTCGCGGGCGTTGAACACACCGGCGGCGGTCTCGCCCAAGGTCTTGCAGAAGGTGCGCGAGGCGGTCGAGAAGACCGGCTACGTCCCCAACCTGCTGGCCGGTGGACTGGCCTCCAACAAGAGCCGCCTGGTGGCGGTGGTAGTGCCCACCGTCATCGGACCGGTGTTCCAGGAAATCGTCCACACCCTCACCGAAACCCTGGCGGCGGCCGGTTACCAGGTCATGCTGGGCCAGAGCGGTTATGAAAACTCGCGCGAAGATGCACTGCTCGAAGCCATCATCGGTCGTCGTCCCGATGGCGTGGTGCTCACCGGCATCATGCGTTCGGCCGAGGCGCGCAAACGTCTGCTGGCCAGCGGCATTCCGGTGGTGGAGACCTGGGACCTGACCCCCACGCCCATCGACATGCTGGTGGGCTTCTCGCACGAGGCCATCGGCCGGGAGGTGGCGCGCTACCTGCATGCGCGTGGTCGCCACAAGGTGGCCGTGGTGGGCGGACGCGATGAACGCAGCCAGCGGCGCATGAATGCCTTTGCCGACGAATGCGCGGCGCTGGGCATGCAGCAGGGCAGGGCCTGCGTGCCGATGTATCACGTCACTGCGCCCACCACACTGGGCCAGGGACGCCAGGGCCTGGCCGAACTGCTGCAGGCACGGCCCGACCTGGATGCCATCTTCTGCAGTTCCGACCTGCTGGCCCTGGGGGTGATGATCGAGGCGCAGAGCCGCGCGATTTCCATCCCCGGACAACTGGCCGTGGTCGGGTTCGGCGATCTCGAATTCTCTCGCGACCTGCAGCCGCGCCTGACCACCGTGCGCATCGATGGCACCGGCATCGGCCAGCGGGCAGCACGCTTCATCATCGACCGCGCCTCGGGCATCGAGGTCAATGAACGCATCGTCGATGTCGGCTTCTCCATCATTGCGCGCGACAGCGCCTGAGTTTCCCCCTCTGCCTTTCATCCTAGCCCTGCCGAGATTTTAATGATGCCTTGAGGCAACAGAAAATCCCCATTGACATCTCAATTTGGTACCGCTACCATTCGATCATTCCAATTTGGTACCGCTACCAAATCACGTCCTATCTTTTCCGCAAGGGAGAACGCTTCTCATGACCCAGCCTTCTGCTTCCGTAACGTCCTCGATGTCTTCGCCGGATCTGCACAAGGGGGCGCCGCGCGTGACCGCCATGCGCGTCATCCCGGTGGCCGGGCATGACAGCATGCTGTTGAACCTGTCCGGGGCGCACGGTCCGTATTTCACGCGCAACATCGTCATCCTCACCGATAGTGCGGGCAACACTGGCGTGGGCGAAGTGCCGGGCGGGGAGGGCATCCGCCAGACACTGGAGGATGCACGCGCACTGGTGGTGGGCCAGTCCATCGGCAACGTACAGGGCATCCTCAACCGTGCACGTACCGCATTTGCGGACCGCGATGTGGGCGGGCGCGGCCTGCAGACCTTTGACCTGCGCATCGCCATCCACGCGGTGACCGCGCTGGAGGCCGCCTTGCTGGATCTGCTGGGCAAGTTCCTTGACGTACCGGTGGCGGCCCTGCTGGGCGAAGGCCAGCAGCGTGACGAGGTGGAGATGCTGGGCTATCTCTTCTACGTGGGCGACCGCAACAAGACCGATCTGCCTTACCTGGCTGCGCCCGAGGCCGACGACGACTGGCTGCGTCTGCGCCATGAAGCCGCACTCACGCCGCAGGCCGTGGTGCGCCTGGCCGAGGCGGCCTATGCCCGCTATGGTTTCAATGACTTCAAGCTCAAGGGCGGCGTCATGCGCGGCGAGGACGAGATCGCTGCCGTCACGGCCTTGGCCGAGCGCTTCCCCAAGGCGCGCATCACACTGGACCCCAACGGTGGCTGGCTGCTCAAGGATGCGATCCGCCTGTGTCGGGATCAGCACGATGTGCTGGCCTACGCGGAAGATCCCTGCGGCGCCGAGGACGGTTATTCGGGCCGCGAAGTGATGGCTGAATTCCGCCGTGCCACCGGCTTGCAGACCGCGACCAACATGGTGGCGACCGACTGGCGCCAGATGGGTCATGCGATCTCGCTGCAATCGGTGGACATCCCGCTGGCCGATCCGCATTTCTGGACCCTGCAGGGCTCGGTGCGTGTGGCGCAGATGTGCCATGAGTGGGGCCTGACCTGGGGTTCGCATTCGAACAATCACTTCGACATTTCGCTGGCCATGTTTACGCACGTTGCGGCCGCGGCGCCCGGCAAGATCACGGCCATCGATACTCACTGGATCTGGCAGGACGGCCAGCACCTCACGCGTGAACCGCTGAAGATCATCGGGGGCAAGGTGCAGGTGCCGTGCAAGCCGGGCCTGGGCGTGGAGCTGGACATGGCGCAGGTGGAAGCGGCGCACCAGACCTATCGCAACATGGGGCTGGGCGCGCGCGATGACGCGGTGGCCATGCAGTACCTCATCCCGGGCTGGAAGTTCGATCCCAAGAAACCTTGCCTGGTGCGTTGAGCACGAACCTTCCTGTTTTTCAGCAGGGCCGCGACAAGAGCGCGCTGCAAGCGCCGGCGGCCTGAATTTTCTTTCATCCACCGTCAGTACGGGCTCAACAGAGGAGACAACCCGTGAATCCATCCCAGTCATCCCCCGCCGGCAACCTGGCGCTCACCTCGGCGGTGAGCAAGATCAAGTGGCGCATCCTGCCGCTGTTCGTGGCCATGTTCATCATCAACTACATCGACCGCGTCAACATCGGTTTCGTGCGCAGTCATCTCTCCACCGACCTGGGGATCGGTGCCGCCGCCTTCGGGCTGGGGGCAGGCTTGTTCTTCGTCGGCTATGCGATCTTTGAAGTCCCTTCCAACATGCTGCTGCAACGCTATGGCGCCCGCGCCTGGTTGACGCGCATCATGTTCACCTGGGGCCTGGTGGCGGCCTGCATGGCCTTCGTGCAGAGCGAGACCAGTTTCTATGTCATGCGCTTCCTGCTGGGAGTGGCCGAGGCCGGATTCTTCCCGGGCGTGGTGTATTACTTCACGCAATGGCTGCCCAACCATGAGCGCGGCCGGGCGATGGCCATCTTCCTGTCGGGCTCGGCGATTGCCTCCATCCTCTCCGGCCCGATCACCGGCGCGCTGTTGCTCATCGAGGGCGGCGGCCTGCATGGCTGGCAGTGGATGTTCATCATTGAAGGTGCGGCATCGATGGTGTTCTGCGTGGTGGTGTGGCTGGTGCTGGACTCGAGTCCGCGCGATGCGAAGTGGCTCTCTGCGGAGCAACGCGAGGCACTGGCTACGGTCATCGCGGCCGAGCAGGAGCAACGCGCGGCCAATCGTCCGGCGCATGTGTCGGCGCTGACACTGCTGCGCGATCCGCAGATCGTGTTGTTCTGCCTGATCTATTTCGCCATCCAGCTCACCATTTACGGTGCGACCTTCTGGCTGCCGACCATCATCAAGAAGATGGGGCACTTCAATGATTTCCAGGTGGGCCTGTTCAACACGATCCCATGGATCGTGGCCATTGGAGCGATGTATCTCTTCGCGGTGCTGGCGGCGCGGCACAAGAAGCCGCAGATGTGGGTGGCCACGGCATTGGTGATTTCGGCCGTCGGCATGGCCATCTCGGCCTCGACCGGTCCGGTGATCGGCTTCGCGGCAGTGTGTTTCGCCGCCCTCGGGTTCAAGGCAGCCTCGTCGCTGTTCTGGCCGATTCCGCAAGCCTACCTGGATGCCCGCATTGCAGCGGCGGTGCTGGCACTGGTCAATTCGCTGGGCAACCTGGGTGGCTTCTTCGCGCCGGCGACCTTCGGCTATCTGGAGCAGAAGACCGGTTCCATCGAGGGCGGTCTGTATGCCTTGTCGGCAGCCTCGCTGGTGGCGGCGGTGCTGGTGTTCCTGGCCCGTACGCGGCCTTCGGCGCAGGATGGCGGTGATGCGGTTCAGGCACAGGGCGAGGCGGTGGCCAAGCGCGCGGCCTGAGCGCTTCACAGTATTGGTTTCTCCGAGGTCTTTCCTCGTTTGCCCCGTGTCTCTGGTGGTAGCCAGAGGCCGGGGCATCTTTGTATATACAGATCAGAACCTGTCCAGCAAGTCGGGATGCTTTTCAACCCGGAAATGGGCTTGTGCATCGATATAGACATCCACCCGGCTGAAGGGCGGGCCAATTTCTACGCCTTCGTCGTTGACAAAAGGCGTGCTGACAATGACCCAGAAATCTTCGCCGGGGAACATGGGCGTGGAGAATCGAACGCTTTGGCCGGGGTTGAGATGGTCGCGGATGAGGTCGTGTTCTGCATTTTGCGGCGGGAATTCTCCATAAATTACGATGAACAATTGGTCTGCTTCGGTCTGCGGCGAGCATACCGGACCCGGCAAAACTATAATGGCACCCTGCAATCCGCCATCACGGCGGAACAGTCGCCGCCTCCCCGGTGGCGGGACATCAAGGCAGCATGGCCATGGACACCCTCTATCACCTGATCGAGCAATACGGTCTGATCCTCGTTTTCGTCAACGTGCTGGTCGAGCAGTTGGGCGCGCCGGTGCCGGCATACCCCACGCTGATCATCACCGGCGCGCTCTCGGCCACTGGCCGCTATTCGCCGGCGCTGTTGCTGCTGCTGGCGGTGAGCGCGGCACTGATCGCCGACTACTGCTGGTATCTGGCCGGGCGCCGTTATGGCCGCCGGATCATGACGCAGCTGTGCCGTATTTCGCTCTCGCCGGATTCCTGCGTGCGCCAGACCGAATCGATCTACCTGCGCTGGGGCGCGCGTTCGTTGCTGGTGGCCAAGTTCATTCCGGGATTCGCCTCGATCGCCAGCGCGCTCTCCGGCACCATGGGTACGCGCCGCCTCAGCTTCGTATTGTGGGATGCGGCAGGGAGTGCCCTGTGGGCAGGACTGGGGATTTTTCTCGGGTCGCTGTTCAGCTCGGCGGTGGATGATCTGCTCAACGTGCTGGCCGAGTTGGGCCACTACGGCATGCTCATGATTGCCGTGGCGCTGGCTGCCTTCGTGGCCAACCGTTGGTGGCAGCGTCGGCGTTTTCGCAAGTCGCTGGAGATGGCGCGCATCTCGGTCGATGAGTTGAATACCCTGCTCGAAGAGGGCAATGCGCCCACCATCATCGATGTGCGCTCGCCGATGTCGCAGCAGGATGGTCGCATCCCGGGGGCGCTGACGATCTCCAACCAGGAGATCCAGACCTTCGTCTTCGATGGCCCTGTCGAGGGCGAGGTGGTGGTCTATTGCGCCTGTCCCAATGAAGCCTCGGCGGCCATGGTAGCGCGCCAGCTGATGCGGCGCGGCTATACGCGGGTGCGGCCGCTGACCGGCGGCATCGATGCCTGGCGCGCGGCGGGCTACGCCATCGACGTCTGAATCGCGGTGCCCTGGCGGATGGTCTTGGTGACCGGGGTCTTTTCGCAGATCTCGGCCAGGCGGGTCAACTGCTCTTGAGTGAGCGTATTGCCGAAGCTGATCTTGCGGGTGATGGTTTCCAATCCGCTGTCGTCTCGCCCGAAGTGGGCATCCACCGAAATGCTGCCCAGGTCCCAGCCCTTGCGGTCGGCATACATGCGTAGCGTCAGCGAGGTGCAGGAGGCCAGTGCGGCCAGCAGCAATTCATACGGGGCCGGGCCGGTGTCCTTGCCGCCATTGCTTTCGGGTTCATCGGACTTGAGCTGGTGGATGCGCGCCTTGATGTCCTGGGCGTAGCCGGCGGCATTGTGCAGGGTGACGTGGGCCATGAGGGTCTCCGTGGGGTGAAGGTGGGGATGGACGATTGTGGCACAGGCGGGCCGTGCGATCTTGTATTTTCCTGCCGTGCTGCGGGCGAAAAAAAACCACGCTTGCACGTGGTTTTTTCTTGCCCGGAAGCCTGTGGATCAAGCGAAGTTCTTGGCCACGAAGTCCCAGTTGATGATGCCCCAGTAGTTTTCGACGTACTTGGCGCGTGCATTGCGGTAGTCGATGTAGTAGGCGTGTTCCCACACGTCCACGGTCAACAGCGGCTTGCTGTCGGTGGTCAGCGGGGTGCCGGCGCCGGTGGTGTTGACGATGTCCAGGGTGCCGTCAGCCTTCTTGACCAGCCAGGTCCAGCCGGAACCGAAGTTGCCCAGGCCCTGCTTGGTGAACTCGGCCTTGAAGGCGTCGAAAGAACCCCACTTGGCGTTGATGGCGTCAGCCAGCGCGCCGCTCGGAGCGCCTTGGCCCTTCGGGGTCAGGCCGTTCCAGTAGAAGGTGTGGTTCCACACCTGGGCGGCGTTGTTGAAGATGCCGCCGGAAGATTTCTTGATGATCTCTTCCAGGGACAGGTTTTCGAATTCGGTACCCGGGATCAGGTTGTTCAGGTTGGTCACATAGGTCTGATGGTGCTTGCCATAGTGATATTCCAGGGTTTCCTTGGAAATCGTGGGCGCCAGCGCGTCCAGATCGTAAGGCAGTGCCGGAAGGGTATGTGCCATGATGAATCCTTTCAGTCTTGTTGGTTTGCTACGAAGGGGTCTTTTCCGAACCTGAGATTCTAAAGCGGAAGACAATTCTTTGCACTCGGTCAAATCTTGCGCGCGTCAGGCGGGCATCGGCCTCCAGTGCGGCAATGCGAATGGTTCCCAATGGCAGGAGCCGGTCGCCGGTGCAAGGAACTTCATAGATGCCAGTCCCCGCAAGACGTTCCAGCTCATCTGCACATCCGCATCCGACCGCAACGGGCGTAATACGGCAGTCTGGCCTGTATTTCACCGGAACATGCTTATGCCAAAAAAGTCTGCTACAGCTGTCAAGCAGGGCAACCGGATCACCTCAATCCAGCCGCGGCTGCACGCTGGCAATGCCGACCTCGGCGCTGCCTTCAGCCAGGCGGATGGTGACCTCGCTGCGTGCGGCCAGCTCGGCCGGGGCGTGCAAGACACGTCCGTGGCGATCGCTGACGATGGCGTAGCCTCGTTCCAGCGTGCGTTGCGGATTCAGTAGTTCGAGTTGCGTGGTCAGGCCCGCCAGCGCCTGCCGCTGGCGCAACTGCCGGGCGGCCTGGGCCCCTTGCAGGCGTCGCGTCAGGTCCAGCAGGTCGCGGCGGGCGTGGGCGGTGTCGGGCATCTGGTGCGACAGATGGGTAGCCAGTTGCTGCAGGCGATGGCGCATGCGGGTCAGCGGCACGCGCGTAGCGTGGGCGAGCCGGGTTTGCAGCGCGGCCAGCTTGACGCGTTCGTGCTGTATATACGCACCCGGGTTGACCAGGCGGCGTGAGAGCCAATCCACGGTCTGCGTTTTTTCGGTCAGGCTTCTGCGCAGCGACCGGGTCAGGTCGTTGGCATGGCTGCGCAGCTCGGCCAGCCAGTCCTCGCGGGCGGTGGCGGCCAGCTCGGCGGCGGCGGTGGGAGTGGGTGCGCGCAGGTCGGCGGCGAAGTCGGCAATGGTGAAATCGGTTTCGTGCCCCACGCCGGAAATCACCGGCATGCGCGCCGCCACGATGGCTCGCGCCACCACCTCTTCATTGAAGGACCACAGGTCCTCGATGCTGCCCCCGCCCCGGCAGACCAGCAGGACTTCGCATTCGCCACGCTCGGAGGCGCTCTGGATGGCGTTGGCGATGCGTTGGGCCGCGCCTTCGCCCTGCACGGGCGTGGGGTAGAGCACCACTTCCACATGCGGCGCGCGGCGGCGCAGGGTGGTCAGTACGTCGCGCAGGGCCGCCGCCTGGGGGCTGGTGACGATGCCGATGCGACGCGGGAAGCCCGGCAGGGCGCGTTTGCGCTCACGGTCGAAGAGCCCCTCGCGTTCCAGCCTTTCCTTGAGCTGTACGAAGGCGGCGTAAAGATCGCCGACCCCCGAGCGACGGATGGCTTCCACGTTGAGCTGGTAATCGCCGCGCGGGGCGTACAGCGTCACCAGCGTGCGCACCTCGACCTTGTCGCCCTCGCGCGGCATGAAACCGGCGTATTGCGCGCGGCCTTTGAACATCACCGCGCGCACCTGGGCGCCGTCATCCTTGAGGTTGAAATACCAGTGGCCGGAGGCGGCGCGGGTGAAATTGGAAATCTCGCCCTTGACCCAGATCAGCGGGAAATTGCGCTCCAGCATGCGTGCCACCGCCTGATTCAGGGCCGAGACGGTGAGCATGGGCGGGCCGCCCTCGGTGGCGCCGGTCGCCGGCAAGGTGTCGGAACGGGGGCGGGCGGTGGGGAAGGGCGGGAACTTGTCGGCAGGCATGGGACGCAGAGACTCCAGGGGCGATACAATGCCGCATTGTAAAGCCAAGCCGGCTGCGCTTGCCGAGCCGCACACAACCGGCTACATTCTGCACCGCAGAAACGGCTGTGTTGCGACAGCGTCGCCGCCTGCCCCGGATTCACCGCTCATCCGCATTTCATTAGGAGTACGTTTTGCTCGCCATCATCCTCGCCGCCGGCTGGCCGATCTGGCCCTTGCTGATCGCTTCCATCATCGGCCTGGCGCTGGTCATCGAAAGACTGGTCTACCTGCGCCGCACCCGCATCCTGCCGCCGGACCTGCTGGGTGAAGTGGTCCGGGTCTACCAGAGCGGGCGGGTCAATGAGGACGTGATCGACAAGCTGGAACAGAATTCCCCGCTGGGCCAGGTACTGGCTGCGGGCCTGCGCAATGTCGATGCCCCGCGCGAAGTGATGAAGGAAGCCATCGAGGAAGCCGGCCAGGCCGCCGCGCACCGGCTGGAACGCTTCCTCACCACACTGGGCACGATCGCCTCGCTGGCGCCGTTGATGGGCCTGTTCGGTACGGTGGTCGGGATGATCGAGATCTTCGCCTCGCAGAACGCCGTCGGGACCAATCCGGCGCAGCTGGCGCATGGCATTTCCATTGCGCTCTACAACACCGGGTTCGGGCTGGCCATTGCCATGCCGGCGCTGGTGTTCTATCGCCATTTCCGCGCGCAGGTCGACGGCTTCGTGGTGGACATGGAGCAGCAGGCGGTCAAGTTCGTGGACATCGTCCACGACGTGCGCCGCTGATTGCGCAGGCTGGAGAACCGCATGAACTTCCGCAAGGGACGCCCCCGCGAAGACCTGGAGATCAATCTGATCCCCTTCATCGATGTGCTGCTGGTGATCGTGATCTTCCTGATGGTCACCACCACCTACAGCAAGTTCACCGCGCTGCAGATCACGCTGCCTACGGCCGATGCACAGAAGGCACTGGAACAGCCCTTCGAGATCAACATCGCAGTCGACGCCAATGGCCGCTACGCGGTCAACAACAAGCGCATCGCCGCGCGCGATGCACAGGGCCTGTCGGAGGAGATGCAGGCGGCGGTCAAGGCCAGTGGCAGCAAGGTCGATCCGGTCATCATCATCAATGCCGATGCACTGGCGACGCACCAGACCGTGATCAACGTGCTGGAGGCCGCGCGCATGGCGGGGTATCCCAAGGTGACCTTCGCGGCGCAGTCGAGCAGCAAGTAGTGCGCAGCAGGTCTTGCTGAAAATTTACAAATGGCTTCACGTCATCCCAAAGCGATGGCGCCCCGGCCAGGCCCCGCCTGGCCCTCGTTTTTTTTATTCACTGGAACAAGAAAATGGCCGAATCCAGGCCCTCCGCCGAAGCCATCCTGACCCGTGCCTGGCAAGGTCGCGGTCTGCTGGCCTGCCTGCTGTGGCCGCTGTCGCTGCTCTTCGGCACGCTGGCGGCGCTGCGCCGTGCGCTCTTTGCGCTCGGCATCAAGCGCGCAGAGCGGCTGCCGGTGCCGGTGATCGTGGTAGGCAACGTGTTCGTCGGTGGCACTGGCAAGACCCCGTTTGCGATCTGGCTCATCGAAGCCTTGCGTGCTGCCGGCCGCAATCCTGGTGTGATTTCACGTGGCTATGGCGGCGGTGCAGAACAGGTGCAGGAGGTCATGGCCGATGCGGCGGCGGCCGAGGTGGGTGACGAGCCTTTGCTGATGGTTCAGCGCACGGCCGTGCCGCTGGTGGTGGGACGGCGTCGCGTCCAGGCCGGGCGCGCCTTGCTGGCGTGGCATCCGGAAGTTGATGTGATCATTTCCGATGATGGCCTGCAGCACTACGCCCTGGCGCGCGACATCGAGATCGTGCTCTCGGACGCGCGCGGCGTGGGCAATGGCTGGCTGCTGCCGGCCGGGCCGCTGCGCGAGCCGGCCTCGCGCCGACGCGATTTTTCGGTGCTCAACGTGGGTGTGCAGGGGGTGGCGCCCGCGGGCTTGTACGCCATGCGGCTGCAGGCGGACCAGGCCGTGCAGCTGGCGCCCCCCGGTGCGCACAGGCCGCTGGCCCGGATGGGCGAGGGTGGTCTGCGGCTGGCGGCGGTGGCGGGAATCGGCAATCCGGAGCGTTTTTTCGCTACCCTGCAGGGCGCGGGTTTGTCCTTTGCGCGCCATCCCTTGCCTGACCATTTTGACTTTGCCAGCAATCCCTTTGCCGGCCTTGCGGCCGATGTCATCCTGATCACGGAAAAGGATGCAGTAAAATGCAGGGCTATTGAGGCCATCCGAAACGACCCGCGCATCTGGGTCGTGCCTGTCTCGGCGCGCATCGACGGCGCGCTGGCTGAACACATAGTGGAGAAACTCCGTGAATGCCCGACTGCTTGATATCCTGGTTTGCCCCCTCTGCAAGGGCCCGTTGGACTATGACAAGAAAGCCCAGGAACTGATCTGCAAGGCAGACAAGCTGGCTTACCCCATCCGTGATGGCATCCCCATCATGTGGGCCGACGAAGCGCGTGAACTGGCGGCTGCCCCGGCAGCCTGAGTCCGGCGCCTGTCTCTTGATTCCCGATTTCTGCCTTCCTGCTGCGGTTGATTCCATGACCTTCACCGTCATCATCCCGGCGCGCCTGGCTTCCACGCGCCTGCCCAACAAGCCCCTGGCCGACCTCGGCGGCAAGCCCATGATCGTGCGCGTGGCCGAGCGGGCCGCGCTCTCGGGGGCGGCCCGCATCATCGTGGCCACCGACCATCACGACATCCACGCCGCCTGCGAGCAGCATGGCATCGCCGTGGCCATGACCCGCGCCGATCACCCTTCCGGCACCGACCGCATCGCCGAAGTGGCCGCCGCGCTGGGCCTGGGTGAGGATGAAGTGGTGGTCAATGTGCAGGGCGACGAGCCGCTGATCGATCCCGGCCTGATCGCCGCCACCGCCGCCCACATCAAGGCTGGCGTGCCCATGGCCACGGCCGCGCACGCCATCGAGACCGCCGAGGATGCCTTCAATCCCAACGTGGTCAAGGTGGTGTTGAACAAGGAAGGCTGCGCCATGTATTTCTCGCGGGCCACCATTCCCTGGCATCGCGACGCCTTCGCCAAGTCACGTGACACGCTGCCCGACGCCAGCGGCCCCGATCACGCCAATGAATACGTGCCGCTGCGCCATATCGGCCTGTATGCCTACAGCAACCGCTTCCTGCAGCTCTACCCGACGCTGGCCCCGGCCCCGCTGGAACGCATCGAGGCGCTGGAACAGTTGCGCGTGCTCTGGCACGGCCATGCCATCGCGGTCCACGTGACCTCGCTGGTGCCGGAAGCCGGCGTCGATACGCCCGAGGATCTGTTGCGCGTGCGCAAGCATTTCGAGCTGCCGCCCGACAGTGCGCTGGTGCAGACCATCTCCGCCCTGTGATGTTGGCGCGGCAGGCATGATCCGGCGCAAGGCCGGACGGATCGGCCTGCTGTAAGTTCCGTGTCAAGCTGACACGACACAATCAGAGTCCGGAGACTGCTTAAAAATCAGGCGTTTGTCATGGTTCGGTAAGATTTTGTGGTAAGTTTCGTCCCGGAGCTGATGCAAAACGGCGCGCAAACAAGCTGCATAACCGTCCAGATGATAGCGATCCTCTGCCATCACGTCGCAAAAGAATTCAAGCATTCATATTTCAGAAACCCTCAATTTAGGAAACGACATGCGCCTCATCCTTTTAGGAGCGCCTGGTGCCGGTAAAGGCACGCAAGCCACTTTTATCAAGGAAAAATTCAACATTCCGCAAATCTCCACCGGCGACATGCTGCGCGCGGCCGTGGCGGCGGGTACCGAACTTGGCATCGCGGCCAAGAAGGTGATGGATGCGGGCGGCCTGGTTTCCGACGACATCATCATTGGTCTGGTCAAGGATCGCCTGCAACAGGCTGACTGTGCCAATGGCTACCTCTTCGACGGCTTCCCGCGCACCACGCGTCAGGCCGATGCGATGAAGGAAGCGGGCGTGGCCATCGACTACGTGCTGGAAATCGACGTGCCCGACAGCGCCATCGTCGAACGCATGAGCGGTCGCCGCGTGCACCCGGGTTCGGGCCGCACCTATCACGTCAAGTTCAACCCGCCCAAGGTCGAGGGCAAGGATGACCTGACCGGCGAAGCGCTGATCCAGCGCGACGACGACAAGGAAGAAACCGTCAAGAAGCGCCTGGCCGTGTATCACGAACAGACCGAAGTGCTGGTGGGCTATTACGGTGACTGGGCCAAGTCGGGCCAGCCGGGCGCACCCAAGTATCGCAAGATCGCCGGCGTCGGTCCGGTGGAAGAAATCAGGGATCGTGCATTTGCCGCCCTGGCGGAGTAAAGTGAAGCGGACTTCGGTCCGCTTTTTTTATGCTGTTGCTGTTGATGCAGTCAGCACGGCAGTACGCAAAAACTAAGTAAACCGATCACCGGTAGTGACGCCCGCCCGAGGACGTTGCACTGGCGGCCCGGCAAGACAGAACAAGTCCAATAAAAAGGGCGACGCAATTTGCAGGCGCAGTATCGGCCGTGACGAACCGGAACAGCAGAACCCGGATGGCGCAGCCGATGTTCGTGATTGTTGATGAGTCGTGATAACAAAGGAGACGAAGATGGCACTTGCCCTGTGGTTTGCCATTGCCTGCGGCTTGGTCGCGGTGATCTATGGCCTGGTTTCACGGAGCTGGATTCTCAAGCAGGATCCCGGCAATCCCCGCATGCAGGAAATCGCCCTGGCCATCCAGCAGGGTGCTGCGGCCTATCTGGCGCGGCAGTATCGCACCATCGCCATGGTCGGGGTGGTGCTGCTGATCGTCATTGCACTCATTCCGGGTTTGGGTTGGCTCACCGCCATCGGCTTCCTGCTGGGGGCGGTGCTCTCCGGCGCCTGCGGCTTCATCGGCATGAATGTCTCGGTACGCGCCAACGTGCGCACTGCCCAGGCTGCCACGCGCGGGATGAACGAGGCGCTGGGCGTGGCCTTTCGGGGTGGCGCCATCACCGGGATGCTGGTGGTGGGGCTGGGATTACTAGGAGTGTCGCTGTTCTTCTGGGTCTTGTACGTCCATGGACAGGGCCGCGCAGCCAGCCTGCATGATGCCATCCAGCCGCTGATCGGGCTGGCCTTCGGGGCCTCGCTCATTTCGATCTTCGCGCGCCTGGGCGGCGGCATCTTCACCAAGGGCGCCGATGTAGGCGCCGACCTGGTCGGCAAGGTCGAGGCCGGCATTCCCGAGGATGACCCGCGCAACCCGGCCGTCATCGCCGACAACGTCGGGGATAACGTGGGCGATTGCGCCGGCATGGCCGCCGACCTGTTCGAGACCTACGTGGTTACGCTGGTGGCGACCATGCTCCTGGGCAGCCTCATGTTGAAGGGACTGGAGACGCTGGCGGTGCTCTATCCACTGGCGCTGGGCGGGGTCTCCATCCTTGCCTCCATCGTCGGCTGCGCGATGGTCAAGGCGCAGCCGGGCAAGAAGATCATGTCGGCGCTCTATACCGGATTGTGGTGGTCAGCCGGTCTGTCGCTGGTCGGTTTTGCTGTGGTCACCTGGCTGCTGCTGCCGCCCGAACTGCGGCTGCCGCTCATGGGCGCCGCGGTGGTGGGCATCGTGCTGACCGGTCTCATGGTCTACATCACCGAGTACTACACCGGCACCGACTTCAAGCCGGTGCGTCATATCGCCCAGGCTTCCACTACCGGGCATGGCACCAACATCATTGCCGGACTGGGCGTGTCGATGAAATCCACGGCCTACCCGGTGCTGGCGGTGTGCGCGGCGATCCTGGCCTCCTACTGGCTGGCGGGCTTGTACGGGATTGCCATTGCGGCCACCGCCATGCTCTCCATGGCCGGTATCGTGGTGGCGCTGGATGCTTACGGCCCCATTACCGACAACGCCGGTGGCATCGCCGAGATGTCCGGCTTGCCGGATTCGGTACGGGCCATCACCGACCCGCTCGATGCCGTGGGCAATACCACCAAGGCCGTCACCAAGGGCTATGCCATCGGTTCGGCGGGACTGGCGGCGCTGGTGCTCTTTGCCGATTACACGCATGCGCTGGAGTCGGTCGGCAAGACGGCCAGCTTCGATCTCTCCAGCCCTGCCGTCATCATTGGCCTGTTCATCGGTGGGCTCATTCCTTATCTGTTCGGCGCCATGGCCATGGAAGCGGTGGGGCGCGCGGCGGGGGCCGTGGTGGTGGAGGTGCGGCGCCAGTTCCGCGACATTGCCGGCATCATGGATGGCAGCGGGCGTCCCGAGTATGACCGCGCAGTGGACATGCTGACCTCTTCGGCCATCCGCGAGATGATCCTGCCCTCGCTGCTGCCGGTGATCGTGCCCATTCTCGTGGGGCTGCTGTTGGGGCCGTCGGCGCTGGGCGGGCTGTTGATGGGGACGATCGTGACCGGGCTCTTCGTGGCCATCTCCATGACCACCGGCGGTGGCGCCTGGGACAACGCCAAGAAATACATCGAGGACGGCCACCACGGCGGCAAGGGCTCCGATGCGCACAAGGCGGCCGTCACCGGCGATACCGTGGGCGATCCCTACAAGGACACGGCCGGACCAGCGGTCAATCCACTCATCAAGATCATCAACATCGTGGCGCTGCTGCTGGTGCCGCTGCTGCCGACGGTCTCCTGATTCAATCTGACGCAATCTGACACTTCCCATGATTGTCGCCGCACGGATAGTCTCCCGTGCGGCGACCTGCGCATAATCCCGGCACCACGAAGCGATGGTCTGCATTGCCAGGTCGGCCGATTCGTCAAATAATGCCCCCTGATGTATCCCATCATCATTGGCTCGTCAGCCCGGCCATCCGCCTGGCTGTGCGCAGAGAAAAAACAGGAGACTCCATGCGTATCGAAGGAAATGTTTTCATTGTCACTGGCGCCGCGTCCGGCCTGGGTGCGGCCACCGCCCGCATGATTGCGGCAGCCGGTGGCAAGCCGGTGCTGGCCGATCTCAACGAGCAGGCCGGCAGCGCGCTGGCCGCGGAACTGGGTGGCGTCTTCGTGCGCTGCGATGTCAGTTCTGAAGACGATGCGCAGGTTGTGGTACGGGCCGCGCAGGAACTGGGGACGGTACGCGGACTGGTCAATTGCGCCGGTATCGCGCCGGCCGAGAAGCTGGTCGGCAAGAGCGGGCCGCACAGCATGGCGCTGTTCATGAAGACGCTCAACATCAACCTGGTCGGCAGCTTCAACATGGCGCGCTGGGCCGCCGATGCGATGGCCAAAACGGAGCCGCAGGAAGAGGGCGAGCGCGGCATCATCATTCATACCGCGTCAGTGGCCGCCTACGACGGGCAGATCGGGCAGACCGCCTATTCGGCTTCCAAAGGGGCCATCGTCGCCATGACCCTGCCGATGGCGCGCGATCTTTCACGCAGCGGCATTCGCGTCATGACCATCGCCCCCGGCATCTTCGAGACCCCCATGATGCTGGCCATGCCGCAGGAAGTGCGCGATTCGCTGGGCCAGGCCGTACCCTTCCCGCCGCGCCTGGGCCGGGCCAGCGAGTACGCGCAGCTGGCCAGGACCATCATCGAGAACGTGATGTTGAACGGCGAGACCATCCGTCTGGATGGCGCCATCCGCATGCAGCCCAAATAGACGGCATTTGCCTGCCAATTCTCTTGTCCACGATGAGGGGCCTGCTGATAAGCTCCCCTCATGGAGACCATGGAACACAAAACAGGCTTGATCCTGACCGGCGGCGGCGCGCGGGCAGCTTACCAGGTGGGTGTACTCAACGCCCTCTCGATGATCCTGCTCGAAGCCGGCTGGCCGGTGCACAGCAATCCCTTTCCCATCATCTGCGGTACCTCGGCCGGCGCCATCAACGGCACCGCGCTGGCCTGCCGGGCTGACGATTTCGGCGAAGCCGTGCGCGAGCTGATGGCGGTATGGAGCAATTTTCAGGTGGAGCAGGTGTACCGCGCCGATTCGCTGGGCGTGATCCGCTCGGGCGCGCGCTGGCTGTCCCTGTTCTCCTTCGGGTGGCTGCTGCGCAAATGGCGCGCCAACCCGCCCAATTCCTTGCTGGACAATACCCCGCTGGTGAGCATGCTGCACCGTCTGCTGGACCTGCCGCGACTCGATGCCGCGCTGGCCGAAGGCCAGCTGCATGCGCTGGCAGTGACCGCCTCGTCCTACACCAGCGGCCAGCACATCACCTTCTATCAATGTGCGCAAGAGATCGAACCCTGGCGCCGCACCCAGCGCCTGGCCATGCGCGACCAGATCGGTATCGATCATCTGCTGGCCTCTTCAGCCATTCCCTTCATCTTTCCGGCCATTCCGGTGTACATCGACGGGCGTTGCGAGTATTGCGGCGATGGCTCGATGCGCCAGATTGCGCCGATTTCCCCGGCCATCCACCTGGGCGCCACCAAGGTCCTCATCATCGGGGCCGGACGCATGGGCGAGAAGGGCGAACAGGCACCCACCCATACCCCGCACTACCCCAGCCTGGCGCAGGTGGCGGGGCACGCGATGTCGGGCATCTTCCTCGATGGCCTCTCCGCCGACATCGAACGTATCAACCGGGTCAACCAGACCTTGTCGGTTCTGAACGATGAGCAGCGCCGCCATACGCCCTTGAAACCCATCCGCACCCTGGTGATCTCGCCCTCGCAGCGCATCGACAGCATCGCCAGCCGCCATGTCGGCAGCTTGCCGCGCCCGATCCGCACCATGCTGGGTGGCATCGGCGCCACCGAGGTCCGCGGCTCGGCGCTGGCCTCCTACCTGCTGTTTGAACAAAGCTTCACACGTGAGCTGATCGCCCTGGGCCAAAGCGATACCTACGCCAAGCGTGAGGAGGTATTGGCCTTTTTTGAACCGGATACCGCTCAACTGCTCCAAGCCTCTGCCTGAATTGCTGCCGGTCAAGTTCCTCGCCTGCCGTGGTTGCCTAGCCGAAAGCAACGGGTTAATCTACCGAGTGCTGTTGCCATTAATTGACAAAATTGCAATTAACAGAATAAATGCAGACGATGCAAATGCGAGCCCGCTTCATTTCTTCCTTCTTCGCCCGCTACTGGCTGGTTCTTCTGACGGCGCTGATGCTGGCAGCGCCGGTCCATGCCAAGGGGCCGGTACCGGGCAATTTGCCCGAGGTCAACCTCGACCAGCTGCCGCGCGAAGCCCAGCAGACCATGGCCCTGATCCGTCAGGGCGGCCCTTTCCCGTATGAAAAGGATGGCGCGGTCTTCGGCAACTATGAAGGGGTTTTGCCCAGGCAAAAGCGCGGGTATTATCGCGAATACACGGTCAAGACGCCGCGCGCCCGCAATCGCGGCGCCCGTCGCATCGTCAGCGGGGGAGAACCGGCCACTTCGGGCGAATACTATTACACCAGTGACCATTACAAGACCTTCCGCCGCATACGCGATTGATCTTGTGCGGGAGCAGGGCAGGGCTCGCAGGTCCTGCTGCAACCAGCGTCACGGCAGTTCCGCCAGGTCAGCCATCACCCTCCAGACAATTACGACAACTACGATAGCCACACTGCCCCGCTTATGGATACTGAAGGGAAAATGAGTTTGTTCAAAACGGTGCCGCCCAACATCGTGCAGTCGATTCGCGCCTTCCGCGTGACCGAGCTGCAGCAGGAGGCCGCCGACCTGCAGCAGCATTTTCTCTATGCCTATTGCGCCGAGGCCGTGACCAAGCAGCAGGTGCTGACCACCATCGCCACCGCCTTCCAGTTTCCCCGGCACTTCGGCAAGAACTTCGATGCCCTGCATGACTGTCTGACCGACCTCACCCACAAGGCCGGCAAGCAGATCGGGTTCGTCGTGGTGCTGGAGCAACTGCCCAACACCCAGAAATTCGACAAGGAAGCGCGCGAGACCTTGCTCGATGTCTTCCGCGATGCGGCCGATTACTGGGCCGAAAAGAAGGTGCCGTTCCGCGTGTTCTATTCCTTCCAGTAAATTTTCTTCACATTTTGATAAACCTTTTACGCCACGCCGGACCTTTCACATCGTGAAAACCGGCGGCGGAGAGGCCGCCAGCAGGTACAATGCGCACACCATGAGAAGCATTGTCATCCTGATTTCCGGACGAGGCAGCAATATGGAAGCCATCGTCCGTGCTGCACAGGCCGAGCGGTGGCCTGCCAGAATCGCCGCTGTCATCAGCAACCGCGCCGACGCCAGCGGGCTTGAATTTGCCGCCCGCCACGGCATTGCGACCGCCGTCGTGGCCAACCGCGACTATTCCACGCGCGACCAGTTCGATGCCGCCCTGCGCGAGCAGATCGATGCGTTCGCGCCGGACCTGGTGGTGCTGGCCGGCTTCATGCGGATCCTGACGGCACCGTTCGTCAACCATTACCAGGGCCGCATGCTCAATATCCACCCGTCACTGTTGCCCAGTTTCCCGGGCCTGGCGACGCACCGCCAGGCGCTGGCCGCCGGGGTGAAGCTGCACGGCGCGACCGTGCACTTCGTCACGCCCGACCTCGACCACGGTCCCATCGTGGCCCAGGCCGCCGTGCCGGTGCTGGAAGAGGACAGTGAGGAGACCCTGGCCGAGCGTGTCCTGGAACAGGAACATGTGATCTATCCGCGCGCCGTGCGCTGGTTCGTGCAAGGCCGCCTGGCGCTGGACGGCGCCCGCGTGCGGCTGGCCGCCGACGCCTGAAGCGCAAACGAGCCAACGCCGCCGCGCACCCTCTTATCTTGAATTGAACATGAAGGACCTAGCATGAGATTGCCTCCCGCGATCATCCCCCATACCGAAGAACTGCTGCGTGAAGTGCTGCGCTTTACCGGCCCGGCCGACGTCACCTTGTCGCGCTACTTCCGTGACAATCCGCGCCTGGGCAGTCGCGAGCGCGGCGTGATCGCCGAAGCGGTCTACGGCCTGCTGCGCAACAAGACGGTGCTGACCAACTTCGCCGAATCCGGCAGCGGCCCCATGATGCGCCGCCTGGCCCTGCTGGGCCTGGCCGATGCAGTCGGCGCCGAATCCATTGCCGGTTTGCAGGAAGGCGAAGCCGAGTGGCTTGAGCGCGTCGCCCAGATCGACCGCACCCAGCTGGCGCCCCAGATGCGCAGCAACCTGCCGCCCTGGCTGTGGGAAAAGCTGGTCGCCCGCATGGGCGAGGAAGCCACCCTGCAACTGGCCGATGCCATGAACCGTCCGGCACCGCTGGACCTGCGCGTCAACGCCCTCAAGGCCGACCGTGACACGGTCATGGCCGAACTGGCCAAGGCCCCGGTGGCCTGCGAGCCGACCCCGTATTCCCCGCTGGGCCTGCGCGTGTTCAAGAAGCCGGCCCTGCAGAACCTGCCGCTGTTCAAGGATGGCGCCATCGAAGTGCAGGATGAAGGCAGCCAGTTGCTGGCCCAGATCGTCGGTGCCAAGCGCGGCGAGATGGTGGTCGATTTCTGCGCCGGTGCCGGTGGCAAGACCCTGGCACTGGGCGCACTGATGCGCAATACCGGCCGCCTGTATGCCTTCGACGTGTCCGAAAAGCGCCTGGCCAAGCTCAAACCGCGCCTGGCGCGCAGTGGCCTGTCCAACGTGCATCCGGTGGTGATCGCCCACGAGAACGACGCCAAGGTCAAGCGCCTGGCCGGCAAGCTCGATCGCGTGCTGGTCGATGCGCCCTGCAGCGGCCTGGGCACCCTGCGCCGCAATCCCGACATGAAGTGGCGCCAGAGCGTGGAGACGCTCACCGAAATGCGTGCCAAGCAAGGCTCGATCCTGGCTAGCGCCGCGCGCCTGGTGCGTCCGGGCGGACGCCTGGTGTACGGCACCTGCAGCTTCCTGGAAGAGGAAAACGATGAAGTCATCGCCGACTTCCTGGCTTCGCATCCCGACTTTACGCTGCGTCCGATGAGCGAAGTGCTGGCCGAGCAGAAGATTGCGCTGGATACCGGCGACTTCCTGAAGCTGCTGCCGCATCAGCATCAGACGGACGGTTTCTTCGCTGCCGTCCTGGAGCGCCGCGCCGCATCATGATGCGCCGGGTCTGGATGCCTTGTCTGGCCGTCGGCCTGCTGGCGGTAGCTGCCGTGCCCGGCCTGCAGGCCAGGGAAGCGCTGCCGCCGCCAGCGGTCATGGCGGCACAGGGGACGATCCAGTCCGCCTTTGCGCCCTGGGATGATATCGAAGCTCTGATCGTCGGCCAGCTTCAAGCCGCACATCGCCAGATTCTGATGCAGGCCTATCTGCTGACCAGTCGTCCCATCACCGATGCCCTGGTCGCTGCCCGCAAGCGCGGTGTTGATGTGCGCGTGCTGATGGATGCCGGCCAGCTCGACAGGAACTCCGAGGACCGCCTGCGCCAGTTGCGCTCAGCCGGGATTCCGGTGTGGCTGGAAACCGCTTACCGCAATGCCCACAACAAGGTCATCATCATCGATGCCGCCTTGCCGACCGCCACCGTGATCACGGGCAGCTACAACTTTACCTGGTCAGCCCAGCACAAGAACGCCGAGAATGTCCTCATCCTCGGCAAGAACCCGCCGCTGGCCGCCCGCTACGCCAGCAACTGGCAGCGTCATCGCCAGGATGCCCAGGCCGCGCCCTGATCCGGCCCGCTTCGACTCGATCTGCCCACCCGGCCAGCCATGACCGATCATTTCTTTTCCCTCTTCACCGATATCAGTACCGTCGACCTGCTGCGCCAGCTGGTCGTGATCGCGCTCTCGTTGCTGGGCGGCATTGGTCTGTCGCGCTGGCTGCGTGCGCGCTTCGTGCTGCCGGCCGATGGCCAGGAGCAGTCGCTGGTGATGCAGATCGGCGTCAAGAGTTTTGCCCGCGTACTCTCGCCGCTGCTGGCCCTGGGCCTGCTGGCGGCGGCGTATGCCATCTTGAAGCGTGGCCACCATGCCGTCACGCTGTGGGAAATCATGTTTCCCCTGACCATCGCCCAGGTGGCGATGCGTTTCGTGTTCTACGTGTTGCGTGGCATTTTCGTCAAGGATGCGACCATCGGTGCCTTGTTGCACCTGTCGGAAAAAGTCATCGCGCTGCTGGTCTGGCTGTGCGTGGTGCTCTGGATTACCGGCCTGTGGCCCGATTTCGTCGATTACCTGGACAGCACGACCTTGCCGCTGGCGCGTCACAAGGTCTCACTGTTGACGATGTTGCAAGGCGCCGCGTCGGTGCTGGTCACGCTCATCATTGCCCTGTGGATAGGGACGGTGGTGGAAAACCGCCTCATGAAGTTCAGCGGCATGCACTCCTCGCTGCGCACGGTGGTGGCGCGCATGATGCGGGCCTTGCTGATCCTGGTGGCCTTCCTGGTCAGCCTGTCGCTGGTGGGGATCGACCTGACGGTGCTGTCGGTCTTCGGCGGCGCGCTGGGCGTCGGTATCGGTCTGGGCCTGCAGAAGATTGCCAGCAGCTATGTTTCCGGTTTCGTCATCCTGCTGGAGCGCAGCATGGTCATCGGCGACATGGTTGCCGTGGATAAATATTTCGGCAAGGTCACCCAGATCAATACCCGCTATACCATCCTGGAAGGGCTGGACGGGATCGAATCGGTGTTGCCCAATGAACTCTTTGTCTCCAATCCGGTACAAAACTATTCCTTGACCCATCGCATTGTACGTTTGGCTACACAGCTTACAATTCTGTACCAGGACGATGTGGAAACGGTCTTGTCCATCATGGAACAGGCCGCACTTGGAGTGCAGCGGGTGTCCCAGCAGACCGCCCCGCAAGCCTTGCTGCTCAAGATCGGTGCCGACGGGCTGGACCTGGAGCTGGGATTCTGGATCACCGACCCGGAAAATGGCCGGCTCAATGTGATCTCCGACGTCAACCGGGCCATCTGGGCTGCTTTCAAGCAACACGGCATCCAGGTGGCGCATCCCAAGCGCGATATTCGCATCATGGATGAGCGCAGCTTCCGCCAAAGTACGCGCCAGGAAATTCCTGATGGCCCAGGGCCGCAGAATTCGCGTACAATGCCCGGCAATTAAAAGAAAATAAAACCATTTTCACGGAACAAGTAATAATCCTGTTTTGTAGTCCGATAGTTGTTTTCTATTTGGAGTTGTACTGATGACCCTTGATGCGATCCTCGACTTTGTTGCCAACGGCCTGCTGCACGCGACCGGTTGGCAGATTGTCATTTACACCCTGGTGATGACGCACATCACCATCGTGGGCGTGACTCTCTACCTGCATCGTTGCCAGGCGCATCGCGCGCTCGAACTGCACGCGATCCCCAGCCACTTCTTCCGTCTGTGGCTATGGATGACCACCGGCATGGTGACCAAGGAATGGGCCGCCATCCACCGCAAGCACCACGCCAAGTGCGAGACCGAGGAGGATCCGCACAGCCCGCAGACGCGCGGCATCAACAAGGTGATGTGGCAGGGTGCCGAGCTGTACCGCAGTGAATCCAAGAATGCCGAGACCATGGAGAAGTTCGGTCACGGCACCCCGGACGACTGGCTGGAACACAACATCTACAGCAAGTACGGCTGGCAGGGTGTGGGCATCATGCTGATCATCGACGTGCTGCTCTTTGGTGCCATCGGCCTGACCGTGTGGGCCGTGCAGATGGCCTGGATCCCGTTCTGGGCGGCCGGCGTGGTCAATGGCCTGGGTCACTTCTGGGGCTATCGCAACTACGATTGCAATGACGCGGCCACCAACCTGTTCCCGATCGGCATCATCATCGGCGGCGAGGAAATGCACAACAATCACCACACCTTCGGCACCTCGGCCAAGTTCTCGGCCAAGTGGTATGAATTCGACATCGGCTGGATGTATATCCGCATCCTGGAGACCGTCGGCCTGGCGAAGGTCAAGAAGGTGGCTCCCGTCCCCAAGTTCGACAGCCAGAAGTCGGTGATCGACTTCGATACCCTGCAGTCCGTGATCGCCAACCGCTATGACGTGACCGCCAAGTATGCGCGTTCGCTCAAGACCGCCTGGAAGGACGAGCTCGATCACCTGATCGAGAAGGCCAAGCTGGAATCGCGCTTCCTGAAATCCTCCAAGAAGCTGCTGCAACGTGAACCTGCCCGTCTGGAAGACGGCCAGAAGCAGCAATTGTCGGAACTGTTCGCCCACAGCAAGGCTCTGCAGACCATGCACGAGATGCGCATCGAGCTCAGCGCCATCTGGGAACGTTCGCACTCCACGCGCGAACAACTGCTGCAGCAACTGCAGGACTGGTGCACCCGCGCCGAGGCATCCGGTGTGAAGGCCTTGCGTGACTTCGCCCTGCGACTGCGCAGCTACGCCTGATCCGCCAAGGCTGGACAATTCCTCCGGGGTAAAAGCCGGATATGAAGGAAAAGACCAGGAAAACCCCGCAGAGCAATCTGCGGGGTTTTTCTTTGACTGCTGTCTGTGCGGAGGTGAAGGTTCGTGTCAAAAACCGCGAGAGGGGAGCAAAGCCGTCAGCCCCGTCGACAGGGCGCCCCTGACGCTGAGCTGCTGTGACCAGGTCCCGCGGATCGATGGCGACGGCGCGACGGGCAATAAAAAACCCGCAGAGAACTCTGCGGGTTTTTTGACAGTGAAACCGGGATCAATTACTTGATCTTGGTTTCCTTGTATTCCACGTGCTTGCGTGCCTTGGGATCGAACTTCATGATGCTGATCTTTTCGGGCGTAGTACGCTTGTTCTTGGTGGTGGTGTAGAAGTGACCAGTACCTGCGGTCGACTCCAGTTTGATTTTGTCGCGGCCGGATTTCGCCATGATAGATTTCCTTTACTCTGCTAATTAGACTTTTTCGCCACGAGCACGCAGATCGGCCAGAACGGCATCGATGCCGATCTTGTCGATCACGCGCAGGCCGGCGTTGGACAAACGCAGCGAAACCCAGCGGTTCTCGGATTCGACGAAAATGCGGCGGTTCTGCAGGTTGGGCAGAAAACGACGCTTGGTCTTGTTGTTTGCATGGGAAACGTTGTTGCCGACCATCGGCCCCTTCCCGGTGACTTGGCAGACACGTGCCATGTGAGACTCCTTAAAAATTTCCGAATTTGGGAAAAACGAGAGTATATGGAAAAAACTCTGCTTTTTCAATGACTTGCGAAAAACAATTGTGTCTTGATGCGTCAAGTGAATTTAACAATTTAAGAAGCATTGTCTTTCCAGTCTTCCCGTCAGTGACGCAATCCCAGTACAGGCAAGGGTTTGCGGCCGATTTCCCGGTTCCGGATTCACACCTTGCCGTGATCGGCGAAGGAGTACAGGCGTGTCCCGGCCACCACGATATGGTCCAGCAACTCGACGTCGATGACCTCCAGGGCTTTCTTGAGGGTCTTGGTCAGGCTCAGGTCGGCGTCACTGGGGCGGGGGTCGCCCGACGGGTGATTGTGGGCCACGATGACCGAAGCGGCGTTGTAACGCAGCGCCATCTTGATCACTTCGCGGGGATAGACGGTCGTATGGTTCAGCGTCCCTCTGAACAGTTCTTCCGTGCCGAGCAGGTGGTTGCGCATGTTCAGGAAGAGCGCGACGAAACATTCATGTTCCTTGCCGAAGAAGGTCAGTTTCAGGTATTCGCCCACGACGCGGGTTGAATTGAGGGCCGAAGCCTGCTTGAGGTCGCCGTGGATGGCGCGCTTGGCCAACTCCAGGGAAGCCGACAACTGGGCGCATTTGGCCGGGCCGAGGCCGCTGCCCAGACTGGGCTCGCGCTGAACAGCGCTGCATAGTTTCTCCAGCGAGCCGAAACGTTGCAACAGTTCCATGGCCAGCTGCATGACGCTCTTGCCGGGCGTTCCCACGCGCAGGAAGATCGCCAGCAGTTCCGCATCCGACAGGGCGGCCGGGCCCAGCTCCAGCAGGCGTTCACGGGGCCGCTGCTGCTTGGGCCAATCGATGAGGGACATGGTCATGAGGTGAATCTCCTTTCATTCAGATTGCACGTGAGAGGGAAGAACGCGGCAGCCCCTGCAGTCAGCGCCCACAGCAAACGCCGCAGAGCAGCATCGCAGCATTGCAGCAGTCGGCTTGCGCCGCCGCAAGGAAGTCCCGGATGCAGCAACTGGCAGCGCGCCCGGATGAAGCTGCCAGCGGCGTATCGGCTCAACGTGGCTTACAATAGCGGGTTCCTGTGCACCTTCCCGATTCCCGTCATGTCCAGCTCAACCGTCCCCGTCGTCACCGAAAACGCCTACCTCACCCTGCATTACCGCCTGGCTTCGCTGGACGGTGAAGACATCGTCAGCACCTTCAACGAGAACCCGGCGACCCTGCAGTTCGGTCAGGGCCAGCTGGCGCCCTTCCTCGAAGCCTGCCTGCTGGGCTTGCCCGAAGGTACGCACCAGACCTTTGAATTGACACCGGCCCAGGCTTTTGGCGAGCGCAGTGAAGAGCTGATCCAGCGCATCTCGCGCGCCACCCTGGAAGAAAACTCGTCCATGGATGAGGACTATCGCGTCGGTGACCTGGTCGACTTCGCCGCCCCCGGTGGCGGCCGCTTCGCTGGCATCCTGCGAGCGATCGATGATGATGGCGCAATTTTCGACTTCAATCATCCGCTGGCTGGGCAAACGCTGAAGTTCGAAGTAAAAATCATAGGAATCCTGTAATCGCCTCGTCATTTGGCGATGCGGTCCTCGCAATATTTTGAAGAATCAAGGGAATCACCATGACCATGGAACAAGCCGACGCTGAAATCCTGCTGGCCCAGCCCCGGGGTTTCTGTGCGGGCGTGGATCGCGCCATCGAGATTGTCGAACGTGCGCTGGCGCAGTTCGGCGCGCCCATCTACGTGCGCCATGAAATCGTGCACAACGCCTACGTGGTCAATGATCTGCGGGCCAAGGGTGCGGTCTTCATCGAGGAGCTGGCCGATGTGCCGGCCGGCAACACCGTCATCTTCTCGGCCCATGGCGTGTCCAAGGCGATCCAGGCGGAGGCGGCCGAGCGTGGCCTGACGGTATTCGATGCCACCTGCCCGCTGGTCACCAAGGTACATATGGAAGTGGCCAAGATGCGCCGCGAAGGGCGCGAGATCATCATGATCGGCCACGCCGGTCACCCCGAGGTCGAAGGCACCATGGGCCAGACCGAGGCCGGCATGCACCTGGTGGAAACGGTGGAAGACGTACAGCGCCTGCAGGTCGCTGATCCCGAACTGCTGGCCTATGTCTCCCAGACCACGCTGTCGGTGGATGATACCGCCGACATCATTGCGGCCCTGCGCGCGCGCTTCCCGGCCATCGCCGAGCCCAAGAAGGGCGACATCTGCTATGCCACCACCAATCGCCAGGAAGCCGTCAAGTTCATGGCGCCGCAGGTGGAGGTGGTGATCGTGGTGGGCAGCCCCAACAGCTCCAACTCCAACCGTCTGCGCGAGCTGGCCGAGAAGAAGGGTGTCCCGGCCTTCATGGTCGACAATGCCGCCCTGATCGACCCGCAATGGGTGGTTGGCCGCCAGCGCATCGGCGTGACCGCAGGCGCCTCTGCCCCTGAGGTGCTGGTGCAGGCCGTGATCGACCGTATCAAGGAAATCGGTGCGCGCAGTGTGCGCGTCCTGGACGGTATTGAAGAAAACGTCACCTTCCCCCTGCCCAAGGGCCTGGGAGCCCGCATACCGTCTGCCGAATCCGCATGAGCCCCTCGGGAGTATGTGAGGACATGTGAAGGTTCGGACAAAAAACCGACCAGCCGTTTGCGCAAAGAGGCCTGCTGATGCAGGCCTTCTTCATTTCCGCGACAGGTGTTGTGAAGTCACCGACGATTCATTGGTCTTACCGCACTTTCTTCTGTAACAGGCGATTGTTTGTGCTCGATTGTTGGAATCTTCTGCGTATAATTCCGCACCATTATCGACGGACCGCCCAAAAGGCGGCCGAGCGCTAGCCCTCACCAAAGAGGGCAGGGCGCCGCGAACGCGGCGTCAACCAGAGACGGGAGACATTCATATGCAGCAGCATCTGCCCACCGGCACCCTCCGGTGCTTCCGGCGAAGACCTCCCGGGCGTCCGCCCAGTCGGCGCCCCGCTTTCTGCTCCCGCCGCTGCGGCGGCAACAGCAGCTGATTTCCTGATTCCGGACCCTGCCCGCAAGCCTGCTTGCGTGGAACGCATTTGCCCTTTTTATGAAGAGTGATAACGCGATCCCGAGTGCCGGGAACGGATTTTGCTAATCGACATGCTTTCGCGCGGCGTCCGCTTTGGTGCAGACCCACGTGTTTTTCTTGTTTCCATTTAGATCGAAGAGTTATTCATGGACATTTTCCTCCAGCAGATCATCAACGGATTGGTGCTAGGCAGCATGTACGCACTGATCGCCCTGGGCT